>NZ_JBIVNJ010000001.1:193149-693785 GCF_044753585.1 Streptomyces sp. NPDC088354 | reverse complement strand
GCCGCCCCGAGCGACCCGTCGTCGCCCTGATCGGGGACGGCGCGACGCAGTACACCACCTCCGCCCTGTGGAGTGCCGCCCGCTACCGGGTGCCGTTGACATACGTGGTCTGCACCAACCACCGATACCGGGCCCTGGAGGAATTCTCCGAGATCCTGCACGTCCCCAAGGGCGACTACCTCGACATCTCCGGGATCGACGTCCTGGACCTCGCCCGCGGCTACGGACTGGAGACGCACCGCGCGGAGTCCCTCGCGGACCTCACGGACTTCGTGCACCAGGGCATGACGTCCCAGGTCCCCCGCCTGGTCGAGATCCTCCAGCGCTGACCCGCGGTGCGCGAGCACTTCATGTGCGGCCTGAACGTCGACCTGACGGGCTGTCCGTCGCATCGCTCGTCGAGCCGAGCTTGGCCCGGCCAACTTACGAGGCACAAATTGTTCGAGCTCAGACGTGCCTGATACTCCCCGCGCCTGTCCGCCGACGTGGCAATGCGCGCCGGCTCTCTCGACGTCGGTGAACGGCCTTTGCTCGACGGGCGACACTCCGGTCCAAGCGCGTATAGCAGGATAAAACGACGGGAGAAGATGTCCTCTGAGACGAAGGTGGGGGTCGAACGAGAGGATCCGTCATGACCGCGCGCTCCACCGGACAGAACTGGGCACTCGACATCGCCATCGCCCAGGGCGGCTTCGACGCGCTGCACCCGGCCGCCAAGGGCACCATGGAACAGCTGGGTCACGATCACACCGACTTCGACAAGGTCTTCACGCAGGTCCGTAGCGGCGCGATGCTTCCCAAGGCTTGGGCCACCGTGGCCGCCCAGGCGGAGGAGCGCGCGACGCACCATGAGGCGGAGGGCTTCGCTCAGACGGCTGCGGATCTTTATCTGCGTGGGGCCGTGATGTGGGGGCGGGCCCAGTACTCCGTCTTCGACGCGGGAGACCCCCGCAAGACCGCGTTCCGTGACCGGTGCAATCACTGTGTGGCCCGTCTCTCCGAGCTGCGCGGCAACCGGGTGCGCCGGGTGGTCCTCGACTTCGAGGGCAAGCACATCTATGCCTTGCTCCACCTGCCCGCCGGCGAGGTACGAGGTGCGCCCACCGTAATCCTCGGCCCCGGAATGGACATGATCAAGGAGGACTACATTTACGCCGCCGAGCGGTACTACACCTCCCGCGGCGTGGTGGCCCTGTCCATCGAGGGGCCGGGCCAGGGCGAGTCGCGTGCGGGCGGTTTGGCGGTGGACCTGACCAACTACGAGCGGGCCATCGGTCGTTACATCGATTACCTGGCGGAGCTGCCTGAGGTCGACGCCCGGCGCATCGGCATGTTCGGGATCAGCATGAGCGGCTACTGGGGCATGCGTGCGGCGGCGACCGACTCCCGGCTCGCCGCCGTGGCAACTTTCGAGGCGGTCTCCGGTGACTTCGAGACGATCTTCGAACGGGCGCAGCCCAGCTTCAAGAACAACTACATGTACATGTCCGGCTACACCGACGAGGATCTCTTCGACGCGGAGTTGGCGCAGCGCATGCCCCTGGGCGCTCTTGTCTCGGACATCACGTGTCCACTGCTGATGGGGATCGGCGAGTTCGACGAACTCACCCAGTTGGAGCAGGCTCTCGCCACATATGAGCGGGTTCGGGCGCCCAAGGAGATGCGCGTCTACGAGAACGAGTTCCATCCACTGGGCGGTACCGCGGGAGAAGTCTTCCGCTTCGGGGCCGAATGGCTCGAGCGGGCGCTGGCGGGAGAGCTGAGTACCCCGGGCCGCGATGAGCGCTACTACGTCCACAATGACGGCCGCACCACGAAGGGATCCGCCCACCCGGCCTGGTGGCTGGGAACGACGCCTCGCCAGATCACCGACGCGGCGGCCTCCGGTTCCTCTCATTCCTCCTGACCGCGGAGTCGGTTCGCACCGCCGTGGATGTCCCCCGGGCCATGGGCGTTCATCAATGGCGGCGAGCCGGTTCGCCAGGTACGGGGACAGTCGCTTTTGACGACTTCGGGCAGCCCTTCAATACAAGGTGGCGGCATGAAAACGGGCGCGCACCTGGGTCGTCGACGCCCATGCCTGGACCACCGTTACGTCGGTGGTCCAGGCATGACCGTCGGGGGAACGTGTGCCCCTGCGAGCGAGTGGGGCAGGGTCAACTCGGCCGGTGCGGCCGCTGCGCCCCCTCGGCTGCCAGCCCGTCGAGGAAAACATTCAGGCCGCTGAAAAAGCGCTCGCCCGCGTCGACGGCGTACATGGCCCGCAGTGACGTATCGGGGTCTTCGCCTGCGCGGGCGGCCTCAGCCTCGGCCTCGGACAACATGGCCTCGAATGACTCATGCGGGATGCTGTCGCGAGCCTGCTCCTCGATGGTGTGGCCGAGCACGTAGTAGAAGAGCGCGAAAGCAAGCGTTGGTGCGCGCTCCGGGACGACGCCGGCGTCCAGCAGCGTGTCTGTGAGCGCCCGTCCGGTACGTAGGGTGTTCGGCTGCACCACAAACGTTCCCGCGACCAGTCGTGCGCCTTCGCGACGTGAGCACATGGCTTGGCGCAGCGCACCGGCCAGACCTGTCAGCCGTGCTCGCCATTCCAACGAGGGGTCGGGGGCGGCGATCCCGGACAGAATCTCCTCCGCCATGGCGTCCAGCAGTGCCTTCTTGTCGTCGAAGTGCCAGTACAGGGCGCCGACGTGCACGTCGAGCGCCGTGGCGAGTTTGCGCATGGTCAGCGCTTCCAGGCCCGCTTCGTCAAGCAGCTCAAGCGCCCTGCTGAGAACTATCGCGCGACTCAAACGCATGGTGCTGTTCCTTCTGAGAGCGGTGGTCCTGGAGTGTTCGGTGGTGCCGGACGGCTGGCGGCCACCGGTGCGTACGAGCGAACACACGAACCTCCGAAGGCCCACCCTAATGCTCGGTCGGTGAGGCACCGCCTGATGAGGTTCGGCCTGGGAGCCGGCTGGGTGGCGGCAAGCCGCTCACCGGCCCATCCAGACCGGTTCGCCTGCGGCCTCGGCCGTCGGCTGCTGCGGGACTCGGGATCGGCTACCCGTGCCCAAGAAGACCGTGGCCGCCACGGCGACCGCCGACACACCGGCCGCGACAAGGGAAACGGTGTGCATCGCACCGAGGAAGGACGGCCCGGCCGCTTGAAGGGCGGCGCGGTTACCCGTCGCCAGGGCGGAGGTCAGCGAGGAAGAGGCGGCCTCGCGCACACCTGCCGGGACATTGGCGAGCCGGACGTCCATGCCGCCCGCGAAGTGAGACCACAGGATCGATCCCAGGACCGCGACGCCCAGCGCGCTGCCCAACTGGCGCAGGGTGTTCAGCAGCGCGGATCCAGCGCCTGCTCGCTGCGGCGGCACGGAGGAGGAGGCCAGCGTCATTCCCGGAGACAGCACCAGCGCGAAACCGAACTGCAGCACAAAGGCTTCGAGCATGAACCAGGTGACGTTGGTATGCGCACCGAGACCGACCATGCCGACGAATGCGACAGCCATCAGGCCGAGCCCCATTGCCAGTGCGAACCGCGCGCCCATCCGCTGAGACAACCGCCGCGACAGCGGCGCGCCCAGTACGAGTCCCGCCGAGAGCGGAAGCAGCAGAAGCCCGGTCTGCAGCGGCGAGAAGCCCCGTTCCTCCTGGAGGTAGAAGGTGTCGACGTACAGGTAGCCGAAGACGACGAATGAGCCGAGGGTCAGCGCCGTCGCCGCGATGGTGAATGACGGGTGCCGGAAGAGGGCAATGTCGACCAAGGGCTCGTGATGACGGATCTCCGTGACGACCAGACCCAGCAGAACGACGATGCCCGCCATCAGGGGCACCAGGGTGCCGGCCGTGACCCATCCGCCCTCGTTGACGTGGATCACTCCGTAGACCAGCAGGGAGATTCCCGCGAGCGAGCCGGCCACCGGCTGAACGCGAAGATCACCCGAACCGCTTCCCGCGACCTCCGGGACCCAGAAGATCGTCGCCAGGAGTGCGAGCACGGCGAACGCGGCGACCAGTTCCAGGACCGAACCCCACCAGAGCCCTGCGCTGAGCATGACCCCGCCCAGCAGTGGACCGAGCGAGAGGGAGAGACCGGACGCCGCGGCCCAGATCGTGATCGCCCGGGCCCGGTTCTCCGCCGGGAAGATCCGGAGGATCGCCGCAAGACTGGTCGGCATGATGGTCGCCGCGGCAACGCCGGTCAGTGCGCGCATGACGATCACCCAGGCAACCGAGTCCAGGCACCCGGCGATCGCAGTGGTGAGCGCGAATCCTGCCGTCCCCCAGACCAGCAGACGCTTGAGCCCGAACCGGTCGCCCGCGTTCCCCGCGACCAGCAGAAAGCCCGCGAAGGTCAACGTGTACGCGTTCAGAATCCACTGCTGGCCCGTGGCCCCGGCACCGAGTGCCTTCTGCATCTGTGGAAGCGCCACATTGAGGATGGTGCTCCCCAGAAGAACCACGGCCACCGAGAGGGAGAGCGCCAGCAACGCCCTCCCGGGCCGGAAGGCAACCGACGTGGCGGTCGTCATCGCAACACCCCTCATCCCGAACTTGAACACCGTGCAACTTGAACACTGCTCAATTTACGGCGCAGATTTGTTCGAGTCAAACGCGAACCCTGAGGTCCGCAGGCAGATCGCGCCCGCACGATGAGGTACCGCAGGGCAATGGTGTCCTGGCCGCGCCCGCTGGCACGGGACGGCGCCCTCCCGATGCCCGGTTGATGCGGTTCTCGGTGCTCAAACCGTCGCAACATCGGCGGATGCCCCCGAAGCGCGCCAGCCCGCACTGCATCGGCCGCCACGGCAATGGACGGGACTCGGAGGATGTTCTGCTGAGCGGATCCCGCTGCTGCTTACCACCGAGCACGACCGGTCGAGCCAGCCTTCTACGGACAACCTCGGCCTGGCCCGACGCAATGGCCGCACGAAGCGTCGCACACCAGAATCGGCAGTCACTTGGCATATGGTATCGACCGCTCTCCCGGCTCAACCCAGTGGCTATTTGTCTAGCCGTGTTCGATGCTGCTCTCATGGATGTCCTTGCTCCTCGATTTCGCCGCATGGCCACCCTCGTCGCGATCGACACTGATGAGAGGGTGGCTCTTTTCCCGTGCCCTGATTCGGATCCGCCACATTGGGCCTTGCCGCAAAGTTCCCTCAGATCGACGGAGTCCTACGCGGAAGCCGCTGCTCGAGTGGCGGAACGCTACTTCGGAGGGCGAGCCGTGCGTTGGGGCTCCGTGATCGGGCGACGCTGGGCCCGTCCTCCGGACGGCACATCGGCCGTACGGGTGGAGGAGCACGTCTTCCTGGCGCGCATCGGCCCCCCAATGCTCTCTGCCCCATTCGCCACCGACCGCCCCGACCTGAAGGCTCGGTGGACGCCGCGTGCAGTACTTGACGATGTCCTTCGGGAACCGCACTCCGACCGCACCACCGATCTCGTCGACGGCTACCTCGATGGGTGGCTGCCGGCCGGACCGATCACGCTCTTCTGAGATCCGTCGAAGACCGTCGGCGGCGTCTGGCCAATTGCGGGCGATGACTCGTCTCCGACTGCTCCCATCGACGGACTCCCATATAGATCCCCCACAAGGAGCGGCTATGCCAGTGCACGCCATCGAGGTCACCTTGATTCGCCCAGCCCTCAAGAGAGAGCTCAGGGCTGCCCGACACAAATGCCCAATCCCGCTGGCGGTTTCGGCCGACCGGACCCGTCTGCTCACCGTGATCAGGACTGCGAACCGGCAGGTTGCTCTGAGCGGCGTCTGGGCCGCACTGGGCGACCTGCTGCCCATCGACACCTTGTCCACCGCATATCCTGGCAAGGACGGCATGCACTTGCTCAGTGTGCAAGTAAGCGACGAGGTCTACGCGAGGGTGCGAGATGCCGCTGCAGCCTCCGGGCAGGATCCGGATGAGTACGCGACTCGGGTCCTGCGTGACGGCATGTCCCGAGATCGAGCCGATGAGGCTGCGCGTCTGAACACGCTGCTGGACCGCTTGGTCGCCGAGTTCGGGCCCGAGCAGATTACTGCCGCCGCAGCTCGCCGGATCGCTCTGCAATCAGAGGCCGTCACAGCCAGCGGATAGCAAATGTCGGCACCCCTCAGGGACTTCAGTACGTTGATCGCACAGTCCAGGCACGAGCGTCTCGGCACCCGCCCCGGCGCTGCGGACGCAACCCCAGTCGAGCTACGCCGAGCCGGCTCGCATGGCCGACTGGTACATCCGCCCCAAGCACGCACAACGACAGGAGAGACCGACCCGTCAGGCTCGGTTCCAGGCAGTCCGGCAGTCGCAACCAAACCAGGCGCCTGGTCGGTTGCAACCGTCGCGTGCAGTCCAGAACCGACCGTGTCTGGCAAGCTCTGTTTTCCGTCGCCGGATTTCCTGGATCTTGGCCCGTCATACCCGACAAGTCCCCTACGCTTGCGCCTGGTTGATGTTGGCCATGACGCAGGAGGAAGCATGCCGATGGAATCAGGCGCGCATTCCGCCGTGCTGGACACCCTGACCTTGGTGCACGAGCAGATGAAGCAGCAGCACGAGGGCTGTTCCACTCTGCGATCGCAACTCGCCCAAGCCGAGGGGCGCCTGGCCCGTCTCGAGGCCCTCTACACGTCACTCATCGAGTCGCTGCCCGACCTGGGCGTCTCTCCGCAGCAACCACGCGAAGCGACTGAGGGCGAAACCGTCGAGGATCGGGACGCAGAGGCTGAGGACCTCACCCCAACAGACGATCCTCAGCCTGCCGTGACGGAAGTCGATAACGAGTCAGGCACGGCAACGCTTCCGGACCTGATCATGAACCTCATGGCAAGCGCGAACCGGCCCCTGCGCGTCCGTGACGTCCTGGAAGCCATCAACCGCCTGAGAGATCAGGGAAGAACCGACAAGTTGCGCAGCTCAAAGCGACCCACCGAAAACGTCCGAACGGCCCTGAATCGCCTCACGCGCAAGGGCCTTGTAGTCAAGGTCTCCCGCGGTGTCTACGAGATCGCTCGCGCCGACAACACCTCGGAGGCCGCCTGACGCAGACCACGCGCTCCTGGTCACTGCTTCAGGGGTGGTGCCGCCGGGTTGCCCCCCGGCGGCACCTCACGTGCCCCTGATCATGGTTCACGTACACCCGAGATTAGTGGAGAGCATCTCCGCTCGGGGACGCGTGGCCGATTTCACCCTGCCATTCCACCTGAGAATGTGCGGAAAGTAGGCATACGTGTCACTTCATGTCTCCAGCGACGGCCGACGCAGGGCTCGTCGCCCCGGGCCACAGCGGCATCCCGAGACCGTCCTCAAGGCGGCTGACGGTGACGACGTCGGGCCAACTGTCCCCCCGGAGCAGGTTCGCGATGACCTGCCGGTTGATCCCGCTCAGTTGCGCCAACTGCCTCAGGCTGAGGCCCTGACGCGCCATCTCGCGCTCCAGGGCCCGCGCGAGGGCCTGGACGACCCCCGCCTGCGGGTGCCCGGGCAGCGGCGCGTGGGGCCACAGGTCCGGGTCCACGGCAAAGTCCCTCGGGGCCGTGCTGCGGTGCGTGCCACCGGGCATCGAGATGCGCTCCTCCACGTCGACGTGCACTATGTCCAGCAATGCGGCTATTTGATTAGCCGCTATTCGTGGCATGTCGTGCTGGAGCCAGAGATGAGTCATGCGATCCTGCGGTACCGCCCGAAAGACGCACCGCCGGAGTGGGAGGCGGTTGCCGACGGCGTGCGGATGCTCGTCGCGACCGTGGCCGACCACGTTCCGTACCGGCTCACCACGGTCTTGCGTGTGGTGGCGATGCTCGCTGTCCATGCCGAGCGAGCGGGCGTGCCCCGCGACCCGGCTGTGTGGCTGGACCAATCGACCATCACCCACTGCCTGCTGACGGGCACGAAGCACGCTCCGAGCACGCTCCAGACCTACGCATCGCTGCTCAGCAGGGTCCGCGAGGTGCTGGTCTGGGTCGAGCGCGGCGAGCCGGCGCGGCCGCACCTGAGCGCCGACCGATCCCGCGCGCGGCCCTACAGCGCGAGCGCCCTCACCCGCCTGGCCGTGTGGGCGGACAACCTTCCGCCCACCCCCACCGGCCGTGGCAACGCCCGGGCGATGCTTGCTCTGGGTGCCGGCTGCGGCCTGTTCCCCGCAGAGATGCTCGCTGTGCGCGGGACGGACATTCACGTCCTGACCAGCGATGCGGTTGTCGTCCGCGTTCCTGGCAGCGACCGGCTGATCGTCTGCCGGTCGCTCTGGGAGGAGACCCTCGCCGAACTCGCCAGCACCGCGGGCCACCGGTACCTGTACGCCCCAGACCGCGAGGTGGAGCACCCGAAGAACGCGATCAGCAACTGGGTCGACAGAAACCGGCCTCGTGATCGCAAGGTCCCCGTCCCGGACATGAGACGCCTGCGCGCGACCTGGATCGTCTCCCTCCTCCGCGACCGAGTCCCTTCCGACCTCGTCGCCAAGGCCGCCGGCCTGCAGTCCGCCGCCTCTCTCGCTCCCTACCTGGCCTGGGTGCCAGAGATCTCCAAAGACGCCGCCGTTCGCCTGCTGCGGGGGTGGGCATGACGCACAAGCGTGAAGAGCGCAGGCCGGCGCCGTCACCGCATCCCTCCAAGCTCAACGACCGCCATGTGCGGCAGGTCCTCGACCTCGTCCGGGCCAGCGGCATTCTCGACGACCTCGCCCCGTTGGAGGCCGCCCGTCCTGGCCCTCGCGGTCTCCCCGCCGAAACCGTGCTGGTCGGCCTGATCCTCGCCGCTCGCGAGACACGCAGCACGAACATCGACGACGCCTGGGAGTGCATGCAGTTCCGTCTGCGCAAGCACTGGCTGCAGTACTTCGGGCTCAGACCGGTCGATGCGACGGACATCGATGCCACGCACGCCTCGGCGAAGCGCTTCTACGACGCGTGGTCCCGCATCACGACCCTGCTGGACCCGGCCCGGCACGACCGGCGGACCCGGATGGCCCGCCACGAAACAGAGCCGTACTGTCAGGCCTGGGCCCATCCGCGCAATCTCGATGCCTCGCACGCGCTTTCGCGCATCGCCAACCGGCTCGTCCTGGTGCCCGTCCGCATCGCCGTCGCCCGCGGTCTGATGAACGACTGGCGTGGCGATCTGTCGGTGGACACAACCGCGGTCCCTACCTGGGCCCGGCCGAGCACCCGGCGACACGCGTCGCTCGAAGTGACGGCCGGCCTGCACGTCTCCGGCGGCGGTGATGAGACCTTCGGCTACAGCGCCACGCTGTTGGTGGCGGGACATAGCGACCCGTCCACCTCCCGTCGCTACCCCCAACTGTGCATGGGCATGGCCATCCACGCGCCGAGCAAAGACATCGGTCCCCAAGCCGTCCGCCTGCTGCAGATCGTCCAGCGGCTCTGGCCCGTCAAGGGATTCATCGCCGGGGACCTCGCCTACTCCGATGCCAAGGTCGAGAACTTCCACGCCCCCGTACGCGCTCTCGGCTACAAGGTCGTCCTCGACTACAAGACCACCATGGTCAAGAAGGAGAAGGACGCCCCCGAGGGAACCATCGCCATCGCGGGCGACCTGCTGTGCCCCCACACACCGCAGCGGATCATCGACGCCTACCACCAGATGTCCGCCGCGAAGGGCAGCTCCCAGAGGGAGGAACTGCTGCCTCTCATCGTCCAGGCAGACCCCTACGTCCTGCCCCTGAAGCAGTCCGCAGACCACCGCGGGCTGGAACGCCGCCAGTGCCCCGCAGCAGGCACCAGCCCGCGCGTCACCTGCCCTTGGGCCCAGGAGCGCGACGCGGACGCCGACCGATCGCGGCGCCGCACACAGCCGCCACGCACGGCCCGCGCCGCGCACACCGTCGACCTGGACAATCCACGCGCCCGTCGCGCCCATCCCGGGGCACGCCCAACGGTCCGGCCGCCCAACAGCCCCAAGCACCAACGCCCCGCGATCTGCCAACAGTCCACGGTGACAGTGCCGGCCGACGTGATGCCCAAACTGCGCCAGGAACTCCCCTGGGGCCGCGCGCTCTGGCAACGCGCCTACCGCGGCCTGCGCAGCCACATCGAAGGGCTCAACGGCCGCGCCAAGAACGTCGACACGTTTCTGCACGCCCGCGAGAAGCGGCAGAGCCGCGGACGGGTCGCGCAGACCCTGCTGACCGCCGTCCAGCTCATGGTCGAGAACCTGAGGACCATCGAGTCGTTCCTCCGCGAGCGACGCCTGTGGAAGGCGGAGTACTACACGATCGGCGAGGTTCCCCAGACGCCCGATCCGTACGAGGCGAGGGACGTCCTCGAAGAGAGCGACATCCTCACCCCGCCGCCCGAGAACCCCGCCACGTAGACGTCCGGCAGGCACAAGCGAGGCCACACCGCCGCGCCGTGGGACCACCAGCACTCCGGTCCCACGGCCGCTTCGCCATGCCCGCGCGACCATCGCCGGCTCCGCTCGCCGTGCCCTCGGCACCGGACGGGGCTCCCCGAAGCGGTATCCGAGCCGTACCTAGCCTGAAATGCAGGAAATCCCATCCAGACAAGCGATCTGGATGGGATCTCGTGAACCGTTCCCGACCTAAGTCGTGAACGGCCCGTTGTTGTGGACCTGAGGGGATTCGAACCCCTGACCCCCTCGATGCGAACGAGGTGCGCTACCGGACTGCGCCACAGGCCCTTGCAACGAGGAAAACTCTAGCATCCCGGCGGGGGTGCTCCGCTCACCCCCGGCGGGTCACTCGTTGGCGGCGCGGGGGCGGTCGCGGTCGGAGTGCTGGTCGAAGAGGGGGGTGCGGCTGCGGTCGCGGGTGCGGCGGGGGGTGACGGGGGCCGTGGAGAAGGTGGGGCGGGGAGCCGGGACTTCCCAGGTGTCCTCGGTGGGGGTCCGCTGCTGGTCGACCCACTCGGCGTGATCGGTCTGCTCCACGAGGGCGCGGCGGTCGGCCGTGGCCGGCTCCTCGGGCGGGGGCAGCGGCGCGGGCTCGGCCACGTCGGGGGCCTCGGGGGCGTGCTCACGGACCGTGCGGGCGTCACGGAGACGCTTGGCGGCCTCCGCGGCGCGGCGCTGGTCGAGCTTGACCTCGAAGCGGCGGCGCTCCTGCGCCCGCAGGTGGGCGATGTAGATCGTGAGCAGCACCGCGGGGATGCCCGGGGCCCACAGGAAGGCGACACCGCCGACGGCGGCCACGATCATGCCGAAGGTGAAGCCGAGGAAGAGCAGCGTGGTGGTGCGGCGGCGCGCGGCGAGCACCTTGGCCCGCGGATTGGGCTTCTTGGTCTTCGACTGCGCCCCGGCCTGCGCCTGCGGCTGCGGCTTGGCCTGCAGCGGCTTGGGCTGGGCCGGCACCTCGGGCGCGGGCACGGCAAGGTCCCGGACGTCGACCGCGGGGTCTCCCTCGGTCTCCTCGTCCGGGTCCGCCGTTTTGGCGTACCTGCGCTCCAGCGCCGCGCGTCCGGACAGCAGCCGGATGGCGGTGCTGAAGCGTTCCGTCGGGCGCGCTTCGTTGAGCTCGTCCTGCCTACGGAGCCACATCGGCACCAAGTAGGCAGCCCAGGCCCCGACGATGACTGCGTAGATGAGGCCGCTGCTGCTCACGCATCACACGGTAGGGGGGTTCGCGACGGGGGATACGCAATTTGGCGCGGTGTGTCGCACGATCTGGCTGATACGCCGAAATTTTTTTCTGATTGCGTTCGTGCGAGAGTCGGATCGGCGACGTATTTCGAACAGATATTTTATTTGTGAGCTGTGCCGGGTCGCGCCTGATGCCAGCGGTGCAGCATTCCCTCCGGCACCTCCTCCGCCGTCAGCGCGAACACCAGATGATCGCGCCACGCCCCGTCGATATGCAGATAGCGGGGGCGCAGTCCTTCGTCGCGGAAGCCGAGTTTCTCCACCACGCGCCGGCTCGGCCGGTTCTCCGGCCGGATGCACACCTCGATGCGGTGCAGGCCGACCGCGCGGAAGCAGTGGTCCACCGCGAGGGCGACGGCGGTCGGCATCACGCCGCGCCCGGCGACCGCCTCGTCGACCCAGTAGCCGATGTGGGCGCTGCACATGGAGCCCCAGGTGATGCCGGCCACGGTGATCTGCCCGGCCAGCCGTCCCTGGTACTCGATGACGAACGGCATCATGCGGCCGGAGGCGGCCTCGTGGCGCAGGTGCCGGACCATCTGCCGGTAGGTGGGCCGCAGGGCGAGGTGGCCGGGCGGGGCGGGCGGCACGGTGGCCTCCCACGGCCGCAGCCAGTCGCGGTTGCGGCGGTTGACCTCGCGCCAGGCACGCTGGTCGCGCATCTTTATCGGGCGGAGGAGGACGTCCCCGTCCGCCAGCTCGGCCGGCCAGGACACGTTCAGCTCGGTCTCCCAGACATAGGGTGGTCGCCGCCGCGGAGCTGGTCGACGGCGTGCACCAGCAAGGGGGCCAGCACGGCCAGCCCGTCCTTGACACCGCCGGTGGATCCGGGAAGGTTCACCACCAGGGTGCGCCCGGCCACGCCGCACACGCCACGGGAGAGCGCCGCCGTGGGCACCTTCTCCCGGCCGGCGGCGCGGATGGCCTCGGCGACGCCGGGGATCTCGTAGTCCAGCACGTCGCG
The DNA here is from genome assembly GCF_044753585.1 of Streptomyces sp. NPDC088354. Classification (NCBI taxonomy): domain Bacteria; kingdom Bacillati; phylum Actinomycetota; class Actinomycetes; order Kitasatosporales; family Streptomycetaceae; genus Streptomyces; species Streptomyces sp. NPDC088354. Next base: position 681,218 of record NZ_JBIVNJ010000001.1, on the reverse strand, counting down.
GGTCACCTCGGGGGTGCGGTCGGTGGGCGAGACGCCGGTGCCGCCGGTGGTGACGACGACGTCGTAGCCCTCCGCCACCGCCTGCCGCAGGGCGTGCCCGACGGGCTCGCCGTCCGGGACGACGCGCGGGCCGTCCACGGTGAAGCCCAGTTCCGCGAGCCCGGCGACGACGAGAGGGCCGCCCCGGTCCTCGTAGACCCCGGCGGCGGCGCGGTTGGACGCGGTGATCGCGAGCGCCTTCACGAGCTACGGCTCCAGTCCCCGGACTTGCCGCCGGTCTTCTCCTCGACCCGTACGTCCGTGATGACCGCGCCCTTGTCCACGGCCTTGACCATGTCGACCACGGTGAGCGCGGCGACGCTGACCGCGGTCAGGGCCTCCATCTCGACGCCCGTGCGGTCGGTGGTCCGCACGGTGGCGGTGATGTCGACGGAGGAGTCGCCCACGGCGAGGTCCACCTTCACCCCGGAGACCGCCAGCGGGTGGCAGAGCGGGATCAGGTCGGGGGTGCGCTTGGCGCCCATGATGCCAGCGATGCGCGCGGTGGCGAGGGCGTCGCCCTTGGGGACGCCCTCGCCCCGCAGCAGTTCGATGACGCGCGGCGAGACCCGGACCCGCCCGGTGGCGCGTGCCGTGCGGGTGGTGACGTCCTTCGCGGAGACGTCGACCATACGGGCCGCGCCCGCGTCGTCGACGTGCGTCAGGCGCTGCTGTTCTGTCATCGCTACGGACACTCCCACTGCTCGCGCGTGCTCGCGTGGGCAGTACGCTACCCGCTCAGTCGAGCAGTACCACGTCGACCTCGGAGCCCGCGGCGATCTCCGTGACGTCCTCCGGGACCACGATCAGCGAGTTCGCGTGGGCGAGTGCCCCCACCAGGTGGGATCCCGCCCCTCCCACGGGGGTGACCGTGCCGGCGGTGGCCTCGTAGCGGCCGCGCAGGAACTGGCGCCTGCCCTTCGGCGAGGACGTCACGGCCGCCGGGCAGACCGCCCGCAGCGACGGCCGGTGGACCGGCTCGACGCCCATCAGCGTGCGGATGGCGGGGCGCACGAACAGCTCGAAGGAGACATACGCGCTGACCGGGTTGCCCGGCAGCGCGACCAGCGGGGTGCGCTCCGGCTCCACGGCCGCCTCCTCGTCCTCCCCGGAGGGCTCCGTCTCGGCGCGGGCGCCCGCGTCGACGAACCCGAATCCCTGCGGCTTGCCGGGCTGCATGGCCAGCGTGCGGAACTCGATCTCCTCGCCCAGCGCCTCCTTCACCACGTCGTACGCGCCGACGCTGACGCCGCCGCTGGTGACCACCAGGTCGGCGCGGATCAGCTGGTCCTCGACGGTGGCGCGGAAGGTCTCGGCGTCGTCGGCGACCGCCCCGACGCGGTACGCCTGGGCGCCGGCGTCCCGCGCGGCGGCGGTGAGCATGTAGCTGTTGGAGTCGTGGATACGGCCGGGGCCCAGCGCCTCGCCGGGCGGGACGAGTTCACTGCCGGTGGACACCACGACGACCCGCGGACGGGGGCGCACCCGCACCGCGGCACGGCCGACGGCGGCGAGCAGCGCGATCTGCGGCGGCCCCAGCACCGTGCCCGCGGCGAGGGCCAGTTCACCGGCGGCCACGTCGCTGCCGCGGGCGCGGACGTGCGCGCCGGCCTCGACCTGCCGGTAGACCCGGACCTCGCCCGAGGACGCCTCGGGCGTACGGCTCGCGGCGGACATGCCGGTGACCGGGCCCGCCTCGCCGCTGCCGCCGTCGGTCCACTCGACCGGGACGACGGCCTCGGCGCCGGGCGGCAGCGGGGCGCCGGTCATGATCCGAGCGGCCTCGCCCGGGCCGACGGTCGGCGGCTCGCCGCTGCCGGCCGCCACGTCACCGATGACCGTGAGCACGGCCGGGTGCTCGTCGTCCGCGCCCTGGGTGTCGGTGGTGCGGACCGCGTAGCCGTCCATCGAGCTGTTCTCGAAGGGCGGCAGCGACACCGGCACCATGACGTCCTCGACGAGCACGCACCCCTGGGCGTCGAGCAGTTGCAGCTCGATCGGCTCCAGGGGCCTCAGCTGCCGGAGGATGTTGTCGAGGTGTTCCGAGACGGACCAGACGCGATCGGCACCGGCGGCCGTGCTACTGCTCAAGCTTGCATCTCCTCGTTGACGTACGAACGCAGCCAGGTCCGGAAGTCCGGGCCCAGGTCATCACGTTCGCATGCCAGTCGGACAATGGCACGCAGATAGTCGGCGCGGTCTCCGGTGTCGTAGCGCCGGCCCTTGAAGATCACGCCGTGCACGGGGCCGTCCGGGCCGCCCTCCTGGGCCAGTTCGCGCAGGGCGTCGGTCAGCTGGATCTCGCCGCCGCGGCCGGGCTGCGTCTTGCCCAGCACACCGAAGATCGCCGGGTCCAGGACGTAGCGGCCGATGATGGCGTACGAGGAGGGCGCCTCGCCCTGTGCGGGCTTCTCGACGAGGTCGGTGATCCGGACCACGTCGTCGTCGTCGGTGGGGACGATCGCCGCGCTGCCGTAGAGGTGGATCTGGCCGGGATCGACCTCCATCAGCGCGACGACGCTGCCGCCGTGCCGCTCCTGGACGTCGATCATGGTGCTGAGCAGCGGGTCGCGGGGGTCGATCAGGTCGTCACCGAGCAGGACCGCGAAGGGCTGGTCGCCGACGTGCGGTTCGGCGCAGAGCACCGCGTGGCCGAGGCCCCGGGGGTTGCCCTGGCGGACGTAGTGCATGGTCGCCAGGTCGCTGGACTCCTGGACCTTGGCGAGCCGGGACTCGTCGCCCTTGCGGGTCAGGGCCTCTTCGAGCTCGTAGTTGCGGTCGAAGTGGTCCTCGAGCGGGCGCTTGTTGCGGCCGGTGATCATGAGGACATCGGAGAGGTTGGCCGCGACGGCCTCCTCGACCACGTACTGGATGGCGGGCTTGTCCACGACCGGAAGCATTTCCTTGGGTGTCGCCTTGGTGGCGGGGAGGAAACGGGTGCCGAGGCCGGCTGCGGGGATGACAGCCTTGCTGATCCGAGTACGCGCGTGAGTCATGGTCTGCACAATATCCGCTGCATATGAGGTGAAGATGAAGTTCCGGTTGCATGACGGGTATAGGCGGCGATTGTGGGCCAAATGAGTGGCAGTCACGGTAGCAAGGCCGAGTTGCGGAAAACCCTCCTGCGGATGAGGAGTGGGTTCACGGAAGGTTTCCGCGAGGAGGCGGAACGGGGAATCGCCCGGCACGCGCTGGAGTTGCCCGAGCTGTCCGGAGCGTCCAGGACCGTGGCGGCCTACGTCTCGATGGGCGCGGAACCGGGCACCCGTGCGCTGCTGGAGGCGCTGCGCGAGCGCGGCGCGCGGGTCCTGCTGCCCGTCCTGCTGCCCGACAACGATCTGGACTGGGGGGCCTACGAGGGCCCGGACGCGCTCGTGCGGACGTCGCACGGCCTGTACGAGCCCACCGGCCGCCGCCTCGGCCCGGATGCCGTCACGGGCGCCCACGCCGTGCTGCTGCCCGGTCTCGCCGCCGACGCGAACGGCCTGCGCCTAGGCCGCGGCGGCGGCAGTTACGACCGCGTGCTGACCCGGCTGGAGGCGGGCGGGGCGACGCCGGCCCTGGTGGTCCTGCTGTACGGGCACGAAGTGCTGGAGCACGTGCCCGCCGAGCCGCACGACCGGCCGGTGGACGCGGTGGTCACCCCGGACGGCGTGCGGCGCTTCGGGCGGCCGGGGAGCCGCTGAACGCGCGAGGGGGCGGGCCCGCGGGCCCGCCCCCTCGACGTACGTCCACTGCCCGCGTCCCCGGCGTGGTGGCGTCAGCGCTTTACGGCGTCAGCGCGAGCGTGTCGTCGGTGCTCGCGTCCACGGACTGCTTGGTGAACGCCCACGGCAGCAGCTCGCCCTTGGCCCACTTCGTCGTCTGGTCCGAGTAGTGCGCGCTGTAGGCGTGCCCGGAGGCGCCGGTGAGGTTGATCCACCGCGACTTGTCGAAGTCGTCCAGCGAGACCACCATCCGCATCGACGGCACCCAGACCACCTCGTAGCCGCCGGCCGCGTTCCAGCCGGTGGCGTCGACCGCCGCCTCGCCGCCGCCGAGGTTCCAGGGACCGCGGTTGAGCAGCCAGCGGACGACGGCAGGACCGCCGGTGCCCAGCGTCTGGTTGCGCAGCTCCAGCTGGTGCAGCCGGCCCCAGCTCCAGGTGTCGATGTTCTTGCCGAGCTTGGCGGTCAGCTCGTAGCGGGCGTCCTTCATCGCCTGGGCGAGCAGCTCGTCGCGGGTCGTGCGCGGCTTGCCGCTGTCCTTGTCGAAGAAGGCCGTGGGGGACGTGGTCCACCACGGGTTGTCCTCGTCCTTGATGATCGACCGCACGACCTCGAACCAGCGGTCGCCGCCGTCCGGCTGCGCCTGGTCGGCGTCGCGCTGGCCGCACTCGCGCACCAGCTTGGACTTGCCGCTGAGGTCGTCGACCGGACCGGACCGGTCGGTCGCCGGCACGGTCAGGCACTGCCCCTTCGGCCGCAGCTCCTTGGGCAGCTTGTTGCCGAAGGCGAGCTTGAGGGTGTTGCGCCAGACCGCGTTGAAGTAGGCCGCGGCCGCGGAGTCCGCGTCCTGGTTGTAGTCCCAGCTCTCCAGCAGCTTCTGCGCGTTGCGGACGTAGTCGTCCTTGTCGTTCTTGATGTCGATCTTCAGCAGGTACGGCACCAGCAGCTTGGCGATCTCGCTGCTGCTGTCGCTCTGCATCTTCTGCATGTCGTCCATCGAGACCAGCCCGCTGTCCTTGATCTTGGACGCGATCAGGTCGTTGATCCGCTGGCTCCGCGTGCCGTAGCCCCAGTCCTGGGTGAGCAGGTAGGGGTACTTGCGCTGGTCGACGACGGCCTGGTTGGCGGTGACGATGTAGCCGCGGGGCGGGTTGAACTCCCACGGCATGGCGTCGAACGGGATCGGCTTGCCCCACTGGTACTTCGGGTCCCAGCCGGGGGCCGGGTAGGTGCCGTCGTAGCCCGCGGCGCGGGTCGGGACCTGCCCGGGGGCCTGGTAGCCGATGTTGCCGTGGTCGCCCTTGCCGTCGGCGTAGATCAGGTTCTGCGAGGGGACGGCGAAGTCGCGGGCCGCGGCGCGGAACTCCTCCCAGCCGGTCGCCGTGTCCAGCTCGAACACCGCGTCCATCGTCTTGGACGGCTGCAGGGCGGTCCACTTCAGGGAGATCGCGTAGCCGTTGCCCCGGTCGGGCGCGGAGTTGTCCACCGGCGCCCTGTCGCCGACCTTGAGCAGCTCGGAGCTGCGGTCGGAGACCACCGGGCCGTTGTTGGTGCTGCGGACAGTGATCGTGCGGTCCGCTCCCCCGGCGACCTTGATCGTCTCCTGGCGGGTCTTGAGGGGCAGCTGCTTGCCGTCGTAGAAGTAGCTGTCGTCGCTCAGCTTCTCCAGGTACAGGTCGGTGACGTCGGCTCCCAGGTTGGTCATGCCCCAGGCGATCGACTGGTTGTGGCCGATGACCACGCCCGGCATTCCGGAGAAGGTGTAGCCGGCGACGTCGAAGGGGCAGGCCTTGGAGACCGCCGTGCAGTGCAGGCCCATCTGGTACCAGAGCGAGGGCATCTGGGGCGCCAGGTGCGGGTCGTTCGCGAGCAGCGGCTTGCCGGTGGTGGTGTGGCCGCCGGCGACGACCCATGAGTTGGAGCCGATGCCGTTGCCGTTGGGGCCGAGCAGCGCCGGGATCTGGTCGAGGGTGCCGGAGAGCGAGGCGAGCTGCGACTGCAGGTTGCCGGCGGCTTCGTCGACGGTCGAGCCGGTGTCGGTGCCGGTGCCGGTTCCCGTCGTGCCCGTGCCCGTGCCCGTGCCCGTCTCGGTGCCAGCGCCGGTGCCGGTGCCGGTGGCGGAATTGGGTGGTTCGTACGCACCCGTGACGGTATTGACCGTTCCGCTGTCCACGATCGTCCGGTGCCGCGCGTACGGATACGCCGGGTAGAGACTGGCGATCTGCTTCGCGTTCAACCGACTGGTCAGCAGCGCGCGGTCGATCTCGTCCTGCATGTTGCCGCGCAGGTCCCAGGCCATGGCCTTGAGCCAGGCGACCGAGTCGACCGGCGTCCACTTCTCCGGGGTGTAGTCGTTGGTCAGCGACAGGGCCGCGTACTCCACGGACAGGTCGGCGCCCTTGTGGCCCGCCAAGTAGGCGTTGACACCGTCCGAGTAGGCCTGCAGGTAGTCCTTGGTGGTCTGCGAGAGCTTGGTGTCGTACTCGGTCTGCGCGACCTCGCGCCAGCCCAGCGTGCGCAGGAAGGCGTCGGTCTCCACCTGGCCGCTGCCGAACATCTCCGAGAGGCGGCCTGCGGTGAGGTGCCGGCGCACGTCCATCTCGTAGAAACGGTCCTGGGCCTGGACGTACCCCTGGGCGCGGAAGAGGTCCTGCGGGGTGTCCGCGTAGATCTGCGGGATGCCGTTGCCGTCCCGCTTGACCTGGACCGGCCCGGACAGGCCCTTGAGCTGCAGGGTGCCGGCGGTCTGCGGGAGGGACGCGCGGACGGTCGCCACGCTCCAGTACGACCCGAAGGCGATGCCCGCCACCAGCAGGAGTACGACCCCGATCACGATCAGGCGCACGCGGCGGGACTTTGTCTTGGGGGGCATCGATGTCCTTCGAGGGCAGGGTGGACCGATTGCTAGGGGCCACCTTAGGCGTAGTGCCCAGCGGCCTCCCAAGCGGTGCCGGAAGCGAGGACGGAAGCTGTACGGAAGCGGTGCAGAAGCCGCTCCCGGACGGCCCGTGGAGATCGCAGCGACCTCAAGCACAGGTAAAATATTAGGCAAGGCAATGAACTGCAGTGAAAGGACGGGCTCCTGACTGTCGACCGCCTCAACGAGCTCCTGCTGGTGTGCGCCGCCGTGCTGCTCATCGCAGTGGTCGCGGTGCGCCTGTCGTCGCGCAGCGGACTGCCGACCCTGCTGATCTACCTGGGCATCGGCGTCGCCATCGGGCAGGACGGCCTCGGCGTCAAATTCGACAACGCCGAATTGACCCAAGTGCTGGGATATGCGGCACTTGTGGTGATTCTGGCCGAAGGTGGTCTGGGCACCAAGTGGCGCGAGATCAAACCGGCGGTTCCCGCCGCCACGGTGCTCGCGACCCTCGGGATCGCGGTCAGCGTCGGCGTCACCGCGGCGGGCGGCCACTACCTCGTCGGGCTCGACTGGCGGCAGTCGATCATCATCGGCGCCGTGGTGTCCTCCACCGACGCGGCGGCGGTCTTCTCCGTGCTGCGCCGGGTGCCGCTGCCCACGCGGCTGACCGGTGTCCTGGAGGCCGAGTCGGGCTTCAACGACGCTCCCGTGGTCATCCTGGTCGTCGCCTTCTCCGAGCACTGGCCGGTGCACAACTGGGGCGTCCTGCTGGGCGAGATCCTCCTGGAGCTGGCGATCGGCGCCGTCGTCGGCCTGGCGGTCGGCCTGCTCGGCGCGTACGCCCTGCGGCACGTGGCGCTGCCCGCCTCCGGCCTCTACCCGATCGCGGTGATGGCCATCGCCGTCCTCGCGTACGCGAGCGGGGCCATGGCGCACGGCTCCGGCTTCCTCGCCGTCTACGTCGCCTCCGTCGTACTCGGCAACGCCAAACTGCCGCACCGGCCCGCCACCCGCGGCTTCGCCGAGGGGCTCGCCTGGATCGCGCAGATCGGGCTGTTCGTCCTGCTGGGCCTGCTCGTGACCCCGCACGAACTGGGCGACGACATCGTGCCCGCGATCGTCGTCGGGCTCGTGCTGACGATGGTGGCGCGGCCGCTGTCGGTGACGGCGAGTCTGCTGCCCTTCCGAACGCCCTTCCGCGAACACGTGTTGCTCTCCTGGGCGGGACTGCGCGGCGCGGTACCCATCGTGCTGGCCACCATCCCGATGGTGGCCGAGGTCGAGCAGAGCGAGCGGATCTTCAACATCGTCTTCGTGCTGGTGATCGTCTACACCCTGGTGCAGGGGCCGACCCTGCCGTGGCTCGCCAAGATGCTGCGGATCGACGACCCGGGCGCCGCCGAGGACCTGGGCATCGAATCCGCCCCGCTGGAACGGCTGCGCGGCCACCTGCTGTCGATGCGCATCCCCGACCGGTCCCGTATGCACGGCGTGGAGGTCAACGAACTGCGGCTGCCGCCCGGGGCTGCGGTCACGCTGGTCGTCCGCGAGGGCAAGAGCTTCGTACCGCTGCCGACGACCGTGCTGCGGACCGGCGACGAACTCCTGGTCGTCGCGACCGACCCGGTGCGCGACAGGGCCGAGGCGCGGCTGCGCGCGGTCGGCCGGGGCGGCAAGCTGGCCGGATGGCTGGAATCAGGCCGCGAAACCAGCCGTTAACATGGCTGCACGACAGTCACCACCAACTCTGCCTGACGCAGAGCTGGCGCGACCGCCCGGCGGCCGGACACCCGGTATCTACCTCGGTCAAGCGCGAGAGGACAGCTCTCGGCGCACCGTACGCGACCAGGCGTCCAGGGTGCGCTACCAGGCGGCAGAAAGGCCCGGGCCGTGGCATCCACGGTCACTCGCTCCTCCCGTCGCTCGCCGCTGAGGCCCCACCGGGACCGGCGCGAACGGCGCGGCCTCCGGGACCGCGCGTCCGGCGCGGGGCGCCCCGGTTACGGACAGCTGCTGCGCACCCCCGGTGCGTGGACGTTCCTGCTGCCCGGGTTCACCGCCCGGCAGCCCTTCGCGATGCTGACGATCGGCATCGTGCTGCTGGTGCAGCACACCACCGGCTCCTACGGCACCGCGGGGGCGGTGTCCGCCGTCACCGGCGTCGCCATGGCGCTGTTCGCCCCGCAGAGCGGCAAGCTCGCCGACCGCTTCGGCCAGGGCGCGGTCCTCGTACCCGGTGTGATCGTGCACACGGCGGCCGTGACGCTGCTGGCGCTGCTCGCCCTCGCCCACGCCCCGCTGTGGGCGCTGCTGGCGATGGCGGTGCCGGCGGGCGCCTCCGTGCCGCAGATCGGGCCGATGGTGCGCGCCCGCTGGGCCGCCACCCTGCCGGAGAACTCCCCGCTGCTGCAGACCGCAGCGGCCTTCGAGTCGGTGACCGACGAGTTCACGTTCGTCATCGGGCCGGTGCTGGCCACAGCCCTGAGCACCGGCGTCCACCCGGCGGCCGGGCTGCTGGCCGAGGCCGCGCTGACGCTGGCCGGCGGTCTGATCTTCGCGGTGCAGCGGCGGACCGCTCCGGCGCCGGCCGCCCGCACCGCGGACGGCGCCCGTGAGCGGCAGCCCTCGGCGCTGACCGTGCCGGGCGTGCGGGTGCTCGCGGTCGCCTTCCTCGGCATCGGCGCCGTTTTCGGCGGCATGCAGGTCTCGATGACGGCCTTCACCGAGGAGATCGGGCGGCCGGGCATCAACGGCCTGCTGTACGGCACCTTCGCGGCGGGCAACATGCTGGCGGGCATCGTCTGCGGTGCGGTGGCCTGGAAGTCCGGGCCCCGGCGGCGGATGGTCGTCGGCTACACCGCGCTGACCGCGGCTACCTCGATGCTCTGGGCTGCGCACGCCGTTCCGCTGCTCGGCGGCCTCGGGCTGCTGGTGGGGCTGACCATCGCCCCGGCACTGATCACCGGCTACACGCTGGTGGAGTCGCTGGTGCCCGCGCAGGTCCGCACGGAGGCCTTCACCTGGCTGACGGGGGCGGTCGCGCTCGGGCAGGCGGCGGCAGCCACGGCCGCCGGCCGGCTCGCGGACGGCATCGGTGCGAGCGCCGGATTCACCGTGCCCCTGGCCGGTACCGCACTGGCGCTGATCACCTTGCTGGCACTGCGCGGCAGGCTCGCCCCGCGGTCCGCGGGACTGGTCGCGGCACGCGGCGACGGCAGTGGTATCGGTCACCGAGTGGCGGTCACGGTGGACTGACGCCGCGGAATGCTGCACTATTGACCGTCGTTAGCACTCACTGAACCAGAGTGCCAGGAGGAGCAAGTGCCGACCTACCAGTACCAGTGCACCGAGTGCGGCGAGGGCCTCGAGGCGGTGCAGAAGTTCAGCGACGACGCGCTCACCGAGTGCCCGGCGTGCCACGGCCGCCTGCGCAAGGTCTTCTCCGCGGTCGGCGTTGTCTTCAAGGGTTCCGGTTTCTACCGGACCGACAGCCGCGGCTCGTCGTCCAGCAGCGCCCCGGCGGCCAAGGCCGGCAGCGGGTCCGACGCGAAGTCGTCGGCGACGTCGTCGTCCTCGTCTTCTTCGGGCTCTTCGAGCTCCTCGGGCACCGGCGGCTCCTCGTCGAGCTCGGCAAGCACCTCCGCCGCCTGAGCGGAGTGCTCGCGCGGCCGCCTGAGCGGATCGCCCGAGCGGCGCCCCACTTTCGGGTGAAGGCCCCCGTCGACCACGACCGGGGGCCTTCGGCGTACCCCGCCGTCGTCCCCCGGGTCGTTTCGCCGTGCGTGGGGACGGCCCCGGGCCGCAGACTGGAGACATGCTGTGCGGTTGGGTCGTCGACCGGCCCGGTCCCATGCTCACGGAGCCGCTGGTGCGCGTCGGGCGGCCGAAACCGGTGCCGGGGCCGAGGGAGCTGCTGCTGCGCGTCGAGGCGTGCGGCGTCTGCCGGACCGACCTCCACCTGGCCGAGGGGGACCTTCCCCCGCACCGTCGGGAGACCGTGCCCGGGCACGAGGTCGTCGGGCGGGTCATCGCCACCGGTGAGTTCGCCGGCCGATTCACCGAGGGCGACCGGGTAGGCGTCGCCTGGCTGCGCGGCACGTGCGGGAACTGCGTCCACTGCCGGTCCGGCCGGGAGAACCTGTGCCCCGACTCCCTCTACACCGGCTGGGACGCCGACGGCGGCTTCGCGGACTTCACCACCGTCCCGGAGGACTACGCGTATGCGCTGCCCGAGGACGCCGGCGGCCGCGACGCCGTGCACCTGGCGCCCCTGCTGTGCGCCGGGATCATCGGCTACCGCGCGCTGCGCCGTAGCGATCTGCCGCCCGGAGGACGCCTGGGCATCTACGGCTTCGGGGCCTCGGCGCACATCGCCGCACAGGTCGCGCTGGCCGAGGGCGCGACCGTGCATGTGCTGACCCGGTCGGCGAAGGCGCGCGAGCTCGCGCTGGAGCTCGGTGCGGCCTCGGCGGCCGGTGCCGACGCCAGGCCCCCGGAACCACTGGACGCGGCGATCCTCTTCGCGCCCGTCGGCGATCTGGTGCCGGTGGCCCTGGAGGCCCTGGACCGCGGTGGCACGCTGGCCGTCGCCGGCATCCACCTCACCGACGTCCCCACGCTCAACTATCAGCGCCATCTGTTCCAGGAACGGAATCTGCGCAGTGTCACCTCCAACACCAGACAGGACGGACAGGAGTTCCTGGCGCTGGCAGCCAGGATCGGGATCCGGGTGACCGTCACCCCGTATCCGCTGGACCAGGCGGACCGGGCCCTGGGGGATCTGGCCGCCGACCGCGTCAACGGCGCCGCCGTGCTCGTACCGGACTGAGGCACGCGGGGCGCGGCACATGGCACATGGGGCGCGGCTCACTCGACGCGTATCAGGCATCCCGTGACGTTGGACGGGACGATGCGTATCCACAGGTCGTCGGTGCCGTCGGCCCACGGGTCGGGGTGGGCGCCCTCGGCCAGCGCACGCACCTCGTCGGAGTCGGTGACGTGCTCGACGATTCCGAGAAGCAGCACGCTCCAGCCGGCGCTGAGGCACGCGTCGAATCGATCGACCTCGAAGGCGACCTCGATGCCGTGCCCGGCGGCCGGCGGGGCCTTCGGCGCCGTGCGGTAGACGATGGTGCCGTCGACCACGGAGTAGATGACCGGCACCACGGCGGGGTGACCGGTGGCGGTGGTCAGCGCGATCCTGCCGACGTCCTGTCCGGCCAGCCGGTTCCAGCACTCACCGGCGTCGAGGTCGCACGGCACGGGCTGTCCGGTCGCCACCTCGTCCGGGCAGTTCTCGGTGTCGCCCCCGAGCAGCCGGCTGGCCGTGGTCCGCAACGCGCCCGCGAGGCGGAGCAGGGCATTGGTGCCGATGGTGTGATGGCACTGCTCCTCGATGTAGCGCACATAGCTGGGTGTCATCCCGGCCCGTGCGGCCACTTCCTCGCGGCTGAGGCCCAGTTGCTCCCGCCGCTGTGCGACGCGGCGGGCCACGTCGCCCGGGTGGGACCTGGCGTTTCCGGACAGGTCGTCGTGCAAGGTCTGCCTGGGCACGTCGACCACCTCCCGTTGTCGGGCTCAGGCGCTTCGCTTCACTGACCAGCACATCACCGCCGGGGCCGTGCCGCCAGGTCTGGGCCCTTTGTCCCCTCGACCGGGCGACGAAGTTTTCCACAACCCGCGAGTAATCCACAGGCCGGGAACGGCCGTCGGCGCGCTGGTGCATCGTGGTCCGTGCCGCCCCGGACCGCCGTCTGCGGCAGGGTCCGGCGGTGCCGACGAGTGCCGCGGGTGGTCCCGGTGACGGGTCTGACGATGTGGAGGGTGTGACGGATATGGAGAGTGTGACGGGCATGAACGGCATGAACTGCGTGGACAGTCTGGGCGGGGTGGACGGCCTGGGCGGGGTGGACGGCATGAACGGGGTGGACGGCATGAACGGTGTGACGACCGCGGCTGCGGGTGCGGGTGCGATCCGCCGGGCGGGCGCCGGGGCGCCGGCGCCGTGCCCGGTGCCGGACTTCGCACCGATCAGGGCGGGCGGCGGAGGCCACCGCCTGCGGCGGTTGCTGCGCCGCCGCCGACGGATGGCCGCGGCGGGTCTGGCCATGGCGGCCGCGGCGGTCGCGGCCGCCGCACCCCGGGAGGCCCCCCGACCCGCGTGGTCCGGCCGGGCGGGGCCGGTGCCGGCGGCGGTCGCCGCGGCGCGCGACACGGTGCGCGCGCCGGTGCGGATCGCGGACGCCCAGGCGGTGCGGCTCGTGCGCCCCGGCGACCGGGTGGACGTGATGGCCGCGGCGCGGATCGTCACGCGGGCCGCGCCCGTGGTCGCCGTGCCGCGCGAGTCCGACGGGTTCTCCGCCGGCCTCGGCGCCGACAGCGTGGGCGGCGGGAGCGGGGCGCTGATCGTGCTGTCGGTTCCCCGTGCGACGGCCGCAGCGCTCTCCGGCGCCGCGGCGCAGACCCCGCTGTCGCTCGCGCTGCGGTGATCGCGGACCGGGGTGTCCAGGTGCGGAGGGGGCGGGTCGGGGCGAGTCGGACAGAGCTGTGTCGCACGGCCTCCGAGCCCGTACCCTCAGATGCCGAACCGCTCACGGACCCCCGGGTTCCGCCGTCCGTCCCGTGGTGGGGCCCACTGCTTCGTCAGGGTTCCGTAGGCCGAACATGCACGGTCGTTCGAAAGGAAATCGTCCCTTGAAGGGCTTCAAAGCCTTCCTTCTGCGTGGCAATGTCGTCGAGCTCGCTGTCGCCGTCGTCGTCGGCGCGGCGTTCAGCAAGATCGTCGATGCATTCGTGAAGGGCCTCATCAACCCGGTGATCGGTGCCATCGGCACCAAGAACCTCGACGGCTACATCGTCTGCATCGAGAAGCCCTGCGTCGCCTCCGGTGGCGAGCTCACGAAGGGCGTGGGCCTGCTGTGGGGCTCCGTGGCCGGTGCCGCGCTGACCTTCCTCATCACGGCCGCGGTCGTGTACTTCCTGCTGATCCTCCCGATGAACAAGCTCAACGAGCGGCGCAAGGCCGGCAAGGGCGAAGAGGCCGCGGCCGGCCCGACCGAGCTGGAGCTGCTCACCGAGATCCGCGACCTGCTCGCGCGTCAGCAGGGCAACGGCGGCGGCGGTCACACCGTCCCGGCGCCCTACGACCACGGCGGCGGGAACCGGACGTACCGGTAGCCACGGCGCGTCCGTCTCAGATGTGGTGCGGGGGCTTCTCGTCGAGGAAGCGCGCGAGATCTCCCGCACCGCCCTGCCCCTGGCGGTCGCCCCAGCCCGCGTCGGTGTCGTCGCTCGACTGCCGGTCCAGCGGGTCGTCGAAGACCAGCGCCGTCGCGGGGTCGCGCGGTTCACGCGGGCGGCCGGGGGCGGGCTGCGAGGCGGGGCGAGGGTCGGGACTGCTCATGGGTCCAGGGTACGGGCCCGCCCCGACCGGCCGGCCGGCCCGGGACAGGGGTCGGGCCCCGGTGCAGGGGGGTGGCACCGGAGCCCGAGTCTTGGGTGGGGGGTTGTTGCGGGCGCCGCGGTGGGCGCCCGCAGGTGGTCAGGCCGCCTCGATGGACAGCCCCGTCTGGCGCGCCATGCGCTTCAGGTCGGCCAGGGCGTGCTTCTCGATCTGCCGGATCCGCTCCCGGGTCAGGCCGTGCTGCTTGCCGACCTCGGTCAGCGTGCGCTCACGGCCGTCCACGATCCCGTAGCGCGCCCGGATGATGGACGCGGTCCGGTCGTCGAGCCGGTCGATCAGGTCCTCCAGTTCCTCACGCCGCAGCATGACGAGCACGGAGTCCTCCGGCGAGGCGGCCGAGGTGTCCTCGACAAGATCGCCGAACTGGGTCTCGCCCTCGTCGTCCACCGACATGTTCAGGCTCACGGGATCGCGCGCCCAGTCCAGCACGTCGGCGATGCGCTCCGGCGTGGAGTCGAGTTCGGCGGCGATCTCCGCGGGCTCCGGATCACGTCCGTGCTCACGGTTGAACTCGCGCTGCACCCGGCGCACACGTCCCAGCTCCTCCACCAGGTGGACGGGAAGCCGGATCGTGCGCGACTGGTCCGCGATGGACCGGGTGATGGCCTGACGGATCCACCATGTCGCGTACGTGGAGAACTTGAAGCCCTTGGCGTAGTCGAACTTCTCGACGGCGCGGACCAGGCCCGCGTTGCCCTCCTGGATCAGGTCGAGCAGCGGCAGGCCGCTGCGCGGGTAACGTCGCGCCACGGCGACGACAAGACGCAGGTTGGAACGGATGAAGACGTCCTTGGCCCGCGCACCTGCGGCGGCTATCGCCTCCAGTTCCTCGCGGTCGGCGCCGCCTCCCGAACCCAGCTCCTCACCCGCGAGGAGCTGCTCGGCGTAGACGCCGGCCTCGATCGCCCTGGAAAGCTCGACTTCCTGCGCGGCGTCGAGCAACGGCGTGCGCGCGATCTCGTCGAGGTACATGCCGACGAGGTCGCGGTCGGCCATCTCGCCGTGGCCGTGCGCGCGAGCGCTGCTCTTCCCGCCGGTGGTGCTGCGGGCGACGGCACGGGTTGCCATGCGTGCTCCCTTGCGAAGGTTCGGTCGGGTGTCGGTCGAATGAGCTGCCCCTCAGCAGCTTCGCGACTACCTCTCGGCTGCCCACTCGAAAAGGGATAACGACTGGAATCCGGACACAATTCCCATGCGCACCCCCATTTTTTACGATCTTGCAGTACCCTGTCCGGCCACAGCGAGAGGTGGATCATTGCCGAAGTACCCGGAAGTGCAGGTCAGACCGGGTCGGGAGGAGGACCTGCCGGCCCTCACCGAGCTCTACAACCACTACGTCCGCGCGACGCCCGTCACCTTCGACCTGGAACCGCTTTCCCTGGAACAGCGCCGTCCATGGCTGCTCTCCCACCCGGAAGACGGACCGCACCGCCTTTTGGTTGCCCTCGAATCCCCAGAAACCCTCGGATCGGCGGAAACTCCGGACACGGCTGCCCCGGCCGGCCGCCTCCTCGGCTATGCGACGAGCAGCCCGTTCCGCCCGAAGGCGGCCTACGCGACCTCGGTGGAGACCTCCGTGTACTGCGCGCCCGGCGCGGCCGGCCGGGGCGTCGGCACCCTGCTCTACACCGCGCTCTTCCACGCCCTGCGGAACGAGGACGTGCATCGCGCCTACGCCGGCATCGCGCAGCCCAACGAGGCGTCGGCGAGGCTGCACGCCCGCTTCGGTTTCCGCCCGGTGGGCGTGTTCCGCGAGGTCGGCAGGAAGTTCGGCCGCTACTGGGACGTCGCCTGGTACGAGAAGGAGCTCACCTCCGGCGTTTGACCCCTTGAATCGGGCCGGCGCCTGTCAGCGCAGCCACGGCAGGTCGGCCGACGCCCCCTTCTCCGGCTGCAGCCCCTCGGCGATGGTCCGGCAGATGTCGCCCAGTTGCCGTATCTGTTCCGGCGAGAGACGGTCGAAGATCGCCCCGCGCACCGCCTCGACGTGCCCCGGCGCAGCGGCGGCGAGCGCCTCGAAGCCCTCGTCGGTCAGGACGGCGAGCTGGCCGCGCCGGTCGGACGGGCAGCTCTCACGGCGCACCCAGCCGTTCTCCTCCAGCCGCGCGATGGCGTGCGAGAGCCGGCTGCGCGTGATCTTCGAGCGCTCGGCGAGTTCCGTCATCCGCATACGGCGCTCGGGCGTCTCCGAGAGCCACACCAGCAGCGAGTAGTAGGCGTGCGGCATGTTCGCATCCCGCTGGAGCTGCCGGTCCAGGGCGTCGGAGACCAGTTGGGTCGATGCCATGTAGGCGCGCCAGGCGCGCTGCTCCTCGTCGCTCAGCCAGCGGGGTTGAGGGCTGCTCGTCGTCATGGGCCCATGGTACGAAGTTATCTTGAAACCTCAAGCAATCGGGGGTAGCGTCCTGGGTGCTCGCTTGAAAGTTCAAGGAATCGGGCAAGGAGGGCCATGACGACCGCACCCGCACTCCCCCAGGCAGCCGTCCGTACGCGCGTGCGCGTCCCGCTGCGCTTCTCCGACGGCTGGACGACCGACGCCGACGTCCTCACCTTCACCGGCCTCGCCGACGGCAAAGAGCACATCGCGCTCGGCCTCGGCGCGCACGACGGGACGCCGGTACCGCTCGTCCGCCCGCACTCGGAGTGCCTGACCGGAGACGTGCTCGGCTCCCAGCGCTGCGACTGCGGGCCCCAGCTGCGGGAGGCGGTCGAGCGCGTCGCCGCCGAGGGCGGCTATCTGCTCTACCTGCGCCAGGAGGGCCGCGGTATCGGCCTGTACGCCAAGCTGGACGCCTACGCCCTCCAGGACCGGGGCCTGGACACCTACGCCGCCAACCGCGCGCTCGGCCGGGCCGACGACGAGCGGGACTACACCGCCGCCGCCCAGATGCTCGGCGCGCTCGGCGTGGACACGATCCGCCTGCTGAGCAACAACCCGGACAAGGCAGGGCAGTTGTCCGCCCTCGGTATCACGATCGCCGAACGCGTGCCGACCGGAGTGCACCTCTCGCAGGCCAATGTCCGCTACCTGCGCGCGAAGGCCGAGCACACCCATCACACCCTCGACCTCCCGGCCTGAGGAGGCCCCCATGCGCATGCCCGCCCTGTACCTGTCGCACGGCGCCCCGCCGCTCGCCGACGACCCCGTCTGGCCCGGTGAACTGGCCGCCTGGTCCGCCGGGTTGCCCCGCCCCACGGCGATCCTGATGGTCTCCGCGCACTGGGAGGAGGCCCCTCTCGCGCTCGGCGCGACCACCACCGTCCCGCTGGTGTACGACTTCTGGGGCTTCCCGCGGCACTACTACGAGGTCCGGTACACCGCCCCCGGCGCGCCCGCGCTGGCCGACTCGGTGCGGGGACTGCTGCGCGGTCCGGGCGTCCCGGTGCAGGACATCCCGGACCGGGGCCTGGACCACGGGGCCTACGTCCCGCTCGTGGAGATGTTCCCGGACGCGGACATCCCGGTACTGCAGGTCTCGATGCCCACGCTCGACCCGCAGAAGCTGATGGACATCGGACGGAAGCTGGCCCCGCTGCGCGACGAGGGCGTGCTGATCGTGGGCAGCGGCTTCTTCACCCACAACCTGGCGGCGTTGCGGCACGCCGGAGGCGTCCCCGGCTGGTCCACCGAGTTCGACGACTGGGGCCGGCGCGCGCTGGACGCCCAGGACGTCGACGCGCTGCTGGACTTCTCGCACACGTCCCCCGCGGGGGCACTCGCCCATCCGCGCACCGAGCACTTCGCCCCGCTCTTCGTCGCCATGGGCGCGGCCGAGGGCGATCTCGGCACGCAGCGCAGCGTCATCGACGGCTTCTGGATGGGTCTGGCCAAGCGATCCGTGCAGTTCGGCTGATCCCTCCCGGTTCCCCCGGTTCCCCCGGCTCACCCGGCGGGAGCCGCAAGGAACCAGGGAAGGCCGAAGGGCCCCGCTTCCCAGGGGAAGCGGGGCCCTTCGAACGTCGCGCCGGGGCGTCCCGGGTCAGTGGGCGACCACGGGGACGACGAGGTCCTCGGCGTTGCCCTCCGCGCCGTCCTCGGACGACGCGGCCACCACACTGCCGCCGTGCCCGGCGGTGATGAAGGTGAAGGCGATGATCGCCGACAGCGCCAGGATGCCGGCCGCCCACCAGATGGCGGTCGAGTAGCCGTGCACCGCGGCCGCGTTGATGAAGCCCTGCTTGCCCAGCGTGCGGGCGTCGGCGGCGTGGCCGGCGATCCACGTGGTGGTGGCGCTGGCCGCGATGGTGTTGAGCATCGCGGTACCGATGGCGCCGCCGACCTGCTGCGAGGTGTTGACCATGGCGGACGCGACACCCGCGTCACGCGGCTGCACACCGTGCGTGGCCAGGCTCATGGCCGGCATGAACGCCGTACCCATACCGAGGCCGAGCAGGATCTCCGCCGGCAGGATCAGGCCCGCGTAGGAGCTGCCGACCTCGAGCTGGGTCAGGATCAGCATGCCCAGAGCCGCCAGCACGAAGCCCGGGGTCATCAGCAGCCGAGGCCGGACGCGGTTCATCAGACGCGCGCCGATCTGGGTCGAACCGGTGATCATGCCCGCGATCATCGGGAGGAAGGCGAAGCCGGTCTTCAGGGCCGAGAAGCCCTGCACGACCTGGAGGTAGTATCCGAGGAAGAGGAAGAGGCCGAACATGGCGATGATGGCCAGGCCGAGCGAGAGGTACACACCGCCGCGGTTGCGGTCGGTCACCACGCGCAGCGGCAGCAGCGGGGCCTTCACACGGGACTCGACGACCAGGAACGACGCCAGCAGCACGGCCGCGACCACGAACAGGCCGATGGTCTTGCCCGCACCCCAACCGTCGGACTCGGCGACGGTGAAGCCGTAGACCAGCGAGACCAGACCGGTGGTGGCGAGCAGCGCACCGGGGATGTCGAGGCTGCTGTTGTTGCGGCTGCCGGCGGGCTCGCGGATGACCCGGAGCGCACCGAAGACGGCGACGGCGGCGAAGGGGATGTTGACAAAGAACGTCCAGCGCCAGTTCAGGTACTCGGTCAGCGCACCGCCGAGGATCAGGCCGACAGCGCCGCCACCACCGGCGATGGCGCCGAAGATGCCGAACGCCTTGGCGCGCTCCTTGGGCTCGGTGAACATCACCGCGAGCAGCGACAGCGCGGCGGGCGCGAGCAGCGCGCCGAAAGCACCCTGCAGCGCGCGGGCACCGAAGAGCACCGCCTCGTTGGCCGCGGCGCCACCGATCGCCGAGGCGGCCGCGAAGCCGATGAGACCGGTGATGAAGGTCCGGCGGCGGCCCCACATGTCGGCGATGCGCCCGCCGAAGAGCAGGAGCCCGCCGAAGACCAGCGCGTAGGCGGTGATGACCCACTGCTTGTTGGCGTCGGAGATGCCCAGATCGGCCTGGGCGGTGGGAAGCGCGATGTTCACGATGGTGCCGTCGAGGACGACCATCAGCTGGGCTATCGCGATGAAGGCCAGCGCCTTCCAGCGCTGGGCGTGGGCCGTTTCTGACATGGATGAACTCACTAACGGTGGGAAGAGGCGAGCACGACGGTGAACTCTGCGGACCGCATGGTCGCCGCGCACCGATGCGGGCGGGCGCGACTCATGGAGCCAGAGAAGACGAAGGCGACTTACAGTACGTAACGGATGAATGGTCGGCTAGTGAATTACCGGTCGGCCGGCCACGGCGCGCGGCCGCCGGCGGAGGCTCAGTCCCGCCCCCGGAGGTCTTCGAGCGTCACGGAGGACCCGGGCAGCGGCGAACGTGCGGGGGCCTCCAGACCATCGACGAACAACTGCAGGTGCCGGTGGATGAAACGGCTCATGTCGCAGTGCGATCCCGGCAGGGGCCGGGTGAGCTGGCTGATCGCCACCATCAGATCGCCGACGTCGATGTCGTCGCGGAGCCGTCCGGACCGACGGGCGGCGTCCATCAGGCGCGCGACGGCGCCCTGCAGCCGGACGCGGCCCTCCTCCAGGCGCGGTTCGCCCTGGCCGAACCGCGCGACGAGCATGGGACACAGCGCCCCCACCCGCTCGTCGGCGGCCTCGTGCACAAAGGCGCGCAGTGCGTCGAAGGGGTCCGGTTCCTCGATGAGCAGCCGCTCGGCGCGGTCCGTGATCCGGGTCATCACCGAGAGCGCCACCTGGATTGCGAGCTCCTGGCGGTCGGCGAAGTGCCGGTAGACCGTCGCGTTGCCGACGCCCGCGCGGCGGGCGACCTCGTCGAGGGGTGCGTCGGCGCCGTACTCCAGGAGGACCTCGCGGGCCGCGGCCATGATGCGCTCACGATTGCGGGTCGCGTCTGCGCGCTGTTTCACGGCGATCTGGGCCATGACGGGTCCCCCTCTCCCACGGTGCCGGGTGTACTGCCTGACGGTTGTCCGTTGCCGCGCATCCGGGGAAGCTGTCCCCGCTTGCGCGAACACAAGGGTAAACGGGGAGGCTGTCCCCGGATATTTCGGCCCCCGTTGTGACCTGACTCACATTCAGCGGCGAACGGGAAGGACCCCGGTCGCACCGTGGCGACCGGGGTCCTTCCGCGAGGCCCGGGGGTCCTTCCGGACCCTTGGGCGCTCGACTGCTCGACTGCTCGACTACTCGACGACGAGCTCGACGGGGATGTTGCCGCGGGTCGCCTTGGAGTACGGGCAGACCGCGTGGGCCTGCTCCAGCAGCTTGTGACCGGTCTCGTTCTCCAGCTCCGCCGGCAGCTCGGCGCGGAGCACCACGGCCAGGCCGAAGCTCGTGTCGTCCTTGCCGATCGAGACCTCGGCGGTCACCGAGATGTCCTTGGTGTCGACCTTGGCCTGCCGGCCGACCAGGGCCAGCGCGCTGGCGAAACAGGCCGCGTAGCCGGCGGCGAAGAGCTGCTCGGGGTTGGTGCCCTGACCGTTGCCGCCCATCGCCGGGGGCATGGCCAGCGCGAGGTCGAGCTGGCCGTCGGAGCTCACGGCCCGCCCGTCACGTCCATTGGCGGTGGCGACAGCGGTGTACAGCGCGTCCATGGGAATCCGTCCTCTTTCGATCGCGTACGAACTCGTTGCGACAAGTAGAGCACACAACTCAGTTGCGCACAACTAAAACGGGAGCAGTCGAGATACCCTGGTCCCATGACCGCCCCTGTCTCTGCCCCCGCCTCCGGATCCACGCGGGCCGGCGACGACTACCTGCGCCTGGAGCAGCAGATCTGCTTCTCGCTGCAGGCCGCGTCCCGTGCCTTCGGCGGTGTCTACCGGGTCGTCCTCAAGGACCTCGGCCTCACCTACCCCCAGTACCTGGCCATGCTCGTGCTGTGGGAGCACGGCCCCCTGCCGGTGAAGAAGATCGGCGAGCACCTGCGGCTCGACTCCGGCACGCTCTCCCCGCTGCTGAAGCGCCTCGACACGGCCGGTCTCGTACGCCGCGAACGCTCCGCCGACGACGAGCGCTCGGTCACCGTCCACCTCACCGAGGACGGCACCGCTCTGCGCGAGCGCGCGCTCCAGGTACCGCTGCGTATATCCGCCGCCACCGGCCTGGGCCTCGACGACATCAACGACCTGCGGACCCGCCTCGACCGACTGACCTCGGCACTCGACGCGGCCGACCTGTCCGAGGGGCCCGACACCGACTGACCGGCGCCGGGAGGCTCGGTGATCCACACCGACGCCGCCCTGCGCCCGGCGTCCCCACCACGGGCGCCCGCATCACCGTTCGCCGCAGCCCGAGTGCACGTCCGCACCGCCTCGCCCCCGATCCGCTACCCTGTCCTGGGCTGCCCTCCGGGGCGGCAGCGCCCTGCCGGGACCCTGTCCCACGCCGGGCGTGGCCTCAGTAGCTCAGGGGATAGAGCACCGCTCTCCTAAAGCGGGTGTCGCAGGTTCGAATCCTGCCTGGGGCACGTAGTGAAGGGCCAGTTCAGGGGCTTGATCCCCGAAACTGGCCCTTTCTCGTGGTCACGGCCGTGCCATTTCCGTGCCACAACGCCCACTACGAGTCTGTGTCGCCCCGCGCCTTACGGATCATCGAGCCGAGCCGATCGGCAATCTCGCGATCACGGCCGTTGACCATGTGCTGATAGATCAGCGCCGCACGCGGAGTGCTGTGGCCCATCCTGGTCATCAGCTCCCGCAGGCTCGCACCGGAGGCAGCGAGGGTGTTCCCCGTGTGCCGGAGATCGTGGAAGTGCACGTCTGCCGTGATACCCGCCTTGGTCCGCGCGCGGATCCAGTCGTCCCGGAAGTTGCTCCGCCGCAGCTGCCCGCCCTGGGGGCCGAGAAAGACGTGACCGTCACGGCCAGGCCCGGCATAGGTGTCGAGGTGGCGCTCAACATCCGGCAGGAGTTCGCTCGGGAAAGCCACCGGCCGGATACCGGCGTCGGACTTCGGCGCCTTGTCGAAGAGGGCTCCGGTCTGCATCTCTGCCTGCGAGCGCCTGACCATGAGCACGGCGTTGGCCGTGTCCACGTCCCGCCGGCGGAGCGACGCCAGCTCCCCGAAGCGCAGCCCGGTGAAGGCCGCCAGGAGAACCAGCAGTCGGTAGCGCGGGCCCATCGCCTCCGCAACGGCGTACACCTCCGTCACGGTGAGGACCGGCCGCTCCGGCACGTCGTACCGGTCAGCGCCCTTGACCCGGCACGGGTTGCGCCGGATCAGTTCGTCGTCCACAGCCGTGTTCAGGATCGCCCTCAAGACCTGGTAGGCCTTGACCACGGTCGGCTCACCGGTGCGTGTCAGGCACGCCGTTCGCCAGGCCCGCACCTGAGCTGTCGTGATCGAGGCCAACGACCGGTCACCGAAGGTGGGGAGCAGGTGCAGCCGGACCACCGATTCGTGGCGCTCGCGCGTACGGGCAGCCATCTTCCGGTCGTTCAGCCACGCGACGGCGTAGTCACCGAAACTGAGCTTGCCCGCATCCGGATCGGACCACTGGCCGCGGGTGATGTCCGCCTCGATGTGGGTCAGCGCGACTTCCGCGTCCGTCTTGGTCGCGTACGTCTCCTCTGCGCTGCGAAGCTGCGCCGTTTCCGGGTCGCGGTATCGCACCTGCCACCGACCCGACTTGAGCTGCCGTACAGAGCCGAAGCGGCGACGCCTTCCCTGAGTGTTCGGCATCAGGCAACCCTCCTCAGACCAGCCGCACGAACCGTCATGGGCCGGATCGTGTGCTGAGCAATGAACGCGGAGACGGCGCTCTCGGGGATGCGGACGTGGCGCCCGACCTTGACGAAGGTGATCCGGCGTTCCTCGATCAGACGGCGGGGGAAGCGCACGGTGGTCCCCAGCAGTTCCGCGACTTCCTGCACGGTCAGGAGTCGATCCACGCTCACCACTCCCCCGCGTCGTCGTCGGGCAGGTCGGCGAGGGCTTCGCGGGCGGTGTCGCGGTTGGCGCGGATGTCGCGGGCGATGGTGGCGGCGAGCCAGGACTCCCCCGGCGTGTGGCCGTGTCCGGCGTAGGTCCAGTGGGCGAGCACGAGCGTGGAGCCCTCCAAGGTGTCGTCGGGGTCGGGAAGCCCGCGTTGCTGGCGTTCCTGGCGGGCGCGGTAGTCGGCGCGGACCTGGCGCAGCGCGCCCAGGGTGGTGGAGTAGCGGCGGGACTTGGTGGAGAAGTGGCCGCGGAAGCCGAGCATGTGGGCCCAGGCGCGGAGCTTGCGGTCGGGGTAGTGGGGGTCGAGGTCGAAGCAGGCTTCGATCAGGCGGCGGGTGTGGGCGGGGAGGTCGAACAGGTCGAGGGCTTCGCGGTTGCCGACCCGGCGGTCGACGGTGCCGGTGGTCTCGGCGGCTTTGGTGGCGTACTTGGCCACGTAGGCGGCGACGGCCTGTTCGGTCAGCTCCTGGCCGTCATCGATGCCGATGGGGCGGACATCGACTTGCTGGCCCCAGCGCAGCTCCCGCGCCAGGTGGGTGCCGGCGGCCGGGATCGGAACCGAGACCCGGGCCGCAGCGGCATGGATGGCGGCATCCAGCAGCGCCACGCTCGCCCACGACGGCGGAACATCCTCCGGACCACCGGGGCCGTCGAGACGGACGATCGCATGGAAGTGCACGGCGCCGCGCTTTTGGTACTCGGCGACCTTCCCGAACGAGACCCGGCACAGCTCTCGCATGGCCGACTGCGAGAGTCCGGCGCGGGCGGCGATCTCCCGCCGCAGGTAGATCGTGAAGCGCCGCCACAGGTCGCCCGCGTGGTTGTTCCACAGCACCGCGCCCGCGTAGTCGTACCGCTCGGGATCGAGTGGCGTGCCGATCTCGGGGTCGTGTTCGCTGTGGGCGGTGCCGCAGCGGCAGCGGCCGGTGTCGGGGCGGTTGTGGACCGGCCCGAACGACGGCGCGGTCAGCGTGGCGAACACCTTCGGATGCGTGCGGACCGCCACCGGCACGTCCTTGCGCTCATCCCCGCTCAGGCCCGCGCGGATCAGGTGGAAGGTGTCCCCGGCGTAGGTCCAGGCGCACGACGGGCAGCGCGAGGCCCGGCGGTTGCCGCACGCCACCCGTAACCGGCCACCCGGCTCCCCCTCGGTCGAGTACGAGTAGAGAACCTGCCCGGACTTGGCGTCCCGGGTGACGGTGAGCCCTTGCAGGTGGATCGGGTCGGCACAGCCACCGGTGCGCTGTACCTGTTCGCGCCACCGCTCGAAGCCGGGGTCGTTGGCGAGCCGTAGCGCGTCGGCCAGGGTGTGGGGGTCGGTGCCGCAGGCGGCCGCAGCATCAGCCACAGCCGCCGGGGCAACAGGCGTCAAAGTCACGCGACCACCGCCACCGGGGCCGTGGCCCACTCGGTGCCGGGTCGCACACCGGCCGTGTCACCGATGCCAGCCTCGACCAGACGGCCGCCCTCGCACATGTGGCACCAGATCTGGAACCCGGTCGAGTCGTAACCCGTGCCCTCGCACTCCGGGCAGTCCATCCAGGACCGAGCCTCGAAGTACGCGGCACACGCGGCGACGTCCCGGCACCGGCGGTCGCCACAGACCACGCAGGAACGAGACGAACGGACCGTCACCACCGGAGCCGGGCGAGAAGTTAACGCGGCAACCTCCGCACGGGCAGGCATCACAGGCATGATGGAACTTCCCTTCGGGGAACCAGGGGCGCGGTGACTAGCTGCCAGGCGGGCACCGCGCCTTCTCATTGACCGATCGGCGATCACTCACAGGAGCGGATCGCCAACTAGAAGAAAGGTTATAACGAGTAGAACGACTCGACAAGGGTTGGATGGCACCCATCTTTCAGTCATCAGGAGACGCATGGTCTACTTGTCTTATCGAGTAGACGGAGAGACCAGCACGATGGCCACATTCCAGGGACGACCGGCGTACTTGCAGATCGCCGACGACATCCGGCAGCAGATCACGGACGACACCCTGCGCGCCGGGGACAAGCTGCCGTCCGAGTCCGAGCTGATGACCGACTACGGCGTATCGCGCATCGTGATCCGCAACGCGGTGGAAGTCCTGCAGAACGAAGGCTTGGTCATCAAGCAGCAGGGCCGGGGGACGTTCGTCCGCGAGCAACGCCCCATGCGCCGGCGGGTCCTTGGCGACCTCTACGGCAAGAGGCCGACCAACTCACCCATGAAGCGCGCCACCGAAGCCGAGGGCCGCCGTTCCGAATGGGAGTACCAGAGCCGCCGCACCACAGCGACCAAGGCGATCGCCGAACGTCTCGGGATCGAACCGGGTGCCCCGGTGACACGGACCAACTATCGATTCTTCGCTGACGATGAGCCCATCATGCTGTCCACCTCATACGAAGCACTCGCCATCACCGAGGGGACACCGGTCGAGCAGCCAGAAGGCGGTGCGATCACCGGAGTGGTTCCACGCATGGACGCGATCGGCCTGCACATCAGCCACGTGACCGAGGACGTGCACGCACGAGCACCGCGCCCTTACGAGAGCGAAGCCCTCCAGATCGCCCCCGGCGTACCCGTCATGGCAATCACCAGGACCTACTTCGCCGGAGAACGCCCAGTCGAAACCGCCGACATCATCGTCGCAGCCGATCGCTACACCCTGACCTACAACGTACCGGTGCCACCAGCCGACGAGGCCTGACCATGTCAGCTTCAGTTGCCTAGAGTGCCCCCATGGCAGACGTCAGAGTCACCTACGACCGGCAGGCGAACGCAGCGTACGTGTACTTCACTGATCCACAAGCGCCCGTGAAAGTAGCGCGCTGCTACCCCTGCGATCCTGCCGCGGTGGACGGAATGATCAACCTCGACTTCGACGAGCAAGGACGCCTCGTTGGTATCGAGGTGTTGGCCGCCAGCTCGAAGCTGCCCAAGCGTTTGCTCGATGCCGCAGAACGACTGGACAAAGAGCAGCCCTGAACCCCGATTGAGACCGGCTGCTTCGACGCATGCCCACGGGCGACAGGACACACGGCCCCCTGACCAGGCCTGTTACGGATTTCTCTACCTCATCAAGACACCCGGCGTCGCTCGCGCTCCGCCGGGCGCGCGGCCCGCGTCCGGCCGCGCCCACGCTCCTGCCTCCGTCCCGCTCGGCGCGCCGTCCGCCGCCGCGCGCCCACCAGGTAGGCCCGCGGGCATGAGGTGAGAACCGCGGTGGCTGGGGGCGGCCGGCTACGCGGCTTTACGCACCTCTCCGGACCGGGACCCGACGTCGAGCAAGACCAGGGGGCCGATCGGGCTTATTGCGGGCAGGCAGGAGCCAGCCCGATCCGCGGCCAGCGTAAGGCCCCCTGATCATGCTCGACCCCAGACCGGACAGGACACCGCCCAAAGCCGCTCCACCGGCCTCGTGGGTGGCTGTCTCTCCGGCAGTTGAGTGCTCAAAAAACAGGTGCCCGCGACCGTGACTTGTTGGCATGATCCACCGGTGGACTCTGCCGCCTTCCAGATCTTTCCTGTCCCAGCCTCCGCCGAGCTTGCAGGCATAACCTCCCGGTTGCTCAATCAGCTTCCTGCATGGTTCGGGATCCCGGAGGCCAACGCCGAGTATGTGGAGTCGGCCACGCACCTTCCTGGCCTAGTCGCCCAGGCAGGCACCGAGTGCGTAGGGGTCTTGCTTCACCGCAGACATTTCAACGAGTCGGCCGAGATCCACCTGATGGCTGTTGCGCCGGCATGGCATCGGCAAGGCGTGGGCAAGGCACTGGTTGACGTTCTCGTTACTGACCTCAGGAAGGACGACTGCCAGGTGCTCCAGGTCAAGACCCTCGGAGTGTCGCATCCGGACGCCGGATACGTCCGGACGAGAGCGTTCTATAGGTCCCTTGGCTTCCTCCCGTTGGAGGAGACTAACGATCTATGGCCTGGAACCCCTTGTCTGATCATGGCGAAGTGGGTCTCGGCTTGATGCGGACGGTGAGAGGCTGGGCCGCCTCTGGGCGAACCTCGTGGCCACCACCCGGTGGCGGCGTGCCCGTTGCGTGCCCGTTCCAGCGGGACATTGCGGGGACTCACGGGGAACAGGGGCGCCAATCACACTCCGGCGCAGGTCAGGGAGTTGCCAGGTCAGCCGGCACCCGCATACGGCGTCTTCCAAACTGGTGCTCCACGACCGCCGCCAGCGACAGCAGCGGGTGATCCCGGGACGCAAGAGCTGAGGTGAGTGGGTGTGTGAGGCGGTGGTTCAGGCAAGTCGCGGTTGATCCATAATGCGATCATCGTGCGCAAGGTCGAGGAGAGCGCGGTGGCGGAAGCCCAAGGCGATAGATGGTGGCTGCAAGGTCTGGGGCTAACGGCCGCAGCGATCTGGTTCGGAGCCCGCGCGCTGAGCGGAGGGCGGCCGCTGCTGCTGCGGTTGGGTCTCGGAGTAGGCGCGGTCTGCATGCTTGTTGCAGTGGGCGGACTTGTGGTCGACCGAGTCCGCAGTACCAGGAACGACGGCAGGACATCTGTCGGCGATGTCAGCGGCCACGAGTAGCAGGCCCGCGCGCCGCGCGGTGCCGGCGCCAAAGACTTCGCATCATCAGTTGTGCACCTGGCGGCCCAAGCTGTCCAGCCGCATAGGACTCGGCGCAGTCGCAATGCTCTACGCGGCAGTGGGGGTTCTTGCTGCTCCTGATGCGATCTCCGGAGATCCTGGCGCCATCATGGTGCTGGTCATAGCCCTCGGCGCCTCAGCCATCTTTGCTTGGCACCTATGGCGGAGCGCCCTCACGCTCACGGCAGACACTCTGGTCATCGCAAGGTTGTTCCACACGCAAAGCCTGCACTTGGCCACCATCGCGTCAGTGGAGCCCGGTTATACGGGCCTAGTGATCACGACCCAGGATGGCGCGACATACACTGCCACAGCAGTGCAGAAGGCCACGACGTCCGCATGGTTCGGTCGGCAAACACGTGCGGACGAGGTCGCTGATGCCATCCGCAGTGCGGCCAGCCTCCCCACGCACAGGCAACATCGTCGGCGGTGGCTGAAGGCCTGAGTGCAACAGCTATCTGCCATCACTGAGTGTCTAACTGCGCTACAACGGCCCCGTACCAGGGCACACAATTACTGACGCTCCCGGACAGTCCGCCCAGGTCACGGGCGGTTCAGCCGCAGGTCGCAGCACCGCATGCATTGCTTCGGGACGAAGAGGCCGTGAGCTAAAGGCCGTCGCGCTCGGTCAGTGAGCCGTCAGGGCTCAGCTGGCGCGTGCGAGGATCGTGCCGTGGCCACTATCGATCCTTCGTTCCGCCGGCGCCTGTGGGTCGAGTCGCTCACCGTGCTGGCCGCTGATCCCTCGGTCCAGGTGGAGTGGCTGGACAAGTACGGCGTCCCCACGGATGAGATCGCCTTGGACTTCGATCACGCCTTCCTCTTGACGGGGCAACTGGTGGAAGAGGGACAACTCAGCCGCGATGTGTTGCCCGACCTGCACGACATAGACGTGGTCTTGAACGAGATGAGCGGTGACCAGAACGCCGCCCGGTGGGCCAAGGGCGCACTTTTTAGCGATCCAGGGTGGATCAAAGCACGCCAACTGGCCCGCCGGATCCTCATCGCCGAATTCGGCGAGTGGAGAGCGCCCATGCCGGACATCTGCGTCATCCGATGAGGGGCCGTGCGCTCGTGCCACTCTCGTGCCAGAACAGGCGGGGAGCCAGGGGGAATCGCGGTGCGCAGGGGAACGCGCCGCCCACTCCGTCCAAGGCGGGGAATCCACAGGTCAGGCCGGTGATCGCCCCACCTCGCTCCTAAAGCGGTACTCCGCGCCTGGTGGGTGAGACCATCCATGGATGGCAGACGCACAGCTCCCCCCTGGATGGACCCTTCAGCAGATCCGTGACGTATCCGGGGACAAAGAGGCTGTCGCCCTGAATCCAAACCGGGTGGTGAAGTGGGTAGCC
The DNA here is from genome assembly GCF_044753585.1 of Streptomyces sp. NPDC088354. Lineage (NCBI taxonomy): Bacteria > Bacillati > Actinomycetota > Actinomycetes > Kitasatosporales > Streptomycetaceae > Streptomyces > Streptomyces sp. NPDC088354. The sequence continues at coordinate 651,872 of NZ_JBIVNJ010000001.1, read as the reverse complement.
CGCCCCGGAGCCCCCGACGAGGTCCTGCACCCGGAGATCGTTCTCGGATTCCACAGCCTGTGCCTCGTGAAGCCTGTCCATGATGACGACTGGTACATGGGCAGCCTGTACGAAGACGGCAGCATCGACTGCTGGTCAGCATACGCTGATCTATATGAGGCGTTGCGCGGTCTGTAGGAGCACAGGCTGAAGGCTTCCGACATCCACGGCTGACATCAACGACGCCGGACAGAGCCGTACACCAGAGTCTCTGTCCGGCCGTCGCCCGAGTCGTCGGCAGCAGGCAGCGTGGAGCCGGGCTGAACTTACAAGTCAGTACTCAGTGTCGGGTCCGACGCCGGCGGGATCGCTTGCCGCTGTCTGAACGTGGTGAGATCATCTCGCGCGCACGCCAAAAGCTGGGTGCTGCAATGGGGGGACGACGTCAATGGCCTGCATGGTGACGGTCCGGGTCCGGACCGCTGGGTATGTACTCTTGTGCGCCGTTTTGCTCACCGCGGGCGATGCCGTCCCCATGAGGGCGGCTGAAGGCAGGGTTTCCCCGAACGCCGCATCAAACGGTATGTCCCCGCAGGCCCGGGCCTACCTGGATCACGCGCTGAGTCTGTTGCAGCAGTACTCCATTGCCAGCGAGCACACCGACTGGGCCGATCTGCGGCAGTGGACCTATTCACTCGCCCAGGGCGCACAGACCGCCGACGACACTCATCGTGCCATCGATGACGCGGCGCGGTACCTCAACAAGCACAGCGAGTTGGATCCTCCGGAGATGGTGAGCGCGAGTCAGGCGGTCCCGGCCGCCAAGGTGCCCGTTCCGACGGGCCGCGTCGTGTCGGGCCGGGTTGGACTTGTCGTCCTGCCCGAGAGGCTTTTCGGAAGGTCCACGGCGGACCGGCGGTACGTCCAGGCCGCCCGTGCCGCCGTGCGGAGGCTGGACCGCGCCGGCGTATGCGGCTGGATCGTAGACCTGCGCGGAAACCGCGGCGGCAGCATGGACCCCATGATCGCCGCCGTCGCACCGCTGTTCGGTAACGGGCGGCTCGGCCGATTTGTTGCCCCGAACGGCGATGCGTACCACTCCTGGTCCTGGGCCATCCGCGGCGGGCAGCTCCACCGCGAGTTCCCCGGGAGCAGCCAGGCAGAGACCTTCGGGACCTCCCCTTACGAGCTGAGCCGTCCCGTCCCGCCCGTGGCTGTACTGACCGACAACTCGACGGCAAGTGCGGGTGAGGCCACCGCAATCTCCTTCCGTGGACGCCCGTATACCCGGTCCTTCGGCTCCCCCACCGCCGGAGTGCCCTCGGGCAACATCACGTTCACGCTGAGCGACGGCGCCCACCTGGCCATCACCAGCGTCGCCGAGGCCGACCGTACCGGTCACCGCTACGACCCGGACACTCCGCTGGCGCCGGACCAACTGACCCAGCCAGAAGAGGCTGAAGCCGCAGCAACAGCGTGGCTTCAGCAGCAGCCCCCATGTGCCTCACCCGACGGCAGAAGATGACGGCAACGGAGCCGAACGCCCGAGGACCTCGGCGGAAGCAGGCGGCCTGCCTCGGGCCCATGTCGTAGGGCCGTAGCAGCGCGCGCACAGCCACGAACGAACTCCTAAAGCGGGTGTCGCAGGTTCGAATCCTGCCTGGGGCACAAGGGAAAGGGCCCTGGACCGATCGAGGTCCGGGGCCTTTGACATCTACTTCTGACATCAACGGCGGCGTTCGATGGCGGCCATCCGCTGGTCTGCCGACTCTCCGGATGCGATCACCCCACTCGCCGTTTCGAGCGCCCTATGAACGCTTGTGGTCGACAGCCACTGACGTGACACGATGCCGGTCCGGCGTGGTCGACAGGGGGTACAGCATGACCGAGGACGAAGCCGTCGAACAGCTGAAGATGCTCGCGCGGTCACGTGCGTTCGGACGCCACGTGGGCTCCGATCGGCTCATCAAAGTGGCACTCGACGCCCTCCTGGTCGACGTGGACACGCCGTCGCTGCCGCTGCTGGCCGGCCTCGGTCGGCGCGAGGAACCCGAGGCGTCCGGGCTGTTCGATCAGGTGATGGAAGAGCTCGGATTCGTCTTCGAACCACCAGCCGATCCGACTGCCGCTCGTTGGGAACTGGCCTACTGGCTGGCTGATCAGATCGCCGATGGTTCACTCAACCCCGCAACAGGCGCGGACATGGTCTGGACCGAGGCAGCCATGGAACTCCGATATCCGCCCGAGTTGCAGCCCATTGTCACGTGCGCCATCCAGCTCGACGACTGGAACGAGGACTGGACAATCTCCCGGGACGAGATCACCAGCAATGTCGTCCGAGCGGCTCACGAACTGCTGCGGAACCGAGCGTCGTCAGCCCCGAGGCACTGAGCCCGCGTTCAACGACGAGACCCCAAGCTGCCATAGCCGGGGGTCTCCATTACTTTCACGGCATGCGGCGACCGGTCACCGGGCGACGCGCCTTCTCAACAGCCGGTCCATGTGGCTGAGCAGCCGCCATGGGGCGAGCCTCGAAGATCGGGGCGCACATCGAGCTATTCGGGCAGGCAAGAGCCAGCCCGATGCGCGGCCGGCGAACGGGCCCCGAATTTCCGCCCCACGGCAGCTCCCGGCGAAACCGCTGTGCCGAGCTCCGAGCGTGCGCCTGTGGACACCGGCACTGCTCCGGACGGCCCGCCGTCCGATGCCGAGTTCGAGCAGTACCGCGACCTGCTGCCGCGCTACTGCGCCCATGAGCTCGGCCAGTGGGAAAACCTCATGGCCGAGACGCCTGCTGGGCCGGCCTCTGTGATCTCCAGCCGAGCGCTCCCGCCGGGTGCGGGCGTCGAAGCCCGCCGACCGTTCTCACGGGCCGTCGCCGGGCCGGCCGAGGCGAACGACCATTGACGGACGAGAACAACCGCACGGCTTCACCACAGGTCAGAAGCCGTGGGCGATAGTCCGGCGCAAGTAGGGTGCTTGGCGCGTCACTTCCAGAGGAGCCAGTCGAAACCCGCTCCAACACCGGTTCCCTGCGGGAGCATTGACCTACCGGGCAGAGGTGAGCACCATACGCTTGTGATCAGGCATCCTCACGCGATGACACGGGGCCGTCATGGCAGTTGAACCACGCCACGACATGCGGCTGCGCGTCCGTCTGCGCGGCTACCTCCTCGCCGTGCTGATCAGCGCCGGGTGGGTGGTCATAGGTCACTGGTGGCTCGCTGAACCATGGTCAGCGAGCGCGGAGACCATGCTCTTGCTCCTTGCGGTAGCCGTGCTCTACAGCGAGATCCGCGCCTGGCGACTCCGTCGCACCCACCGTATGCCCGATTGAGCGGAAGCAACGGGCGGCAACAATGACCCGGATCAAGGGTATGGGCCGGCCGCCGGGTGCCGAGCTCCTGAGCGTTCCGGACTGCCGGCGGTGGGCCGTCGAGGTCTCCTGATCGGCACACTCCTGACAGCGCCGACCGGAGCACCTGACGCCGCTTGCAGTGCCTTCCCAGCACCGGCACCGGCGCGAGCCGACATCACCAGATGGCCTCAACGCCGATGGACGAACCCGGAACCAGGAAGCCGAAGACGACCGGAGACGTCCATGGAGGCGCCTTCGCAGGCTCGAACCCTGCCTGGAGTACAGGGTCAGGGCCGGCCGGTTCAGGGGCGTGATCCCCCGGAACCGGCCCCTTCTCGCGATCACGGCCGCGCCACGCATGTGCAAGAAGACGCGCTGGGTGCTCCGAGTGGCCTTCGTCGGCGTCGTCACCGAGACTGACGTCGCCCGCATCCGGATCGGCCCTCGGCCGCGGGTGCCCGACGCGCCGGAAGCCTGCGGCGCCATGATCACTCACGCCACAGCAGCTCCCGGCCAAGGATGCAAGGTCCCGCCGACCTTAGTAGACGACCGGTCGTCGAGTTAGCATCGGTCGTAGCAGTCCGATCCGACACGAAGGCAGAACACCGGCATGCGTACTACCACCCTGGGCACCCGTGGACCCGAGGTCGGCGTCATCGGCCTGGGCGCCATGGGCATGAGCTTCGCCTACGACATGGCCACCCAGCGCGACGAGGCCACCTCCGTCTCCGTCATCCACCAGGCCCTCGACCTGGGCGTGACCCTGATCGACACCGCCGACGTCTACGGCCCCTACACCAACGAGGAACTCCTCGGCCGCGCCCTGACCGGACGGCGCGACCAGGCCGTGATCGCCACCAAGGTCGGACTCGAATCCATCGACCCCACCGGCGGCCCCGGCGGCTCCCCACTGGTCAAGCCCAACGGCCGGCCCGAGCACGTCCGCGCCGCCATCGACGCCAGCCTGCGCCGCCTGAACACCGACCACATCGACCTCTACCAACTCCACCGCGTCGACCCCGACGTCCCGATCGAGGAGACCTGGGGCGCCATGGCCGAGGCGGTCACCGCCGGCAAGGCCCTCCACCTCGGCCTCTCCGAAGTCACCGTCGAGCAGATCCAGCGCGCCCACACCATCCACCCCGTCACCAGCGTCCAGTCCGAGTTCTCCCTGTGGACCCGCGACGTCCAGGCCGAAGTCCTGCCCCACTGCCAACAGCACGGCATCGGCCTCCTGCCCTACTCCCCCCTCGGCCGCGGCTTCCTCGTCGGCCGCTTCACCTCCTTCGACGAACTCCCCCAGAACGACCAGCGCCGCCGCCTGCCACGCTTCCAGCAGGACAACCTCCGCGCGAACCTCGACATCGCCGCCAAGGTCCGCGCCGTCGCCGACCGGACCGGAGCCACCCCCGCACAGATCGCCCTCACCTGGCTCCTCACCCAGGGACCCCACATCGTCCCCATCCCCGGCACCAAGAACCCCACCTACCTCGCCGACAACGCCGGCGCCGCCGACCTCCAACTCTCGATCGCCGACCTCGCCGACCTCGACGCCATCCAGGCCCCCATCGGCGCCCGCTACTGACGGTCCGGTCCCGTCCCGACGTCGCGTCCACCATTCGCGTCGAGCGGTTCGGCACAGGGAAGAAGGCCCCGCACGGATCATGGTGCGGGGCCTTTGGCATCCACTGTCGACCTCAGCAGCGGCGGCCGGTGGCGGCCGTGCCGCCGATCGGCCGCCTCCCCCGGGCTCCCGAGCCCCTGCGGCTTCCGAAGGGGAGCGGCGGCGCCTCACAAGACGGCACCCGCGGTCCGCCGGCGTCCAGCAAGATCACACGGAAATAAAGTTTCATAATGCAGTAAAGCCCGTAAAGCGGTCGATTTACCGCAGTACGGTGGATGCCTGCCCCGCACAACGCAGGCTCCATGACCGGTTCAGGAGGAAGCCCGCATGGCAGATCGACTTGATGTGGCGTCGCTGCCTCCCGGCGATCGCGCGGAAGCGGTCCGTGAATTCTCGTGGGCCATCAACGGCCGCATAGAGGTGGGCCTCCCGCCGAACCCGAATCACCTGATGGCCAATGCGACCACCAGCGCGGTGGGGTCGGTGACCGTCTCGGAAATCGGCTGGAACGTGACCCGCCTCCGCCGTGCTGATCCCCCCGTGGACGAGGACTTGGTGCCGCACGTTCACCTACATCTCCAGGAGGCCGGGGTCTCCTGGTTCCAGCAGGGAGGAAGGCAGGGCGTGACACGGGCGGGAGATCTCGTCGTGCTCGAGAACGCGAAGCCCTATGAGGTCTTCTTCCACGGCACGATGCATTCGGTCCTCGTGCGCGTCCCGACGAACGTCCTGGGACTGCGACCGTCCCTGCTCGAGCAGGTCACAGCCGTGGGCCTCAGTTCGGAGCGCCCGGTCGTGGGTGCCACGGTCGGGTTCTTCACCCGGCTGGCCCGTGCTCACCCCACCGCCGACGAGGCGGAGACCGCCCTGCTCGCGGAGCCCTGTCTCGACCTGATCAGGGCTGTGGTCACCATGACCCTGGGTCGGGACGACCTGGCCGGAGCACCTCTCAACAACACACTCCTTCATCGTGTTCAGGAATACGTCCGCCTCCATTTGGCAGAACCCGACCTGACTGCCGCGCGTATCGCGGCCGAGCATCAGGTGTCCGTACGCCAGCTCTACCTGACCCTGTCCCGAGCGGGAATCACCCTCGGCGAATGGGTACGGACGCAGCGCCTGGAGCAGTGCAGGAGGGAACTGGCCTCGTCGGTGCATCAGTTCATGACGATCGAGGCGATCGCCCACAGGTGGGGATTCGCCAGCGCACCCCACTTCAGCCGCGCTTTCAAGGCGGAGTACGGCGTGAGCCCCCGCGAGTTGCGGCTGCACCACGCGGCAGCGAGAACGGACTCTCCGGTGGCAGTGCTCCCCGGCGGGGAGCACTGACCGGGCCTGCCTGACCGTCAGGCCCTTGCCGGTCGCCCAGGTGCCGGCAGGCGCCCGCATCACTTCCCGCGCGACAGACCGCTCGGCCTGTCAGTCCTCGGAGAGGAAGTCGTCCAAAGCCTTGAGCCAAGCGCGGGGTTGGTCGATGTGGGTCATGTGCCCCGCTTCCTCGATCACCGCGGCTCGTGCGGTCGGGATCAGCTCGACGGTGGTCTCGACGAGGTCAGCGGGGAAGGTCATGTCCTGGCGTCCGTGCAGCAGAAGCACGGGAATGCCGGTGTCCGCGAGCCGCTGGGCCGCATCCGGATGGCGGGCGCTCGGCAGTGTGCCGGCCTGCCAGGGCCGCATCCACTCGGCGGAGAAGCGGATGCCTCTCAGCACGTCGAGACAACCGGGCAGAGCCTCCGGGCGCCAGACGTTGGCCGGCGCGGCGGCCAGAGCGGCCGCGCGGGTGAGTTCGGGTCCGGACAACGAGGGGTCGGACCACACGCCGGCCTCGGCCGTCATGCGTTCAGTGCGCTCCTGCCAGCCCTCGAACGCGTCCGGGGGCACCGGCAGGACACTGCTCGACGCGATCACCAGGCGGCGGACCCGCTCGGGAGCGGCCAGAGCGAGCCGCTGGGCGATCAGCCCTCCGTAGGAGAAGCCGAGGACGTCCGCCCGCCCGATCTCCCATGCGTCCAGCAGCCGGACGAGGTCGCCGGCCGCCGCTGCGGGGGTGTACGCGTCATCGGCCAGGCCCCGGGTCGACCGCCCGCAGCCGCGCAGGTCCGGCAGGATGATCCGGCGGTGGTCGGCGAGTTCGGCGACGGGCTCACGCAGATAGGTGTGGTCCCAGTCAGGACCTCCGTGCACCACCAGCAGAGGCCGCTCGGCGGAGCCGCCGGTTTGCGTGACGAACAGGTCCACTGCGGGATCACTCGACACCGGCACAAGAGTCTCGATGAACATCTGCCCAGTGTTCCCGTCCCGCGCCGTCACGGTCTCCCACCGGGCCGCCTTCACGCGGCTCGGTTGCACGCGTGCTTCCTGGGCGGCATGACGAATCCCGGCGGCCCGCACGTGAAGCGCACTGCCGGGCGGCGCGGGTTCCGGCCGGCCCGGCATCGGATCGGGCAGCCGATCGGCCGCATCGGCCCGGGGTGATCCGCCGCCCCGGGCCGATGCGTGACCGAAGGCTCATGCGTCCGCGGTGACCTCGGCCTCCCAGCGCAGCAGGTCTCCCGGCTGGCATTCGAGCACTTCGCAGAGCGCGGCGAGGGTCGCGAAGCGCACCGCCTTGGCGCGGCCGTTCTTGAGTACGGCAAGGTTGGCGGGGGTGATCCCGACGCGGTCCGCGAGCTCGCCCACGGACATCTTGCGCTTGGCCAGCATCACGTCGATGTCGACGGCGATCGGCATCAGATCACCTCGTCCAACTCGGCCTTCAACTGCGCCGCTTCGACGTCGCGCGCCACGGCCTGGGCGAGCAGTATCCGCAGTACGAGCACGATGAGCGCGACCCCCAGGATGGCCACGCCGATCCCGCCCATGATGAGGGTGACACCCGGGTCTTCCCGCTGGCCCGGCGCATTGACGGCCGTGACGGCGAACCACAGGAGGGCGGCCGCCACGATCGCGCCGATCACGGCGTCCACGGAGCGGAAGGCGGCGTGGGAGAACACGGTTCCGCGTCGCACCATCGTCACCAGCCGCCACACGGCGACCAGGGCGACCTGGGCCGCCACCATGCCCAGGATCGTGATCACGCGGAACGACGTCAGGGGGAGCGACCCGTCCTCCGGGTCGCTCCCCGACACCAACACCCACACCATCGACACCTGCACGAACACGGTGCCGGCGAGCACCACCACGAGCACGGCGTGCAGCGCGTGCACTGTCAGCTTTCCCATGACCCCTCATCCCATTGACTAACGATGGGAATCTATCGAATTTCGATAGGCGAAGCAAGAGGCTGAGGCGGCCCGGGGACGCGATTCCCCGGGCCGGCTCTTTCGCGTTCTCGCGGTCACGCAACGCCGTGCGCTAGGCGATCGACGCCCCCGGCGCCGGTTCGAGTCCGGCGGCGAGCAGGAATTCGGCGGGGCCGATGACGCCGGTGGCCGTGCCGTCGTCCCACTCCACCAGGAGTTCCGGGCGTCCCTCGTTCCAGGAGTCCGGGGTCCGCTCGACGCCGCCCTCGCCGTGGCGGTGGCGCAGATACAGGTACCGGCCGCCGACGGTCCAGGCGTCCCACTGGGACGGGCAGCCGTGGCATGTCCGGACGACCCGCGCCAGTATCCGGCCCTCTGCTCCGATCATGCGGCGATGTTCACCCTGGTGGCGTCGGCCCGGCAAGGGGTTTCCGGGCGGGGAGCACCGTGACTGCGCGTGGCTTGCGGTCAGGCAGCGCAGGGCCGGCGGTGCGCCTCGGTCCTCTCCCTCATCCGCCACGACACGCGGCGCACGGACCACCCACCCCGACGGCACCGGCCGGTCCACCCGACCTCCAAGCGGTGCGCTCCACCACCCGGGCGGTGGAGGTGTTCGGGCACGGGAGCGTGCACGGGCAGGCGTCGGTGAGGCAGGTGGCCCGGCTGCCGAGGGGCGCGGCAGGCGCCCCCTCGGCGGGTGGCTCAGGCGCCGCCCGGCAGGGGGATCGTGAAGTCGTCCTCGACCGGCGGGTCCACTTCGTGCTCCCGCAGTCCGGTGGCGGCGAAGCAGCGCACGCGCACCGCGGCCGGGCTCACGTCCAGCCGCAGGAAGCTCTTGAAGAACGGCGGGCTGTACGTGGCGGAGCCCGGGGAGAGCAGCCGGGTGAGGACCCGGCGGACGGGAAGCCGCATCCGGCGCCCGCGGTGCGGACGGGGCGGCGCACCCAGCAGCCCGGCGACGAAGCGGGTGCGCGCGGTGACCGCCGCGCCGGTGGCACGGACCGGCTTGAGGTCGAGGCGCTCGGCGAGGGCCGCGGCCGCCTGGTCCGGAGTGAGGTCGAAGAACCGGCGCATGCGCAGCCGGCGGCCGTAGAGGCGGCTGTAGAACGCGAGGGAGTCGCCGCGCATCGGGTAGCAGCGGAAGTCGTCCTCGGTGACGCCGCCGACCGCCACCCGCGGGATGGTGTGCGTCGCGTGCATGAAGGCCCCGCCGCCGCCGGAGACGACGTACTCGATCCGGCGGCCGTCCACGTCGACCGGGTAGTGCTGGTAGTTGTGGATGTCGCCGCCGATCGCCGCGACGTAGTGGTGGGCCGGGTCGCGGACGATCTCGTCGACCGTGCCGCCGCCCTCGATGGCGCACGGGTGGTGCTCGCCGTCCACGTAGATCGGGGAGCCGGTGACGAGGATCTTGGGACGCGGCCCCCGGGAGACCCGGCGCAGCCACTCGCCCTGCTCGCGGTCGATGTCGCCGAGGAGCCCGGTGTCGATCCCGATGATGCGTATCGGCCCGGTGTCCATGGCCCAGTACGGGCCGGGCAGCGACGCGGCCTGCGCGGGGGCGGACCGCATGAGGCGGTCCGCGTCGAGTCGGGCGTCGTCCGGTGTGTCCGGCTCCGCCCACAGCAGCGTGCGCCACCAGGCGGGCGTGAGCGCGCGGGGCCGGGGGGACCGCGGGAGCGCCGGGGCGCGGCAGAAGACCCGCATGAAGCCGGTGAGGCCGTCGTACCAGTCGTGGTTCCCGGGGATGGGGTAGATCGGGGCGTCGTAGTCCCGGTAGGGCCGGAAGAACTTGGTGCCGTACTCGTTGGCGCTGCCGACGGGATAGAGGACGTCACTGCAGATCACGGCGTAGCGCGTGCCCTCCCCGGCCTTCAACAGACCGGGGACGACGGCGTACTGGGGGTCGTCGCCCTCGCCGGTGTCGCCGAGCAGGAGGAACGAGAACGCGTCGGGGTCGTCCCGCTCGATCACCAGGTCCCCGGTCGCGGCTCCGCGTTCCACCTGGCCCGCCACCCAGCGCTGCCGGTCCGCGCCGGTCGGGTCGCCGAACAGCGCGGCCAGCGGGCCGTTGCGCGCCTTCCAGAGCGTGGCCGGGTTCAGCCACGACAGGTTGACCACCCGGGCGGGCATCAACTCCTGGTACGAACCGGGCTTCTGGCTCTCCCAGCCTGCGCCGGCCAGGGAGTCGCGGGAGGAGTCGGGCACCCGGGCACCCTAGCAACCGGTGGGGACCCTTCCGGTGGCGCGGGGTGGGCGTGACCTCCGTGGGCCACGCGGGGGCCTCACGGGACGGCACCGGCCGGCTCAGCGGCGACGGGCCTGGGAGCGTCGGGGGGTGAGGAGGGGACGATGTGCGCCCGCACGCTCTTCATCAGCGGCTGGTCGCTCTGCGTGCTGTAGTCGGCCGCCCCGATGAGCACGTTCATCTCCGGCATGTAACCGGCGGCGCAGCCCGCGGGGAGGTCGTAGGCGATGGCCTGGTAGCCCGTCAGCTGCCGGCGCGTGCCGTCCTTGGAGGTGCTGGTGATGTCGACGAGGGAGCGGTCGCGGATGCCGCGGGCGCGCATGTCGTCGGCGTTCATCAACACCAGGGTGCGCAGTCCGGTGATGCCGCGGTAGCGGTCGTCGTCGGAGTAGATGGTGGTGTTCCACTGGTCGTGCGAGCGCATGGTCTGCAGGACGAGGGCGCCGTCCCGGGGGACGGTGTCCGGCAGCGGCGCGGCGGAGAACTCGGCGCGGCCGCTGGGGGTGAGGAAGACCAGTTCGCGTGCGGGCTGGCGGATACGGAAGCCGAGGGGCAGGCGGACGCGGCGGTTGAAGTCCTCGAAGCCGTCCAGGACCTGGGCCATGGTGTCGCGGATGCGGTCGTAGTCCTCGATCCAGCTCTCCCACGGAGTGGTGCTGCCGGGGAGGGCGGCGCGGGCCATGCCGGCGATGATCGCGGGCTCGGAGAGCAGGTGCGGGGAGGCCGGCTTCTTCATGCCGACGGAGAGGTGCACCATGCTCATGGAGTCCTCGACCGAGGTCGCCTGAATGCCGCGCTGCTGGAAGTCCCTCTCCGTCCGTCCCAGGCACGGCAGGATCAACGCGCGCCGGCCGTGGGCGAGATGGCTGCGGTTGAGCTTGGTGCTGACGTGCACGGTCAGCTCGCAGCGCGCCATGCCCTCCCGCGTGTAGGCGGTGTCCGGCGCGGCCAGGACGAAGTTGCCGCCCATGCCGATGAAGACCTTCACGCGGTCCTCGTGCATGGCCCGGACGGTGCCGACCGTGTCGAGTCCGTGTTCGCGGGGCGGGTCGATGCCGCAGACGCCGGCGAGGCGGTCCAGGAACTGCGCGGTGGGCCGGTGGTCGATGCCGCAGGTCCGGTTGCCCTGGACGTTGCTGTGACCGCGCACGGGCGAGGGTCCGGCGCCCTCACGGCCCAGGTTGCCGCGCAGGAGGAGGACGTTGACGATCTCCCGGACGGTGTCGACCCCGTGTTCGTGCTGGCTCACCCCCAGACACCAGCTGATGAGGGTCCGGTCGGAGCGGGAGTAGACGTCGGCGGCCTTGAGGATGTCGGCGCGCGGGAGGCCCGACTGGCGTTCCAGCTCGTCCCACGTGGTCGCCTCGCAGACGGCCCGGTACTCCTCGAAACCGTCCGTGTAGCGGTCGACGAACTCCCGGTCGACCGCCTTGGGGTCGTGCCGGGCCTCTTCCAGGACCGCCTTGGCGATGCCCCTCAGGAGCGCCATGTCGCCGCCGCTGCGCACCTGGAGATTGAGGGTGCTGGTCCCGGTCGGCTTGAACAGCGCCATGTCGGTCATCTCGTGCGGGACGATGGTCCGCGTCGCGGCCGCTTCGACGAGCGGGTTGACGTGCACGATCTGAGCGCCCCGCCGGTACGCCTCGGCCAGGGCGGTGAGCATGCGCGGGGCATTGGAGGCCGCGTTGACGCCCATGATGAAAAGCGCGTCGGCGCTTTCCCAGTCCTTGAGGTCGGCGGTTCCCTTTCCCGTTCCCAGGGCCGCCTGCAGGGCGCGCCCGGAGGCCTCGTGGCACATGTTGGAGCAGTCCGGCAGATTGTTCGTGCCGAATTCCCGGGCCATCAACTGGTAGAGGAACGTGGCCTCGTTGCCCAGCCGTCCGGACGTGTAGAAAGCCGCCTCGTCCGGGCTGTCCAGGTCGTGCAGTGTCCGTCCGATCAGGTCGAAGGCGCCCTGCCAGGAGATGGGGACGTAGGTGTCGGTGTCCGGGTCGTAGACCATCGGTTCGGTCAGCCGGCCCTGGTCCTCCAGGGCGAACTCGCTCCACCCGTCGAGCTCGGAGACGGTGTGCGCGGCGAAGAACTCTCGGGTGACGCGCTTGGGGGTCATCTCCCAGGTGACGTGCTTGATGCCGTTCTCGCAGATGTCGAGCCTGAGGCCCTTGGTGTCGTCGGGCCAGGCGCATCCGGGGCAGTCGAAGCCGCCGTTCTCGTGGTTCATCAGGAAGATCGCGCGCGGCCCGTCGATCAGGGCGCGTTCGCGCAGGAGCACACGCGTCACGCTCTTCGCCGCTCCCCAGCCGGCCGCGGGATGCGTGTACGCCTCATTGCCATGGCTCTCGGGACGGCTCTTGCGATCACGGCGCTTACTCATTCTTTTCAGCGTAGTCCGGTTCCCCACGACCGCATTTCGCGCTCTTTCATCCTGCGGACGTCGGGGACAATGCGGCTCCCGCAAAGCGTCTTTCAGTCGTGCGCCCCGCCCGTCCCACTCCGGTGGCGGAGCCCGGCGTGCGGTGTATTTACTGAGAGCGTGGTTTCAGCCGTACCCGAGGAGCCGAGGTCATCCATGGCGCCGCGACGACGAGACGGCCGGGCGCGGACATGAGCGCCGGCCCCGTGGCGGAGGCCACGGGCAGCTTCGAGAAAGCCCTGTTCGACCAGTCGCGGGCGGGGCTCGAGGTGTACGACGCCGATCTGCGGGTGCTGCGCGCGAACCCCGCGTCACTGCGGATGCGCGGCATGCCGGCACGGTCCGTGATCGGGGCGCAGCTGGAGGAGCTGGACTCCGGCATCCCGTTGTCACCGGTGGTGCGCGAGGCGCTGCGGACCACCGGCGCGCTGGTGGAACGTCCCGTCGCCGCGTACCCAGGGGGCGACCCCGAGCACCGGCACGAGTACGACGTCGCCGGGTACCACCTGCAGGACGGCGGGGGACACACCATCGGCGCGGCCTGCGTGTTCCATGACGTGACGGGGCAGGGGCGGGTCCGGCGGGGCATGGACCTGCTGAACGTCGCCCGCGCGAGAATCGGCAGCACCCTGGACGCGCTGCGGACCGCCCAGGAGCTCGCCGACGTGGCCGTTCCCGGCTTCGCCGACGCCGTCGCCGTCGATCTGCTGGAGTCGGTGCTCAGCGGGGACGCCCCCATGGGCCCGATCGCCACCACGCTGCCGATGCGGCGGGCCGGGTTCAAGGCCCGGGAGGGGCACGTCGGGGCCTACCCGATGGGCGGCGCCAGTTACTTCGCGTTCCCGACCCCGTACACGCAGGCACTCAACGACATGCAGCCGCGGCTGGTCGGCGTGCTCCCGCAGGAGGGCGGGTGGCTGCTCCACGACCGGGTGCGGGCGGAGTTCATCGCCCAGAGCGGGATGCGCTCGCTCATCGTGACGCCGCTGACCGTGCACGGGCTGGTGATGGGCCTGGCCAGCTTCTACCGGAACGGCTCGCACCCGGGCGCCTTCGACGACGAGGACCTGGCGCTGGCCACGCAGCTCGCCGCGTGCACCGCGCTCTGCCTCGACAACGCCCGCCGCTTCACCCGTGAGCACACGATCGCGACGGCCCTCCAGCGCAGCCTGCTGCCGCGCACACCACCGAAGGTCGCGGCGGTGGAGCCCGCGCACTGCTACCTGCCGGGCCGGTACGGCGCCCACTGGTTCGACGTGCTCCCGCTGTCCAGTTGCCGGGTGGGGCTGGTCATCGGCTACGTGCCCGGGGAGGGCCTGCACGCGTCGGTCGCGATGGGACGGCTGCGCACCGCCGCCTCCACCCTCGCCGCGATGGACCTGCCGCCCGACGAGCTGATCACCCACCTGGACGACGTGGCCCAGAACCTGGCCCGCGAGCAGGAGGCGGACCCGGCCACCCTGCACCACGGGCGGGCGCCGTTCACCGCGTCCTGCCTGTACGTGACGTACGACCCGATCACCCGGCAGTGCTCGGCCGCCTCCGCGGGGCACGACGGGCCCCTGCTGACCACCCCGGGGGGCGCCGTCAGCACGCTCGAGGTGCCGCGCGGGGCACCGCTGGGGCGCGGCGCCCCGCACGAGATGGTGACCACCGAGCTGCGCGACGGCAGCCTGCTGACGCTGTACTCGGACAGCGTCGCCAACCGGTACCCGGCCGAGGCCGGCGAGCGGCTCAGCCGGCTGTGCGACGTGGTGTCCGACCCCACGACCGCGCCGATGGAGATCTGCGACGCGGTCGCGTACCGGCTGCTGCGCGGCACCCCGCAGGACGGGGCGGCACTGCTGGTGGCCAGGCTGCGCGGCATCGACCCGGACCGCATCGCCACCTGGACCTTCCCGGCCGAGGCCGCCTCGGTCCCGCAGGCCCGGGAGGCGGCACGGGAACGGCTGGCGCACTGGGGGCTGGAGGAGCACGTCCCCGTCACGGACCTGGTCGTCAGCGAGCTCGCCACGAACGTCGTCCGCCATGCCGTCGGGCCCATCAGGCTGCGCCTGATCCTCGACCTCAACCTCACCGTCGAGGTGTCCGACGCCGCCGACACCGCCCCGCACCTGCGGCACGCCCGGCTCCAGGACGAGAACGGCCGCGGTCTGTTCATCGTCGCCTCGCTCACCCGGCACTGGGGGACGCGCTACGAGGACAACGGCAAGACCATCTGGGCCGAGCAGGACCTGTCGTCCGCGGCCTGACGTCCGGCTCTGCGCCTTCCGCATCCGCCGCGGCGCGGATGCGGTGGTGGACCGCCTCGTGGTGCCGGCGCAGGTGCCGGCGCAGTATCCGCTCCTCCCGGAGAAGCAGTTGACGGACCTGCACACCTTCGTGCGCAAGCTCCCGGTGCCCGACACCGCGGGGTCCTGGCACCCGGCCCCGTCCGCGGACTGCCGGAAGACCGAGCCGGTGCGCACGATCCGCACCAGGAAGGTGCCCCGCTCCACGGGAATGCGGAGGCCACCGAGAGGCACCCGGCGCAGGTCGAGGTGGACTACGAGGACATCCCGGCGCAGGCCGTCAAGTTCGCCCGCGAGGAGGCCAACGGCGCGGAGGTCACGGACCGGCGCGTGGGCGACGCCGTCCTCGGCCACCTGTTCGGGTAGCCCCAAGAGAGCGCAAGCTGACACTGGACGTCGAAGCCGGTCCAGGGGTGGCAGTTGGGGGTTCACGTCCCCTCTGCGCCTCTCCGTGGCGCGGTGGCGCACAGGCGGAGCACGCGGGGCCTCACCACGATCCGCGGCTCTTGGCCGCCGCCGGTGTGCGCAATCGGGCGGTATCCCCGGAGCCCGGGAGCCGGATGCGCCCCCGGGCTCCGTCACGTCCGGGGCGGTGCCGCGGCGGTGCGGGTGAACAGCGCGGGCCGGGTACCGCGCGGGCGCTTACGCTCGGCTGTATGGCGAACGCGACCGTACGCGAGTGGAGCGACGAAGAGGGCTGGGGCGTGCTGGACTGCGCCGAGACCCCCGGGGGCTGCTTCGCGCACTACAGCGACATCGAGATGGCCGGCTTCCGGACGCTGTCGGCGGGTCAGCCGGTGGTACTGGAGTGGGAGGCCCCGGGCTTCCTCCAGGACGGATACGAGTACCGCGCGCTGCGGGTCGTGCCGAAGGGCTGACCGGCCGGCGTCAGCCCACGTCCCACAGGAAGCGGTGGGTGTGGATGCCGAAGTAGGGGAAGGTGTCGACGCCCACCACGCCGTCGAGGGGCCGTACGACGTCGTTGACGAAGTCCAGCAGCTCGGGCGGGCCGGGACAGACGACCTCGGCGAACAGGGCGTAGGGCCCGGCGGTCAGCACGGCGTAGACGACCTCGTCGCGGGCGGACAGCGTGTCGGCGACCGCCCGAGGGTCGCCGTCGACGCGCAGGCCGAGCAGCGCCATGGCCTGCCCGCCCATCGCCATCGGGTCGGTGACGCCGACGACCTGCACGACCTTTCCTTCGACGAGCCGCTGCAGCCGCTGGCGCGCCGCGGACGGGGAGAGCCCGACCTTGGGGCCGAGGTCGGCGTAGGGGATGCGGCCGTCGGTCTGGAGTTCGCGGAGGATCGCGCGGTCGATGTCGTCCACGGGGTCAGCCTGCCAGTTCCGCCAGCGCGTCGGCGAAGAGGGCGGTGTGGGTGTCGACGTCGGCGGCGGTGGTGGCCGGGCACATCAGGGCCATGTTGTGGAACGGCGTCATGAGCACGCCCCGGTTGGCCGTCCACAGGTGCAGGAAGTCCTCCAGAGCGGGGTCGGCGACGGCCGCGGACGCGGTGCCGGTGCGCGGGGCGGGCGAGGCGAAGCGGTACTCCGTGCGGGCGCCGAGGGTGCTGACGGACCAGGGCAGGCCGTGCTTGACGACGGCGTCGGCGACCCCGTCCGCGAAGCGGGCGGCGAGAGCGGCCATCCGCTCGAACGCCGCGTCGGTGAGGACGTGTTCGAGGGTGGCGCGCATGGCGGCCACGGACAGGGCGTTGCCCGCGAGCGTGCCGCCGACGCCGCCCATGTCGACGAGGTCGAGGTCGCCGCGGCCGAGGAGCCGGTCGGCGAGCTCGGCGGACAGGCCGTAGGCGCCGGCGGGGACGCCTCCCGCAATGGCCTTGCCGATGGTGAGGATGTCCGGGGCGAGGCCCCAGGCGGCGGTGGCGCCGCCGGGACCCGCGGAGAAGGTGTGCGTCTCGTCGTTGATCAGCAGGACGCCGTGCCGGCGGGTGATCGCGCGGACCCCGTCGAGGTAGCCGGGCTCGGGCAGCACGATGCCGATGTTGGTGAGCGCGGGCTCCATCAGGACGGCGGCGACGTCCCCGTGGGCGAGTTCGCGCTCCAGGCCCTCCAGGTCGTTGAACTCCGCGACGCGGCTGGTCGCGGTGACGTCGCAGGGCGCGCCGACGTTGCCGGGGCGGCTGACGCCGCCGCGTCCGCCGGGGCCGGTGACGATCAGCGACTCGTCGACGCTGCCGTGGTAGCAGTAGCTGTGGAAGAGGATCTTCCTCCGGCCGGTGACCGCCCGGGCGAGCCGGATGGCCCACCGGTTGGCGTCGGTGGCGGTGAGCGAGAACGACCAGCGCGGCAGGCCGAAGCGGCGGGCGAGTTCGGCGCCGACCCATTCGGCGTCCTCGGTGGGCAGCATCGCGGTGGCACCGCCCTGCTCGCGGAAGCGGCGCTCGACGGCGGCGGCGACGGGCTCCGGGGAGTGCCCGGCCATGGCGCCGGTGTCGCCGAGGCAGAAGTCGACGTACTCATGGCCGTCGATGTCGGTGACGCGGGCCCCGCGGGCCCCGGCGAGGTAGCGGGGGAAGGCACCGGCGTTCTTGTTCATCCACGTCATCGGCACCCGCCCGAAGAGGTGGTCGGCCGCTTCGTAGGCGGCACGCGACTTCGGGTTGCGGGCGACGGCGTCGGCGGTCTCGCGGGCTAGCAGCGCGCGCAGCCGGGTGCGGTCGATGGACATGGGCGCTGCCTCCTGTGCGGCCGATGACGCGACCCCGGTGACGCTACAGCGGAATCGAGCGTCGCATCAATGCTTCGCGCAGGAATCGCGCGTCATGGCACCGCATGCGTGATCGCCCCGGGCGGACATCGCGCGGCCGCAGGTCCGGCCGGCCCGGCACCCTTCACCGCAGCCGGCCGCCGCCGGCCCGTACGCCCGGACGCACGCCGGCCCGCGCTTTACGTCACTCATACCCCTAGGGGGTATGATGGGGTCATCAGGTGGGCGACGGCGCGATCCTCGCCGCACACCGGAACACGCACTTACGCACAAGGAGAATCCATGTCTGTCACCTACAGCGTCTCCGGAATGAGCTGCGGTCACTGCGAGTCCGCGGTCAGCAAGGAGGTCTCCGCCCTCCCCGGCGTGACCGGGATCGAGGTGGACGCCAAGACCGGTCTGCTCACGGTCGTCTCCGCGGCCCCGCTGGACGACGACGCGGTCCGCGCCGCCGTCGACGAGGCGGGCTACGAGCTGGTCGGCAGGGCATGACTCCCGCGGATCGCCCGCAGGTCCTCCCGCCGGCCGCCGCGGCCGCGGTCACCGAGCTCGAACTCGAGATCGGCGGGATGACCTGCGCCTCCTGCGCCGCACGGGTGGAGAAGAAGCTCAACCGGATGGACGGCGTCACGGCCACCGTCAACTACGCCACCGAGAAGGCCAAGGTCGCGTTCGGCGACGGCATCGGCGTGACGGACCTCATCGCCACCGTGGAGGCCACCGGCTACACCGCGGCCCTGCCCGCGCCGCCGGCCCGCGCCGCGTCGCCCGGCGACGCCGCGGCCGACCCCTCCGCGCCGTCCGCGCCGTCCGCGCCCGACGAGCTCACCACCCTGCGGCAGCGCCTCGTGACCGCCGTCGCCCTGGCCGTGCCCGTGATCGCCATGGCGATGGTCCCGGCCCTGCAGTTCACCAACTGGCAGTGGCTCTCGCTGACGCTGGCCGCGCCGGTCGTCACGTACGCCGCCTGGCCCTTCCACCGGGCCGCCTGGACCAATCTGCGGCACGGCGCCACCACCATGGACACGCTGATCTCGCTGGGCACGCTCGCCGCCTTCGGCTGGTCGGTGTGGGCGCTGTTCTTCGGCGAGGCCGGGATGCCCGGCATGAAGCACCCCTTCGAGCTGACCGTCGCCCGCGGCGAGGGCTCCGCCAACCTCTACCTGGAGGTCGCCGCCGGCGTCACCGCCTTCATCCTGGCCGGGCGTTTCTTCGAAGCGCGCTCCAAACGCCGTGCGGGCGCCGCGCTGCGCGCCCTGATGGAGCTGGGCGCCAAGGACGTCGCCGTGCTGCGCGACGGGCGCGAGGCGCGGATCGCGACCGCGGACCTCGCGGTGGGCGACCTGTTCGTGGTCCGTCCCGGCGAGAAGATCGCCACCGACGGCGTCGTACGGGAGGGGACGTCGGCCGTCGACGCGGCCCTGCTCACCGGTGAGTCGGTGCCCGCCGAGGTCGGTCCCGGGGACACCGTCACCGGCGCGACCGTCAACGCCGGCGGCCGGCTGGTCGTGGAGGCCGTCCGGGTCGGCGCGGACACCCGGCTCGCGCACATGGCGCGGCTCGTGGAGGACGCCCAGAACGGCAAGGCCGCCGCCCAGCGGCTGGCCGACCGCATCTCCGCGGTTTTCGTGCCCGTCGTGATCCTGCTGGCCCTGGGCACCCTCGGCGTCTGGCTGGCGCTGGGCGAGGGCCCCGTCGCGGCGTTCACCGCGGCCGTCGCCGTCCTGATCATCGCGTGCCCGTGCGCGCTGGGGCTGGCCACGCCGACCGCCCTGATGGTCGGCACGGGACGCGGCGCGCAGCTCGGCATCCTGATCAAGGGGCCCGAGGTGCTGGAGACCACCCGCCGGGTCGACACCATCGTGCTCGACAAGACCGGAACGGTCACCACCGGTGTCATGACCCTCACCGGCGTGCACACTGCCGACGGCGAGCGGGAGAAGGAGGTCCTGCGGCTGGCCGGCGCCCTGGAGCACGCCTCGGAGCACCCCATCGCGCGGGCCGTCGCCACGGCCGCCCTGGAGCGCGCCGGCGACCTGCCCGACGTGGCGGACTTCCGGGCGCTGCCCGGGCTCGGTGTCCAGGGCACCGTGGACGGTCGCGCCGTCACCGTCGGCCGCCAGGCGCCGCCCGCACCGCTGCCGGAGAAGCTGGTCCTCGCCAAGGCGGAGGCCGAGGCGCTGGGCGGCACCGTGGTGACCGTCTCCTGGGACGGACGGCCGCGCGCCCTGCTGGTCGTCGCGGACGCGGTGAAGCCGACCAGCGCCCGGGCCGTGGCCATGCTGCGCGGACTCGGACTCACCCCGGTGCTGCTGACCGGGGACCACGAGGCCGTCGCCCGGTCGGTGGCCGCCGAGGTCGGCATCGACGCGGCCGACGTCGTCGCCGGGGTCATGCCGGAGGAGAAGGTCGCCGTCGTCCGGCGGCTCCAGGCGCAGGGCCGCTCGGTCGCCATGGTGGGCGACGGCGTCAACGACGCGGCCGCCCTGGCCCAGGCGGACCTGGGGCTGGCCATGGGCACGGGAACGGACGCCGCCATCGAGGCGAGCGACCTGACCCTGGTCCGGGGCGACCTGCGGGTCGCCGCGGACGCCATCAGGCTGTCGCGCCGCACCCTGGGCACGATCAAGGGCAATCTCTTCTGGGCCTTCGGCTACAACGTGGCGGCACTGCCGCTGGCCGCCGCGGGCCTGCTCAACCCGATGATCGCGGGCGCCGCGATGGCCTTCTCGTCGGTGTTCGTCGTGGGCAACTCCCTGCGGCTGCGCGGCTTCCGGTCCCTCGCGGACTGAACCCGGCCGCCCCGCACCCGCGCCGTGGCCGCCTCACTCCTCCCCGAGGAGGAAGGCGACCACGGCGTCCATGTCGACGCCGCGGAACTCGTGGCCGGGCGGAACGGCCTCGTAGACGCGGGCCAGGAAGATCCGCAGGTCGGTGGTGGCGACCTCCACCAGGGCGACGCCCTGGTGGGCGCGGAACTCCAGCACCGTGCGGTCGGGGCCGGCGGGGCGGACGTGGACGTCCCCCTCGCCGGCCGGCTCGTACAGCCCCGTGGTCAGCAGGCCGCGGCCGAAGACCCAGGTCACCTCGGCGCCGTCGAGCGACACCGAGGCCGGGAAGGCCACTCGCGCCGCGAGCGGGTCGTCGCGGTGGTAGCGCAGGGTCGCCGTGATCTCGTGGCCCTCCGGCCCGGACTCCGGGGTGTGCAGGCGGGCCTGGACGATGTGGTCGATGTCGGTGAGCATGGCTGGGTCCTCCGGGGGTGCCGTGCCGCGGTCCGGTGTGCCTTCCGTCGCGGGTGAGAGCGTCAACGGCCCCGCGTCTTACGCGGGTTGGGCGGGAACTTCCGGCGAGGGCGATGTGATCCGCGTCACATGGCACCGGGGGCGCTGTCGGTGGCCCGTGCCACGATGAGGTCGCGGCGCCCGGCCGGGCGCCGCCGGACCACGACGGGGGTGAGCCATGGGCGCACGGCGCGACATCGGGGCGCGGGAGCGGCGGCACCGGATGGCCGCGCGGCAGCGGCTGACCGCCGGGGGGCGCTCGGAACGGCCGGAGGAGGCCACGGAGTCGCTCGTCGCCCTGCACGGTACGGACCCGGCCACGGTCTACCTGTCCGCCGCGGCGCGGATGCGCGTCCCGGACCCGGCGGCGATCGATCACGCCCTCTACGAGGAACGCAGCCTGATCCGGCTGCTCGCGATGCGCCGGACGATGTTCGTGGTCACGGCCGCCGCACGACCGGTGGTCCACGAGGCGGCGGCCCACGCGATCGCCGCCGCCGAACGCCGGAAACTGCTGACCTTCCTCGCCGAGGGCGGCGGCTGGGACGAGCGGTGGCTGGCGGAGGTCGAGGGGGCCGTCCTGACCGCACTCGCCGGGGGCACGGAGGCCACCGCCGCGGAACTGGCCGAACGGGTCCCGCGTCTGCGCGAACAGGTGGTGGTGGCCCGCGGCAAGCCGTACGAGGCCACGCAGAACGTGTCGAGCCGGGTCCTTCGGGTGCTCGCCGCCGAGGGCCGGATCGTACGGCGGCGCCCGCTGGGCGGCTGGACGAGCAGTCAGTACCGCTGGGCCGCCGGCGCGGTCCCGCCGCGGACACCGGCCGGCGAGGCGCGGGCGGAGCTGGCGCGGCGCTGGCTGGCGGCCTACGGGCCGGGCACCGAGGCCGATCTGAAGTGGTGGACCGGGTGGACGCTCACCGAGGTCCGCGCGGCGCTGAAGGCGATCGGCGCCGAGCCGGTCGGACTGGCGGAGGGCACCGGCTACGTCCTGCCGCAGGACACCGGGCCGGAGCCGGACCCCGGGCCGTGGGCGGCGCTGCTGCCCGCGCTCGACCCGACGCCGATGGGCTGGCGGGGGCGCGACTGGTACCTGCCCGAGGACCCCGCGGACCGTGCGGCGCTCTTCGACCGCTCGGGCAACATCGGCCCCACGGTGTGGTGGAACGGCCGGGTCGTCGGCGGATGGGCCCAGCGCGCGGACGGCACCGTCGTGCACCGCCTGTTCACCGACCCCGGCCGCGAGGCGGCCGCGGCGGTCGGGGAGGAGGCGGCCCGGCTGAGCGGCTGGCTGGGCGGCACACGCGTCACCCCCCGCTTCCGGACACCACTGGAACGCGAGTTGTCCGCCTGAACCGCCGTCACCCTGGGTATGCCGCTCCTGACGCCCGGTACACGGAAATGACGCTGGAGGTGGACCGATGGAACAAGTGGCGGTGTTCTGCGGCAACTGCGATTGCGGCTGCCCCACGCTGTACGTGGACGAGAGCGCGCCGCCCGAGCAGAGGGTCGTCCTGACCGACGACTTCGGGCAGCGCGTGCGGATGAGTTCCGACCAGTTCCGCTCACTGGTGGATGAGGCGAAGGCGGGCCGGCTGGACCACGTGTAGCGGTCCGGCCGGCCCGCCTGCGCGGGGAGCCTGGTCAGCCGAGGCGGGTGAGCCTCGAACCGAAGGACGGCTCGGTCAGGTCGCGTCCGAGCGTGACCGGGACCTTGATGCTGCTGTCGCCGTTGCCGACGGTGAGGGTGCCGATCGCGGTTCCGGCCGGCGCCTTGTGCGGAATGCCGGTCTTGGCGCCGACCACGGAGATGTCGACCTTCAGCCCGGTCCAGCCGATCGCGGTGACGTCCTTGGCGGCCACGACGCGCGTCCGGCCGCCGAGGCCGTCGTCGATGTAGCCGACGACGTCACCCTTCTTGATCACGGTGTCCGAGGTGAGGGTGTCCAGCGCGGCCTGCAGCAGGGTGCTGCTGCGGTCGAGCACCGTGTCGATGATGGGCGCCTTGTGCTGCCCCAGCATCGCCCCGATGATCAGCTGCTTCGTGCCGCCGATCTCACGGACCGCCGCGAAGAGCAGGTTGCCACCGGCCTTGGTGCTGGTGCCGGTCTTGATGCCGACGACGTGGTTGTAGCCGGCGAGCTGGTTGTAGTTCTTCTGGACGTCGCCGTTGATGTCCGTGTACTGGATCTTGGTGGCGATCTCCGCGAACACCGGGTCCTTCATGGCGGCGTGGCCCAGTTTCACCTGGTCGCTCGCCGTGCTGACGGTGGTCGCCTCCAGACCGCTGGGGTCGGTGTAGTGGGTGTTCCGCATGCCGAGCTGCTTGGCGGTGGCGTTCATCTTCTTCACGAACGCCGCCTCAGACCCAGCGTCCCAGCGGGCCAGCAGGCGGGCGACGTTGTTCGCCGACGGCAGCATGACCGCCTCCAGCGCCTCGTACTCGCTGAGCTTCTGCCCGGCGGTCACCTTGACCACGGACTCCTGCTCCGCCTGGCCGCTGACGAACTGCTGCTCGGCCTTCTCGTCGACCGGGACCGTCTCGCCCTCGCCGCCCTTCTTGATGGCGTGGTCGCGCAGGATCACGTAGGTCGTCATGACCTTCGCGACGCTGGCGATCGGCACGGGCTTCTCCTGCCCGAACGCGCCCAGCCGGCCCAGGCCCTCGGCCTCCACGACCGCCTGGCCCTGCGCGGGCCACGGCAGCGAGAGCTCGTCGCCCTCGAAGGTGTACGAGGACTTCGCCGTCAGCGTCAGCGCCGGCGCGGGCAGCGGGCGCAGCGCCTGCACCAGGACGAAGACCACCGCCAGCAGCAGCACCACCGGGGTCCAGATCTTCACCCGGCGCACGGTGGTGCGCAGCGGGGTCTCGGCCGGCGGCGGGGTGTTGGTCAGCTCCGCCAGCAGCTTGAGCGGTTCGTCCGGCTCGGGCGGCAGCGGCAGCGGCAGCGGCATCTGCTTCGTACGCGAGCCCAGGTCCTCGGCCGGACGTTCGTCGCCGACCAGGGGGACAAACGTTCCGCCGGGCCGGGCCGGCGTCGCGACGGGAGCGGCGGCGGAGGGGCGTACGACGGCCTTGCCGGCGTCGCCGGCGTCGCGCGCCCGGTCCTTCTCCGGCGCGGCGGCCGGGGCGGCCGGGGCGCCGGGCGCCCTGAGGGTGAGCGTTCCCTCCCGGGGCGGCGCGTCCGCGCCGTCCGCGCGCGGCGCGCGGAGCGTCATGGTGCCCTCGCCGGTCCGCGGACCACCACCGGGGCCCCCGAACGCGCCCCCTCCGCCGTTGACACGGCGCGGGGCGTCCTGGGAGCCGTCCTCGGGGCCGTCGTCCGCGGCGGGGGCCGTCGCCTGGCCGGTGTCCCCGGAGTCGTCCCCGGCGGGGGCCTCGTCGTCCTCCGCGGCCGCGGGCTCGTCGCCGGTGCCCTCGCGGTCCGCTCCGGCAGCGGGCGCGTCGGCCTCGTCCGCGTCGGTCTCGTCCGCGTCGGTCTCGTCCGCGACGTCGTCGTCGCCCGCGTCGGTCGCGTCGGTGTCGTCCGCGTCCGCGCCGGCGGAGCCGTCGGTGTCGCCCGCCGCGTCGGCGGGCTCCTCAGACGCCGCTGTGGCGCCCTCCGGAGCGTCGTCCGGCCCCTCGGAGCCGTCGGCGGCCTCCGCTGCCGCACCGGCGTCCTCAGGGGCGTCCTCGGGGCCGTCGGCCGGCTCGGCGCCGGGGGCGGTCGTGTCCTCCCGGCGGTCCTGCCCGGACCGGGCATCCGCGGGCACGGCCGCGGGGGCGCCCGACGCGCCTGCGGCGTCGGTACGGGATTCCGCGGGCCCCTCACCGTCGTCCGCCGGGGAGGCCTCCTCCGCGTCCTGCGCAGTCGCCTCCGCGACACCGTCCACAGCCGCTCCGCCGTCCGGCGTACCGGAACTACGCCGCTCGGGTTCCGCCTCCGTGTCCGCCCGGTCCGCCGCGGGCGGCTCCGGCGCGTGCTCCGGGGCGTCCGGAGACGTTTCCGCCGGCCCCCCTCGGAGGACGGCGAGCCTCGGATCCACCGCCCCGCGCCCGGTCGCCTCCCCCGACGACTTCTGCTGATCCGCCCTGCCGGGGGACTCGCCCGCCACGCAGACCTCCTCCACACGTCGTGCGGAGCGCCGCCGCGGCGCCCCGCTCACCCTTACACCAGTTTCCAGGCCCCGGCCGATCAGCCTCAGAGGGACCCGCCGACGGGGCGCCTCGGCCGTCCCCACGACGGCGCCGCCCCGGTCCAAGACGCAAACGACATATGAGTCGGTTCCCGCACGAACGGGCAAGGCGCTCTCGACAGGCCGGTGTGAGAGGCGTCACCCTGTCATTCATCCACGCGGGGAGGCATGGATGGGCAGGAGCCGCAGAACACTTCCGGAGGAGCTGTTGCTGCTCGCCCTGGACCCGGCCACGGGTACCACGGCGCAGCCGCAGTCTCTTGACCTCGGTCTTGCCGGGGCCCAGCTAGTGGAGCTGGCCCTCGCAGGACGAATAGCCCCTGACGGGGATCGTATCGCCGTGGTGCACCCACGGCCGACAGGAGATCCGACCCTGGACTCCGCGCTCGAACTGCTGCGCCGACGCGGCAGCCCGGTGCGCGCCGTCCACTGGATCGGCGGGCCCCGCCTGGGGCTGCGCCAGACGTATCTCGCGCACCTGGAGCGGTGCGGCATGGTGCATGCCGTACCGGGTCAGATGTGCGGGGTGCTGCCGACCACGCGCTATCAGGCGACCGACAGCGAGGTCAGCCGGGAGATCAGGGCCCGGCTGGACAGCGCGATCCGCACCGGTGTGCCACCGGACCCGCGGACCGCCGCCCTCGCCGCGATCGCCCATGCCGTGGGCCTCGGCAAGCATCTGTACCCGGGCAACGAGGGCCGGTCCTCGCGATCGCGTCTGCGTGACCTGATCCGGTACGACCCCATGGGCGGCCTCGTCGCGCACGCCGTGATGGACGTGCAGAACGGCGCCGCCGCACCGCCCAAACGCGCCCCGGCCCAGGGGCGCCCCGCACCGGACCGGGCGACGGGCCACGGCATGGTGCGGGCGGGCGCCCGCTGAACCCGCGGTGCCGGGGTCAGGGCCCCGGCACCGACGACAGCACAGCCAGCGCGCCAACGGCACGCGGGGCGGGGAACCGGTTCGCCCGGTCCTCCGGCCCGCGTGCCGTTGCCGTTTGTCGGCTCTTTTGAAGAGCGCAGCATACGACCATTTCCCAGCGGTGGGATGACCGATAGTGGCAGTCTGCTGACCAGCAGTACACGTCAGCGCGGAACTCAGCGCAGAACAGCAGCCGCTCGCAACCGGAGGTGCGCATCCCGTGGCCGCCAACGTCAATCCCACCGTCAGGCGTCGCCGACTCGGGTCGGAACTGCGCAAGTTGCGCGAACAGAAAGGGATGACGGCCGAGGAGGTGGCGGCCCGGCTGCTCGTCTCGCAGTCCAAGATCAGCCGCCTGGAGAACGGCCGTCGCAGCATCAGCCAGCGCGACGTCCGCGACCTGTGCGGCGTGTACGGGGTCGACGACGCCCGCCTGGTCGACTCGCTGATGAACATGGCCCGCGAGTCCCGCCAGCAGGGCTGGTGGCACGCCTTCGGCGACGTCCCCTACAGCGTCTACATCGGCCTGGAGACCGAGGCCGAGTCGCTGCGGGTGTACGACTCCCTGGTGGTGCCCGGCCTGCTGCAGACCCGGAACTACGCCTCGGCGGTCATCGAGGGCACCCTCCCGGAGGCCACCCCCGAGCAGATCGAGAAGCGGATCGAGATCCGGCTGCGCCGGCAGGAACGCGTCACGGACCCGGACATCCCGCTGCGCTTCTGGGTCGTCATGGACGAGTCCGCGCTGCGCCGCGTCGTCGGCAGCAGGGACGTGATGCGCGAACAGCTGGAGTACCTGGCCCAGATGAGCACCCAGGCGCACGTGACCGTGCAGGTGCTGCCCTACGAGGCCGGCGCGCACCCGGGCATGTCCGGGAACTTCGCGATCCTGGAGTTCGCCGACGCGACCGACTCCAGCGTGGTCTACATCGAGGGCGTCACCAGCGACCTCTACCTGGAGAAGCCGACCGACGTGCACGGCTACAGCGTCATGTACGAGCACCTGAGGGCGCAGGCGCTGAGCGCCGAGGCGAGCCGCCTGTTCATCGCGGACGCGGCCAAGGAGTACGCGCGCTGACGGTGCGTCAGGCCGGGGGCGGGCGCGAGGGACACAGGCCCAACCCACCCTCGCGCACCAGCGGCCCCGGAGCGTACACCCGCGCCACCGCGAGGCGGAAGGTGAACTTGGAATATGCCACCCGTTGGAGCTAACGGCGGCTGTGGCAGGTGATGTTGGCGAGTAGCTTCGATCACGTCAGAGCTGCACGAATGAGAAAGCTCGGAGCGATCATGGCTATTCAGCTCGGAAACACCAAGGCGTGGGTCAAGTCCTCCCGCTCCCAAGGGAACGGGGCCTGCGTCGAGGTCGCGTCCCGCCACCTGTCCGCCGTCGACGTCCGCGACTCCAAGGACCCCGACGGCCCTACCCTCGGCTTCTCCCCCGATGCCTGGTCGGCGTTCGTCACGGACGTCAGCCGCGGAGCCTTCGACCTGGACTGAGCACCACGCAGTACCCGCACGGGCCCTCTCGACCGGCACGCCGTCCTGGCCGAGGGGGCTCACTGCTGCCCCGGACCTCCCATGCCCGCCCCCGCCGCCCCCCTCCCTGGGAGGAGGCCGCGGCCCGCCGGTGGACGCGGGCAGAGCGATGCGCCGGCATCGGGGGAGGACAACGGGTCGTTCCGGCGAAGTACCCGCCCATCGTGAGCCGCCGGGCGTGTTCACGACAACGTCAAGTAAGGTCAAGAACAAGTAAAACAATTCTGCCATCTGATCGTGGTTCATACTCTTGAACGCGACTGGTCTTGACCATGCCCCTACCGCGCGGTTCAATCTGGGGCGCCGCCCCGCGACGGACGTACCGGCGAAGTACGCACCCGTTCACAAGGCGGACCCCTGAAGGGGGCAACAAGGCATGAACAGTCTCGACTGGGCCGTACTGGTCGCGTACTTCGGCGTGATGGTCGTCATCGGCCTGTGGTCCCACAAACGTGTCGACAACGTCGGCGACTTCTTCACCGCCGGCGGCCGGATGCCGTGGTGGCTGTCCGGCATCTCGCACCACATGTCCGGCTACAGCGCGGTCATGTTCACCGGCTACGCCGGCATCGCGTACACCTACGGCGTCACCTCGTACGTGACGTGGTCCTTCCCGATCGCCATCGGCATCGCCATCGGCGCGAGCCTCTTCGCGCCGCGGCTCAACCGGCTGCGCTCCCGGCTCCATGTGGCCTCCCCGCTGGAGTACCTGAAGAACCGCTACAACGTGCCCACGCAGCAGGCGCTCGCCGTCTCCGGTGTCCTGCTGAAGATCGTGGACGTCGGCGCGAAGTGGGCGGCCATCGCCACCTTGCTGTCGGTCTTCACCGGCGTCTCCCTCAACCAGGGCATCCTCATCACCGGCGCCGTCACCGCCGTCTACTGCACCGTCGGCGGCCTGTGGGCCGACGCCCTCACCGAGCTCGGGCAGTTCGTCATCCAGTTGCTCGCGGGGCTGGCGATGCTGATCGCGGTGCTGGGGAAGATCGGCGGCATCAGCGGACTGTGGACCGTGTGGGACAAGCTGCCGGACAACCACACCGCCCCGACGGCCGGCCCGTACACGCTGACGTTCCTGCTGGCGTACCTGTTCATCAAGACCTTCGAGTACAACGGCGGCATGTGGAACCAGGCCCAGCGCTACATGGCCACCGCCAACGCCCGCGAGGCCACGCGCTCGGCCCGGTTGTCGGCGCTGCTGTGGTTCGTCTGGCCGCTCGTGCTGTTCTTCCCGATGTGGGTCGCCCCGCTGCTGGTGCAGGCGCAGAAGCCGGACGCCTCCGACTCCTACGCGCTGCTGACCGAGCAGTTGCTGCCGCACGGCCTGCTGGGCCTGGTCGTCGTCGGCTTCTTCTCGCACACGATGGCCATGTGCTCCTCCGACGCCAACGCGATCGCCGCCGTCTTCACCCGCGACATCGCGCCCGTGCTGTCCAAGGCTGCGCGTTCCTGGAGCGATCGGGCCGGGCTGGTCGCCGCCCGGGTCACCACCGTGGCCTTCCTCGCCCTGTCGATGGCGGTGGCCACCCAGGTCAACTCGCCGGCCTTCAAGGACATCATCACGGTCGTCATCAAGTGGGTGGCGGGTCTGATGGGCCCGATCGCCATCCCGTTCATGCTGGGTCTGCTGCGGCCGTTCCGCAAGTCCGGCCCGACCGCGGCCCTGGTGTCGTGGGCGGCGGGGCTGTTCGCCTTCTGGCTGACCAACTACGGCCTCGACGGCGTCCAGTTGCAGATCCAGATCGTGACGCCGCTGGCCGTCTCGCTCGTCCTGTACGTGCTCATCGGCTTCGTCAGGCCCGAGGACACCCCGGAGCGGGACGCCGTCCTGGCCCGGATCAACTCCGACGACGACGGGGACGGCGCGGCCGCCGAGGCCGTGCCCGAGACACCGGCCACGGCCTGACGCCGGGCTGCCGGGCTGCCCGGCCGGTCCTCCGCCGGGCTCAGGCGGCGGGATCAGGCGGCGGGGTAGCGCTCAAGCCACGCCGCCGAGACGCCCCCCGGCCCGTGCAGGGCCGGGGACTGCGTCATCTCCATGGCGAAGTCGTCCGCGAGCTGGAGGATCGTGCCCCGGCCCTCCAACTCGGCGAGCCAGGCCGGCGGCAGGGCGGTCTCACCGTGCTGGACACCCAGCAGGTTGCCGCAGATCGATCCCGTGGAGTCGCTGTCGCCTGAGTGGTTGACCGCGAGCAGCAGGCCGTGCCGGATGTCCTCGGCCACCAGCGCGCAGTAGACACCGATGGCGAGGGCCTCCTCGGCGGTCCAGCCCTCGCCGAGGGCCTCCACCCGCGCGGCGTCGGGCAGGCCCTGGCGTACCGCGCCCAGCGCGGCCTGCAGGGCGGCGGAGGTCTCCTGGTGCCCCGGGCGCCGCGCGATGAGGGCGAGTGCCTGCTGCACCGCGCCGTCCAGGGCCTCGCCGCGGGCCAGCCCGTGGACGATCACCGCGAAGGCGCCCGCCGCCAGGACCCCGGTGGGGTGGCCGTGGGTCTGCGCGGCGCATTCGAGCGCGAGTTGCAGGACGAGCTGCGGCTCCCAGCCGACGAGCAGCCCGAAGGGCGCGGAGCGCATCACGGTGCCGCAGCCCTTGGAGGTGGGGTTCTTCGGCTGGTCCAGGGTGCCCATCCGGTCGTCGCCGAGCCCGGTGAGGCAGGCCCGGCCGGGTGCGCGGCGGGAGTAGAGCCATTCCTCGCGGGCCAGCCACCCGATGTCCTTGCGGCGTTCGTCGGGGCCCCAGTCGCTCTGGGTGGCGGCCCACCGCCGGTACGCCCGGTGGATGTCGGTGGGCGGGTGCCAGGTGCCGGTGTCGCGGCGCACCTGGGCGCGGATCAGCCCCTCGGCGGTGAAGAGGGTCATCTGGGTGTCGTCGGTGATCGCGCCGCGCCGGCCGTAGGCGGGGACGTAGTCCGTGACGCCCTTCTCGCCGTGCGCCTCCCGGATGGCGGCAAGGGAGTCGAACTCGATCCCCGCGCCGAGCGCGTCGCCCATCGCGCCCCCGAGCAGGCACCCGCGGACCCGGCTGCGGAAGTCCTGCTGCTCGACGCGCCCCCATACGGCCCCGCCCATGCCACTGCCTCCTTCGCCGTTCGCCGCCAGCACTGTAATCGACCACGAACGGTCGGTTCCCGACCACGGAAGGAATGTGGTCGGTCACTCGCGGCGGCGTTCCGGGCACATGCCGGACGTCCGGGGGGAGTCAGTCCTCCAGAACCGGCAGGAGTTCGGGGAGGTGGCCGTCGGAGGCGAGGCCGGTGGTGATGCGTTCGGCGGGGACCTGGCCGTAGGTGGTGGTGCGCTGGCGGGCGGGGCGGCCGGCGGCCTCGGCGATGGCGACCAGGTCGCGGATGGAGCGGTAGGAGCCGTAGCTGGAGCCGGCCATGCGGGAGATGGTCTCCTCCATCAGGGTGCCGCCCAGGTCGTTGGCGCCGGAGCGGAGCATCTCGGCGGCGCCGTCGGCGCCGAGTTTGACCCAGCTGGTCTGGATGTTGGTGATGTGCGGGTGGAGCAGCAGGCGGGCCATCGCGGTGACGGCGCGGTTGTCGCGTCCGGTGGGGCCGGGGCGGGCGATGCCGGCCAGGTAGACCGGGGCGTTGGTATGGATGAAGGGCAGGGTGACGAACTCGGTGAAGCCGCCGGTCTCCTGCTGGATCCGGGCGAGCAGCCGCAGGTGGGCGAGCCAGTGGTGGGGCTGGTCGACGTGCCCGTACATCATGGTCGACGAGGAGCGAAGTCCCAGGGCGTGTGCGGCCTTGACGACCTCGATCCAGGTGGCGGTGGGCAGTTTGCCCTTGGTCAGGATCCAGCGGACCTCGTCGTCGAGGATCTCCGCGGCGGTGCCGGGGATGGAGTCCAGACCGGCGTCCTTGGCCGCGGCCAGCCACTCGGGGATCGACATCCCGGTGCGGGTGGCGCCGTTGACCACCTCCATCGGCGAGAAGGCGTGCACGTGCATGCCCGGCACGCGCTCCTTGACCGCGCGGGCGATGTCGAAGTAGGCGGTGCCCGGCAGGTCCGGGTGGATACCGCCCTGCATGCACACCTCGGTCGCGCCGACCTGCCAGGCCTGCTCGGCCCGGTCGGCGACCTGCGACAGCGACAGGGTGTAGGCGTCCGCGTCGGTACGGCGCTGCGCGAAGGCGCAGAAACGGCAGCCGGTGTAACAGACGTTGGTGAAGTTGATGTTCCGGGTGACCACATAGGTCACCTCGTCGCCCACGGTGTCCCGCCGCACGTCGTCCGCGATCCGCGCCAGCGCGTCCAACGCCGCACCATCGGCATGGAACAACGCCAGCGCCTCGGCGTCGGTGAGCTTGGTCGGGTCGTCGGCGGCGACGGAGAGCGCGGTGCGGACATCGGCCTCGATGCGGTCCGGGACGAATCCCGGGGCGGCCTGCTCGCGCAGCGCCTCCCAGTCGCCGTACACCTCGTCGAAGTCGTCGCGGCGGTCGCCGGTGCGGCCCTCGGTGTCGATGGTGCGGTGCAGGTCGGTGCGGCCGGTGGCGGTGAAGGCCTCGTCGGGCTCCTGCCACGGACGGCCCCGCACCACCGCGTCCTCACGGGCCAGTCCGGTCTCCGGATCGGCCAGCGCCCGGACGTGCGGCAGCAGCCGCGGGTCCAGCCACGGCTCGCCGCGGGTGACGAACTCCGGGTAGACGCACAGGCGTTCCCGCAGCGCGAAGCCTGCCGCCGCCGAGTGCTCGGCGAGCTCGTCGATCCGCGGCCAGGGGCGCTCGGGGTTGACGTGGTCAGGCGTGAGCGGGGAGACCCCGCCCCAGTCGTCGATGCCGGCCCCGATCAGCCGCGCGTACTCCGCGTCCACCAGGTTCGGCGGCGCCTGCAGGCACGCGGCCGGCCCCATGATGTGCCGGGCGACCGCGACCGTGGCGACCAGGTCGTCCAGTTCCGCGTCCGGCATCCCGCGCATCGCCGTGTCCGGCTTGGCGCGGAAGTTCTGGATGATCAGCTCCTGGATGCCGTGGTACGAGCGCGCGACCCGGCGCAGCGCGAAGAGCGACTCCGCGCGCTCCTCGTACGTCTCGCCGATCCCGATCAGCAGCCCGCTGGTGAACGGCACCGAGCTGCGCCCCGCGTCCTCCAGCACCCGCAGCCGCACCGCCGGCTCCTTGTCGGGCGAGCCGTAGTGCGGCCCGCCCGGCTCGGACCACAACCGGGTCGCCGTGGTCTCCAGCATCATGCCCATCGACGGCGCGACCGGCTTGAGCCGCTGGAAGTCCGTCCAGCTCATGACCCCGGGATTGAGGTGCGGCAGCAGTCCGGTCTCCTCCAGGATCCGGATCGACATGGCGCGGACGTAGGCCAGGGTGTCGTCGTAGCCGTGCGCGTCCAGCCACTCGCGCGCTTCGGGCCAGCGGTCCTCGGGCTTGTCCCCGAGGGTGATCAGGGCTTCCTTGCAGCCGAGTTCGGCGCCGCGGCGGGCGATGTCCAGCACCTCGTCCGGGGACATGAACATCCCGTGGCCGGCGCGGCGCAGCTTGCCGGGCACCGTGACGAAGGTGCAGTAGTGGCACTTGTCCCGGCACAGCCGCGTCAACGGGATGAACACACTTTTGGAATACGTGATGACGCCGGGACGCCCCGCCGCCTCCAGCCCCGCGTCCCGCACCCGGGCGGCGCTCTCCATCAGATCGGCCAGGTCGTCCCCCCGGGCCTGGAGGAGCACCGCGGCCTCGGCGGTGTCGAGTGCGACGCCGTCACGGGCACGCTTGAGCGCACGGCGCATGCTGTTGGCGGTGGGCGGGGTGTGCGTCATTCTCCGAGCATAGGTGCGCCCTCCGTCAGTGGGCGCTGTCACGTAGATCACCGGGGCGATTGCCGCCGGACGGGAATTTCCGCGCTGGCCTTGACGTCGGCGTCAGGGTCTACCGTCGGGGCATGCGGATCGGAGAACTCGCCGAACGGGCCGGCACCACCCCGCGCGCCCTGCGGTACTACGAATCGCTCGGACTGCTGCGGGCCCGGCGGGCCGGCAACGGCTACCGGGCCTACGACGAGGCGGACCTGAGACTGCTGCGGCAGATCCAGCTCCTGCGGGACTTCGGCTTCGAACTGGAGGACACCCGCCCCTTCGTGGACTGTCTGCGGGCCGGCCATCCCGAGGGGGACTCGTGCCCGGCGTCCCTGGAGGCCTACCGGCGCAAGCTCGCGGAGCTGGACGACGGACTCGCCCGGCTCACCGAGGCGCGGGACCGGATCGCCGAGCAGCTGGCCCGGGCCGAGTCGGCGACGGCTCCCGAACCGCGCTGCCAGTTCACCTGCGAGGGGAGTACCTGATGACCACGACCGGAACGGACGCAGAACCGGGAACGGGGCCGGGACCGGGACCGGACCGGGACCCCGGCCACCTGGCCGAGGCGTCCGACGCGACGTTCGCCGCCGAGGTGCTGGGCGCCGGCCTGCCGGTGCTCGTGGAGTTCGGCGCCGACTGGTGCCCGCCGTGCCGTCAGATCGAGCCCGTGCTGCGCGAGCTCGCCCGGGAGGAGGAGGGACGGCTGAAGGTCGTCCAGCTGGACGTGGACCACAACCCGTGGGCACAGAGCGCCTACGGCGTGCTGTCGGTGCCGACGCTGATGGTCTTCCGCGACGGCGAACCGGTGTGGTCCGCGGTCGGGGCGCGCACCAAGCGGCGGCTGCTGCAGGAACTGGCCGACGTGCTCTGAGGCTCACAGATAGCGCGCGTAGTCGTCCAGCGTGCGCAGTACGTCCGCGGTCCCCACGGAGGGCAGCTGCAGCACGACCTCCGCCAGGCCCAGATCGCGGTAGTGGGCGAGCTTTCCGGGGTTCGGGCGGACGGCGTACGGCACGACCTGGGGACCGGCCGGGTCGCGGCCCGCTTCCGCCCAGGCGCGGCGCAGCTCCGGCAGGGTCTCCTTGAGCCCGCCACCGCCGATGGGCAGCCAGCCGTCCGCGTACTCGGTGATGTGCCGGAAGAGCACGGGCCCGGCGGCGCCCCCGACCAGGGTGCGCGGGCGGGGGCCGGAGACCGGCTTGGGCCACGCGTGGCTCGCCTCGACGCTCGTGTACGTGCCCTGGTAGGCGGTGGGTTCGGGCGCCCACAGGGCCCGCATCGCGGCCATCCGGTCGCGTACCAGGTCGCGGCGGCGGGGCCAGTCCACGCCGTGGTCCGCGGCCTCCTCCACGTTCCAGCCGAAGCCGACACCGAGGGTGAACCGTCCGCGGGACAGGAAGTCCAGGCTCGCGACCTGCTTGGCCAGCACGATGGGGTCGTGTTGGGCGACCAGGGTGATCCCGGTGCCGAGCCGCAGCCGCTCGGTGACGGCCGCGGCCGCGGCGAGCCCCACGAAGGGGTCCAGCGTGCGGCCGTACTCCGGCGGCAGGGGTTCGCCCATCGGCGCCGGGGTGCGCCGGCTGACCGGGATGTGGGTGTGCTCCGGCAGGTACAGCCCGTCGAAGCCGCGCTCCTCCAGCTCCCGGGCGAGCCGGACGGCGGGGACGGAATGGTCGGTCAGGAAGATCGTCGTGGCGATCCGCATGGCGTCGTCGCACCTCCCGTGTGTGGGCCGACCCTAGGCCCTCCGGGGGGCGCGGGAAAGCCGCCGCCCGGCTGGTTCGACGGACGCGCGCACGGCCCGGGGTCAGCCGGCGGCGCCGACCGGGGCGTTGCGGAGCTCGGTGACCAGGGCGGGGGTGAGCAGTTCCCCGGCGCGGTCGGCCAGCACGGACATCTCGTAGCCGACGAGGCCGACGTCGCAGCCCTCGGCGGCGAGGACGCCGAGGCAGCTGCCGTCACGGATGCGGCCGACCATCATGAAGCCGCCCAGCATCTCGATCATGACCAGCTTCATGCCGTGGAAACCGTGCGTGGAGGCCGCGTTCTGGGCGAGCGAGGTGATGCCCGAGACGACGGCGGCCAAGTGGTCCGCGCGGTCGCGGGTCAGACGCTCGGAGGCCGCCATCAGCAGGCCGTCGGAGGAGACCGCGACGGCGTCGGTGACACCGTCGGTGGTCCGTACGAAGTCGGATACGAGCCAGCCGAAGTTCTGGACGGCGGTGGTCACGATGGCGTTCCTTCTGGGGTTCTGTACGGGGCCGGACGGGGGGCGGCCGCGTAGGCGGGTGCGGAGGGGGAACCGGTCTCGGCGCGGGCGACCCCGGCCCGGAAGGCGTTGAGCAGTACCGAGATCCCGGGCTTGGGCGCCGGGGGCGGCGGCTCCTGCTCGTCGGGGGCGAGCAGTCCGGGGGGCAGGACCACCAGGGCGGAGACGCCCCCTTCGGGCGTGTCGAAGAGACGCACCTCGATGTTCTGGCGGCGGGCGAGCCGGCCCACGACATGGTGGCCGAGGAAGCGGGTCGGGGCCGACAGGAAGATCTCGTCCCCGCTGTCGACGAGCAGCGCGTTGAACCGCTGGAGGTCGGCGGCGCTCATGCCGACCCCGTGGTCGACGACGGCGAAGCAGTAGTCCCCCGCCGCCTCGTCGCGCCAGCCGTGCACGTCGACGGACTCCTCGGGCGGGGAGAAGGTCAGCCCGTTCTCGATGAGTTCGGCCAGCAGGTGGGCGACGTCGGTGACCACATGGCCGCGCAGGCTGCCCGGCTCGACCTGCGCGACCATCACCCGCCGGTACTGCTCGACCTGGGCGACGGCGGACCGGACGGCCTCCAGCGCGGTCGCCGGGCGGGCGACGGGCCGGGCGGTGTGCTGGCCGGTGAGGACCAGCAGGCTCTCGGCGTTGCGGCGCATGCGGGTGGCCAGGTGGTCCAGTTCGAAGAGCTCGGCGAGTTCGTCCGGGTCGAGCTCCCGGCTCTCCAGCTTGGTGATCAGGCCCAGCTGGCGGCGGATGAGGCCCTGGTTGCGGCGGCCCAGGTTGGCCAGCGACTCGGTGGTGTTGGCGCGCAGCCGCGCCTGTTCCGCGGCGAGGTCGAGGGCGGTGCGCTCGACGTTGCCGAGGGCGGTGGCCACCTCGGCGATCTCGGCCGCGCCGTGCCGCACCAGCACACCCGCGGGTTCGGCGGGTTCCGGCGGGGAGGCGCCCGTGGAACGGGCCTGCTGGATGCGCAGGACCGCCTCGGGCAGCCGCCGGCGGGCGATGTCGTCCGCCGCGCCGGCCAGGGCGGCCAGGGGGCGGGTGATCGAACGGGAGGCGAGCGCGGCGGCGGCGCTGACGATGCCGAGGATGAGCACACCCATGACGGCGTAGAGGGTCAGCGAGGCGGCCGCCTCGTCGCTGAGCGTCCGGGTGCGGGACGTCACGTCGGCGCCGACCTGGCGCTGCACCGAGTACAGCGCGTCGTTGAGGATGCCGGTGCCCTTCCACCACGCCCGGGAGTCCACGTTCAGGCGCGAGCCGTCGACGCCGCGCTCGGCCAGCTGCTCGTAGGTGAAGGTGTCGTTGGCGGCGGTGGTGCCGAAGGCCTGGTCCAGCAGGAGCCGCTGGTCCGGGGTGGCGACCTGGCGGAAGCGGCGGATCGCGGCCAGGCGCTCGGCGCGCTCCTGGATGAACTCCAGGTACTCGGCGCGGCGGAACGCGCCGTAGGCGAAGACGCCGTTGAGCGAGCTGCGCTCGTTGGCGAGCGCCTCCTTGGCCTGGGCCAGCGCCTCGAGCGCGGCGACGCCGTCGCGCAGCTGCCGGTCGCCGCGGGTGGCGGTCCCGGCCGCCGGGTCGACGGCGTTCAGGCCCGTGACGGCGTAGGTGTAGAAGGTGATCGTCGCGTCCCGCCCGGCGATGTCGGAGTCCACGTCGGCGCGCGTTCCGGCGAGCCGGCCCAGTCGCGTCTGGATCACGTCCTCGACGGCGGGCTGGTCGCGCAGGTCGTGCAGCTGGACGTCGACGAGCTCGCGCGTGGCGGTGAGTTGCCTGCCGTACCGGGTCTCACCGCCCAGCAGGCCGTTGGTCAAGCCGCGTTCCAGCTGCAGCTGGTGGACCAGGGACCGCAGCCGCAGCGACAGTTCGATCTCGGAACGGGTGGTGCGGGCGTCGCTGTAGTCCTCGGCGCGCAGTTCGACGGCGAGGCCGACGAAGGCGAGCAGCAGGCAGGTGGGAACGGCGAGGACGACCGCCACCCGGCCCCGGACGGTCCGCCATCCCGGCAGGGGACGGGGGAGGGCCCTGGAGATCGATCGAGGTCGCCGCCGCGCCTTCCGCACCGTCATGCGCCCGCACGGTAGCGGCCGGAAGGGAACCGTCGATTTCGGCCCCGTTAGCCGCGGTTGGCGTTTGGGTGGCCGTAATCCCGCACTGGTGCGAAGACGGGGCGAACGGCTCTTCCGGGACGTGGCAGGCACCCGCCTCGGCGTCAACGCGTGGCGAACGCCGGGGCCGTGAGGTCCACGGTGAGGGCGTGGCCCAGGCTGTTGGTGAAGGTGGCGTGCGTCCCCCTGGCCTCGGCCCGGACGAAGGGCTTGGACTGACCGAGCGCGACGACCCACACCAGGTTGCCGTCGGAGTCCAGCCGGGCGAAGAAGCCCTCCGAGCAGTGCGTGCCGTCGCCGCAGCACACGTACCCCGTGCCGTCCGGGAGTTCGGCGGTGCCCGCCGGGTGGGGATCGACCGATGTGGCGAGCCCCGGCTCGCCTGCCAGCAGCGCCGCCACGTCGAAGGGCTCGCCGATCCGGAACGCCGACAGCCGCGGGCCGTCGATGTCCACGCCGAGCACCGTGCCGTCCGCCCGGTACAGCCCGTCGCGGGCCGGGACCTTGCCGGCCAGCCACAACTCGTTGATCAGACCCATCGTCCGCGCTCCTCCCACTGTGCGGGAGACCAGCCCATCAGGCGACCGCCGGGCACGTCTTGACCGCCGGGCGAACAGCGGGCGAACTCCTCCATGCGGGCCGGCGACAGCGGTGCCACCGACGACGCCGGCGGCTCGCCGCCCACCGCCCCGCGCCACGGCCGGGACGGCTGCGACGGAGGGGGGCGGCGCGCTCCCGGGGTCAGGCGGGGCCGAGCGGCCTGGGGCGGCGGAGGGCATGCACGGGCAGCAGCATGCGCCAGACCGCGTCCTCCACACCGTGGACGGAGGCGATCCAGCCGAGACCGTCCTCCGAGGTGCCCGTGCCGGCCGCGGCGGTCAGCTCGCCCGCGACGTCCGCGAGGTCGCCGTGGCGCAGCGCGGGCTCCATCCGTCCCCCGCCGAGCCCGTCGGCGACGTACCGCTCGTACGCGGGCGCGGTGCGCAGCACCCCCACCGGCCGCCATTCCTCCGCCAGGCGCGGCACCGGCTCCCCCGCCATGCGGCGGCCGTCGGCCTCGACGACCTGGGTGCGGGTGCGGTCGACCGCCAGGGCGGTCCACGCGTCGGCCCCCGTGAGCACCGCCGCGGGACGGCACCGCTCGACGGCCTCGGCGACGGTCCCCGGCCCGTCCGGGCCGCCCGCGACCAGCGGCACCGCGGCCATGCCCGCGTACAGGCAGCCGTAGAAGGCGCCCGCCAGATCCACACCCTGGGGGTAGTCCAGCAGCACGCGGCTGCCGGGCGGCAGCAGGCGGCCCAGGCCCGCGGCGACCGCGCGGGCGCGCCGGTCGAGGCCGGCGAAGTCGCAGTCGTACGGGACGTAGGGGCGGCCGTCCGGCTGCCGCAGCGCGCGGCGGCGCAGCGCGGGGCCCGGCAGGCGGTACACGCTCACCACGGGGCCACCGATCCGGGCCCGGGCACCGCTCACCGCCTCCCGTCCGCATCGTGAGCACATCGGCGGCCCTTCACCTCCCTGTGACGAACGTCGGCCACGCCAACGGCATATGAGTACAGAACATGCGAAAAGACGGCGAACATTCCCCGTTACCCCTCGGAGCGCGCCCCCCGAAAGTCACCCATAGGTGACCGCGAACAGGTTGGCACGGCAAACTGGCACAGTCGGCAGATCCGAAAGACCGGAACTGTCGTCTGCGGACACTGTTCCGGTTCGCGATGAACGATCGATATACGCGCTGTTCGCGAACGGCAGTCGGTACCTGGGGGCAGGCATGGGAAGCGGTACGGACCCCGGCGGAGCGCTGCGCTTCGCGGTCCTCGGCCCGGTGCGGGCCTGGCGCGGCGGACAGCCCGTCCCCGCCGGGCCGCCCCAGCAAAGGGCGCTCCTGGGCGCGTTGCTGCTGCGCGGCGGCCGCACCGCGACGGCGCAGGAACTGGTGGACGCCCTGTGGGGCGAGGAGCCCCCGCCCACCGCCCTGGCCGCGCTGCGCAGTTACGCCTTCCGGCTCCGCAAGGCCCTCGGCGCGGACGCCCTGGCCACCGTCGACGGCGGCTATCTCCTGCGCCCCGGCGACGACTTCGACCTCTTCCGCGCCGAACAGCACTGCTCCGCCGCGGAGAAGGCCCGCGGCGCCGGCGACCCGGCCGCGGCGCGCGCCGAACTGCGCTCGGCCCTGGCCCTGTTCGACGGCGAGCCGCTGGCGGGGCTGCCCGGCCCGTACGCCGAGACCCAGCGCATCCGGCTGCTGGAATGGCGGCTGCAGATCACCGAGACCTGCCTGGACCTGGACCTCCAGGCGGGCTGCCACGCCGAGGCCGTCTCCGAGCTGACCGTGCTGTCCGCGGAGCACCCGCTGCGCGAGCGGCCGCGCGCCCTGCTGATGCTGGCGCTGTACCGCGGTGGGCGGCAGGCCGAGGCGCTGGGCGTCTTCGCCGACACCCGAAGACTGCTCGACGACGAGCTGGGCGTCGATCCCGGTACCGAGCTCACCGACCTCCACCAGCGCATCCTGGAGGCCGACCCCGCGCTGCTGCCGCCGCCCGTGCCGCAGGCCGAGTCGGCCGCCGAGCCGGTGCGCCCGGCACAGCTTCCCGCCACCGTCGCGGACTTCACCGGTCGCGCCGCCTTCGTCCGCGAACTCGGCGACCGTCTGGCCGGCGCCTCCGCCGAGGGCGGCGTCATGGCGGTCTCGGCCGTCGCCGGCATCGGCGGCGTCGGCAAGACCACGCTCGCCGTCCACGTCGCGCACGCCGTCGCGGGGGTCTTCCCCGACGGGCAGCTCTACGTCGACCTGCAGGGCACCGGCCCCCGCCCCACCGAGCCGGAGACGGTGCTCGCGTCCTTCCTGCGCTCGCTCGGCGTCACCGACGCCGCCATCCCCGAGTCCCTGGCCGACCGGGCCGCGCTCTACCGCTCCACGCTCGCCGGCCGGCGCGTGCTGGCCCTGCTGGACAACGCCCACGACGCCGCCCAGATCCGCCACCTGCTGCCCGGCACGCCCGGCTGCGCCGCGCTGATCACCAGCCGGGCCCGGATGGTCGACCTGGCGGGGGCGCATCTGGTCGACCTCGACGTCATGAGCCCCGAGGAGGCGCTGCAGCTCTTCACCCGCATCGTGGGCGAGGAGCGCGTCGCCGGCGAACGCCAGGCCGCCCTCGACGTCGTCGGCGCCTGCGGCTTCCTGCCGCTCGCCATCCGCATCGCCGCGTCCCGCCTGGCCACCCGACGCACCTGGACGGTCGCCTTCCTCGCCCGCAAGCTCAGCGACGAACGCCGCCGCCTGGACGAACTCAAGGCCGGCGACCTCGCCGTCAAGGCCACCTTCGAACTCGGCTACGGCCAGCTCACCCCGCAACAGGCCCGCGCCTTCCGCCTGCTGGCCCTCGCCGACGGCCCGGACATCTCCCTGGACGCGGGGGCGGCCGTCCTCGACATGGACGTCTACGACGCGGAGGAACTGCTCGAGGCCCTGGTCGACATCAGCCTCATCGAGTCCGCCGGGCCCGCCCGCTACCGCTTCCACGACCTCCTGCGCCTGTACGCCCGCGACTGCGCCGAACGCCACGAGGGCGACGACGCCCGCTGCGCGGCCCTGTCCCGGCTGCTCGACTTCTACCTCGCCTCGGCCGCCCGCACGTACGAGCTGGAGAACCCCGGCGACCGCGTCCTGGACCACCTCAGCCCGGTCGGCCGCCCCGGCCTGGTCTTCACGTCCCGCCAGGAGGGCCTCGACTGGCTCTTCGACGAGGCGCCCAGCCTGCTCGCCACCGTCCAGCAGGCCGCGGGCGGTGGCTGCGAGGGTCCGATGCGGCGGGCCGTGGACCTGCTCTTCACCGCCCAGGACCTGATGGAGTCCGGCATCTACGCGCGCCAATTCGAGCAGTCCACGCGCGCCCTCGTCGCCACGTCGAGCGCCTGCGGCGAGCCGCTCGTGGAGGGCAGGGCCCGCGTGCTGCTCGGTCAGCTCAACTGGCTGACGGGCCGTTTCGAGGAGGCCGATCGCGAGGCGGAACGTGCCCAGGTGCTCGGAGTCGCCGCCGGGGACCTGCTCACCGCGAGCTACGCGCCCAACCTGCGCGGCATGATCGCGCTGGCGACGCGCCGCTTCCAGGAATGCGCCGACTACCACGCGACAGCGATCGCGGCCTTCGAGGCCGACGGCAACCGGCAGGGAGGCGCCGCTGCGCTCAGCAACCTCTCGCGTGCCCAGGTCGAGTTGGAGGACACGCCCTCGGCCATCGACTCCGCCGAGAAGGCACTGGCGATCTACCGCGAACTGGGGGCCGGTTTCCGGCTGGGCAACGGCCTGTACGCGCTGGCCATCGCGCTGGCGGCCGCCGAGCGTCACGCGGAGGCGCTCGCCCGCTTGGGTGAGGCCCTGGCGCTCTTCCGCGACGCCCGGCAGCAGTTCTGGGAGGGCATGACCCTCTTCCGCATGGCGGAGGTCCACTTGGCCGCCAAAGCCCACCGGCAGTCCGCTTCCGTCGCCGAACAGTCGCTGGTCCTGTTGCGGAACGTGGGCGGCACGATGCGGCAGGCGACCGCCCTCACGGTGCTCGGCAAGGCGCTCGCCGGTATCGGCCAGAGCGACCGGGCCCGCGCCTGCTGGTACGACGCGTTGCAGCACTTCACCGCCCTGGGATCCCCGGAGGCGGGCGAGGTCCGGCGCCTGCTGGGCGGCCCCTCGGAGTCCGCGGTCGCCATCTGACGTCCCGTCCACGCAACACCACCGGCACAGGACATCAACAGTTCCGTTTATCGGTTGATTATCGGACCCTGTCACGATTCCATCAGTGCGAGAAGCACCCGCCTGGTGACGCACGGGGGTCGTCGCCAGGCGGGCTTCGCAGCAACCGGTTTCCGTGAGGACGAAGGAGACAGCATGAGCGAGGCCACGCCCGAGACCGGCACGGTGGACGAGGAGCAGCAGGTCCCCGTCACGGAGGACGAGACGACCGAGGAGCCCACCACCAAGGACGACGGCACCGTCAAGCCCGACAACTGGCACTCCTCCTGAGACAAGCCGTTCAGGGGGGACACGGGGGACGCACGACGGCCGGGGAGGCCGCGGGGGGAAGCACCGCCGAGGGGGAACAGGACCCAGGACGCACCGGGGGGAGCGTCACGGGGGGAACAGCACGGGGAACAAGGACCGACTGCGGCGTGGAGGGGGCGCCGCAGTCGGTCCTTGTCGTGCGCCGGGCGCCACCGGGAGTCCGGCCGGACGCGGCACTTGCGGCCCACTGGCCCCAACACGATAGGTTTGCCAGGCGCGTTGGCCCCACGCACGATGTGCGCTCAGGGGCCGGCCCGCCGCACACCCTTGTACGAATGTGACCACCGGGACCAGCACCCGGCTTCCCCACGGAGGCGTCATGAAGCTCGTACGCAAGGCTGCCGTCGTCCTCGCCGCTGTCGCGGCCGGAGTCCTCGTCGCGGCGCTCCCGGCCGCCGCCGCGGACAGCCCGGACAACTGGCACCAGACGATCGTGAGCCCCGACAACTGGCACTCCCCCTGATCACGGTCTCACCATCCGCGTGACCGAGTGTCCCTCCCGCCCGGCGGGAGGGACACTCACGTCTTCTCGTCGGCGCAACTCACTTCGGGTGTAACGGATCCCCGGCACGCCAACGCATCAGATGTTGTGCGTACGCCGCAGTTGGTCGCCGAGGCCGCGGGGGAGCCGCGCGAGGCGGCCCGCGTCGATCACGGGCGTGGGGTCGATGGCGGCAGCCCTCCGCTGCGGGAGCACGACGGGGGCCTGCCGCCCCTGGCCGGCCGTGGCCTGCTCGTGCTCGTACTGCCGGGGTGTCGCCATGACGTTGTCCCTTCGTCGGTGCGGGACGCGTCCGTGTGCCCGCGGGCAGGGCGGGCGCGTCCGGGAGGAGCCGAAAGGGCAACGCTCCTCACCGCCCGTACGTAACGGGCGGATCGGTCACAGGACCGGCACAGCGGGCCACGGGTCCCACGACCCCCCGCGTGGCGCCTGTGGCGTGTGGGGCGTAAGTTGCATAACGGCGGCCGTCGCCCGCCCCTTCCGTGTGAGGCAGCGACGGCCGCTCATCAGGCCGGGTGCCGGGCGGCACCGCGCGGCCGGCGGGCGAACCGCCCGCGGCCGCACGGGGCTCAGGCGCGACGCGTGGCCGCTTCCGTGCCCTTGACCGCGTTGAGGGCGTAGACGCAACGGTCCTTGCTGCTGGCGTAGACGACACCGTCGGCGACGACCGGGGAGCCGGTGATCTCGCCG
Source organism: Streptomyces sp. NPDC088354 (assembly GCF_044753585.1). Taxonomy (NCBI): domain Bacteria; kingdom Bacillati; phylum Actinomycetota; class Actinomycetes; order Kitasatosporales; family Streptomycetaceae; genus Streptomyces; species Streptomyces sp. NPDC088354. The sequence goes on along the minus strand of NZ_JBIVNJ010000001.1, from coordinate 607,652 downwards.
CCCGTCTCCAGCTTCCAGCGCAACTGCCCGCCGCCGGCGTCGACGGTGTAGAGGCAGTGGTCCTTGGAACCGAAGTGGACGCGCCCGTCGGCGACGACGGGCGAGCCGACGATCTCGCCCTGCGCCGCGAAACGCCACTTCGGGGTGCCGGAGACCGCGTCGAGCGTGTAGAGCGCGCTGCCCGCGCCGAGCATGACGGAACCCCCCGCCACCAGCACGGGCTCGACGCTCTGCCGCTGCTCGGTGGCGACCCGCCAGCGGTCCCGCCCGTCGGCGGGATCGAGGGCGTAGACGGTGCCGAGGTAGTCGGCGACGTAGACGCCGCCGCCGGAGACGCCGGGGCCCGGGACGTACGCGGGAGGCCCGAACATCACCGCGGGGGCGTCGAAGCGCCACCGCTCGGCGCCGCTTCGGGCGTCGAGCGCCAGCACGCGGTTGCCCGCGGTCGCGAACACCGAGCCGTCCTCGACGACCGGACGGGTCGGCATGGCGCCGCCGTCGCCGGTCGGGTACGACCACCGCTCGGCGCCGGTCGAGACGTCCAGCGCGTGCAGCCGGCCGCCGCCGTGGAAGTAGACGACGCCGCCGGTGATGCTCGGCCCCGACTCCGGGGTCTCGAACTCCGTCTGCGCGCCGCCGCGCTCCCAGCGCAGCCGTCCGCTCGACGCGTCCCAGACCTGGACGCCGCCGCCGCGCGTGCCGGTGACGACGCTGCCCGCCTCGGCCCGCAGCGAGTAGATCCAGCCGTCGACCCCCGTACGCCACCGCTCGGTGCCGTCGGCCGCGTCCAGGGCGTACAGGCTCGGCCCGTCGGAGCCGTGGATGCGGCCCTCGGAGACGGCCATCGTCCAGGCCACGTCGCGGGTCTTGAACTGCCGCCGCCCGGTGGCGACGTCGAGGGCGTGCACCTCGAAGGAGGTGACGTACAGCCGGCCCCCGGAGACGACGGGCGTGCCCCACACATCGTTGGACATGCGGAAACGCCACGGGCGCCACTCCCCGTGCGGTCCGGCGGGCGGCTGTGCCCCGCCGCCCTGGCCCTGACCGGGCACGGCCGCCGGGGCGCCCGCGGCACCGCCGCGGCCGGACCAGCCGAGTCCGTCGCCCGCCGGTGCCGCGGCGGTCTGGTTCCTGCGCTCCGCGACCCGCATCCCGGGCCCTATCGGCGCGGAACCCGCGAGCTGCACCGGGCCGCCGGGAGCCTCCGCGGGGGCCCTGGGGGGCTGTACGGGGGCCGCGGGCGGCTTGGCCGGCATCGGGGGCACCGCGGGCGCACCGAGGCCGCCAGGACCGCCTGCCCGGCCGCCGCTGCGCCGTTCCTCTATGAGGCCCACCGCCGCGGGCGGCAACCAGGCGGAGGCGGTGCCGGTGTCGTCGCCCGCCGAGGAGAACAGGTGCGGCGCCAGCTGCGCCTGAAGGTCCGCCGGGCTGGGCCGGCGCTCGGCCTCCATCCGCATGCAGGCCTCGATCAGCGGCCGCAGGTCCGACGGGAGCCCCGCCAGGTCCGGGCCCTCCCGCAGCAGCATGAAGACCGTCTCGACGGGGTTGGCGCCGTGGAAGGGCGCGTGCCCGGTGGCCGCGAAGACCAGCGTGGAGCCGAGCGAGAAGACGTCGCTCGCGCCGGTCACGCTGCGCGAGTCCTTCGCCTGCTCCGGCGACATGTACGCGGGTGTGCCCACGGCCACGTTCGTCATCGTCAGCCGCGTGTTGGACACCCCGCTCGCGATGCCGAAGTCGATCACGCGCGGGCCGTCCTCGACCACCAGCACGTTGGACGGCTTCATGTCGCGGTGGACCAGGCCCGCCCCGTGGATGGACTGCAGCGCCTCCGCGATACCGGCCGCCAGCCACCGCACGGCCTGGACGGGCAGCGGCCCGGACTCGTTGACGATCTCCTCGAGGGAGGGCGCGGGCACGAACGCCGTGGCCAGCCAGGGCACGGCGGCCCTGGGGTCGGCGTCGACCACCGCAGCCGTGTAGAAACCGCTCACCGCGCGGGCGGCCTCGACCTCACGGGCGAAGCGCACGCGGAACAGCTGGTCCTCGGCGAGCTCGGCGCGTACGGTCTTGATCGCCACGCGCCGACCGGACGCCGAGCGGGCGAGGTAGACCAGGCCCATGCCACCCGCGCCCAGCCGGCCCAGCACCTCGAAAGGGCCGATCCGTCTCGGATCGTGCTGCGTCAGCTGCTGCACCACTGCCCTGCCACCTCCCCGTGGGTTCCCCCCGTCCCGGGGTCGTCCCCTGATTCTTCCTGGGATGAGTATCAGTTGCGAACCCGGGGCGGTGTCGACACGCGATTACCTGAGATTCGCTTGCGGATCGGCCGTTTGTCAGGACGGCTTCTCGCCGACCGTCGTGGTGGGGTCGATGAGCCCGAACTGGGCTCCCTGGTCGTCGCTCACCAGCAGAAACCGGCCGAAAGGGGAGTCCAGCGGGCCGCGTGTGACGCGGCCGCCGAGCCGTACGACGGTCTCGGCGGCCCGGTCGGCGTCCTCGACGGCGAAATAGACGAGGATGTGCGGGGGCATCTCGTCGGGGTACCGCCCGCTCATCCGGAAGCGGCCGAGCACGGCGTTGGCGACCGCGACGTCCCGGCCCGCGGGGACGAAGATCCGGAAATCGGTGGCCGCGGCGTCCCCGGCGGCCCCGGTGCCGGCCTTCGCGGCGGCCTCGGACTTCTCGAAGATCTCCTTGCCGCGGTATCCGAAGACCTCCTCGTAGAAGGCGTCGGTCCTCGCGGCGTCACGGGTGAAGATCTCGGACCAGATGTAGGAGCCGGGTTGGCCGGTCGTCCCGAAGCCCGGGTGCGTGCCGGCCTGCCACCCCCCGAAGACCGCCCCGGTCGGGTCGGCCGCGGTCAGCATGGAGCCGAAGGACCCAACCGCCGCGGGTTCCATGATGAGTTGACCGCCGGCGTCGCGGATCCTGCGGGCCGTGTCCTGGATGTCGGACGAGGCGAGGTAGAGGTTCCAGACCGTCGGCATACGGCCGTCGGGCTTGGGCGACAGCGCGGCGACGTTCTTGCCGCCCGGACCGTACGCCTGGGTGTAGGAGGACCACTCCGGATCGGTCGCCCCGAAGCTCCAGCCGAGCAGCTCGCCGTAGAAGCGCTTTCCCGCCTCCAGGTCGTTGAGCATGGCGTCCGCCCAGCAGGGCACGCCGTCGGCGTATCCGGCCATCTGGTCCTCGATTCGTGTCGTGATTCGCGCGGTGATTCGCATGGATCGACGGAGTGTCTGACTTGACACGTTATCGGCCGATCCTCAACCCCGCCCGAGGAAAAATCGAACACATGGCCTTCCCCATTTGCAGGCACCGAATCGCGCGCTGATCACCAGCCCGTAAACTGACGGCATGACAGGACAAGTTCGCACCGTCGACGGCCGTGTGGCAGGACGTCGGGGTCAGGCGACGCGGCAGAAGCTGCTCGACTGCCTCAGCGAAATGCTCAGCACGTCGCCGTACCGGGACGTCAAGGTCATCGACGTCGCCCGGATGGCGGGTACCTCCCCCGCAACGTTCTACCAATACTTCCCCGACGTCGAGGGCGCCGTGCTCGAGCTTGCCGAGGAGATGGCCAAGGAGGGCGCCGCGTTGACGGACCTCGTGGCCGGTCGCTCCTGGGTCGGCAAGGCCGGGGCCACCGCGGCGGAGGAACTCGTCGAGGGCTTCCTCTCCTTCTGGCGCAAGCACGACGCCATCCTGCGGGTCGTGGATCTGGGTGCGGCCGAAGGGGACAAGCGGTTCTACAAGATCCGCATGAAGATCCTCAACCCCCTCACCAACTCCCTTTCGGATTCGGTCAAGGAGCTCCAGAGCAAGGGCCGGGTCGACAAGGACATCACTCCGGCAGCCGTCGCCGGGTCCCTCGTGGCCATGCTCGCGGCGGTCGCCGGGCACCAGAAGGGCTTCCAGAGCTGGGGCGTCAAACAGGCCGAGTTGAAGCCGAATCTGGCACTGCTCGTGCACCTGGGAGTGACGGGCAAGAAGCCGACCCGCTGATTCCCGCCGCTCGCGGCCCTTTTTATGTCCTTGCCACGTAGTCCTGCCTGCACTGACGCGGGCGCCGACCGGTCCTCGGGGGAGGTTGCCGGAACGGCGCCCGCGTTTCATTTCTCCGCGGTCCCCGCGGTCCCCGGGGATCGCGCGACGGCAGCGCCGCGTGCGGCCGCGCCGGGGGCACCCGTTCGGTCGAGCGAGGGGCGCGCCGGCGCGCGGGGCCCGCGGTCGCCTCAGGCCCGGGAGGCGGGCGGGCGGTCCGTGGCGAGGCGGCTGTGCAGGTGCACGTCGCGCAGCCGGCCGGAGATGTCGACCATCGCCCCGCGCAGGACACCCTCCAGGGGGTAGCCGCAGCGTCCGGCGACGGCGCAGGAGGGCTCGTTGCCGACCGCGTGGCCGAGTTCCAGGCGGTGGAGGCCGAGGTCGCGGAAGGACCAGCGGGTGACGGTCTCCAGGGCCCGGGAGGCGACCCCGCGGCCGCGCGCCTCGGGGAGCAGCCAGTAACTGACCCGGGCGGTACGCATCGGCCGGTCGATCATGCCGATGGCGGCCTGCCCGAGCACGGCGCCGTCCTCGGTCACCGCGAAGGAGGCGAGGTCGCCCGCACCCCACCCCTCGCGCCGCCGGCGCAGGAAGTCGCGCGCGCCGCTCTCGTCCGGCCGGGGCACGACCGCGGAGTTCCAGCGCCGGAAGTCCGGGTCGCTCAGACCGCGCAGGGCCGCGGCGAAATCGCCCGGGGTGTCCTCCCAGGGCCTGAGCAGCAGGCCGAAGGCCTGCAACTCGACGGGTGCCAGCACGGGTTCCTGCACGGCCACATTCAACCAACCGCCGCGGGAAGCCGGACGCGGGGTCCGTGCCGCTGCCCGGCGACCCCGCCGGACAGCCGAAGTCCCCCGGGACGGTGCACCAATTGGCCGGATACGGGTACTCCTTGGCAAGGTGCCGGCGGCGAAGCGCGCTACCTTCCGGAGTGACCTCGCCCCCGGCCAGCCACAGGAGTACGACATGACCGACCCCTCCGCCTCCGCCGTCGCCCCGATACCGGGCGCGGCCGCACCGGACGCCATCGTCATCGGCGCCGGGCCCGGCGGGCTGGCCGTGGCGGCCTCACTGCGGCACCGCGGCGTACGCACCCTGGTCGTCGAACGCTCCGGCGCCGTGGGGGCGTCCTGGCGCGGCCACTACGAACGGCTGCATCTGCACACCACGAGACGGCTGTCCGCGCTGCCGGGCCTGGCCATCCCGCGGTCCTACGGCCGCTGGGTGGGCCGTGACGACCTGGTGCGCTACCTGGAGCAGTACGCGCAGTTCCACGACCTCGACGTCGCCACCGGGATCGAGGTGTCCCGCATCGAGCGCACGGAGGACCCCGCGGCGGGCTGGGCGCTCCCGGCCACCGGCGGCCGCAAGCTGACCGCCCGCAGCGTCGTGGTCGCCACCGGCTTCAACCACACCCCGCACCTGCCGGACTGGCCCGGCCTCGACACCTTCGACGGCGAGCTGCTGCACGCGTCCGGCTACCGCAACGGCACGGCCTACGCGGGCCGGGACGTCCTCGTCGTCGGCGTCGGCAACACCGGCGCCGAGATCGCCGTCGACCTGGTGGAGGCCGGGGCGGCCCGGGTGCGCCTGGCGGTGCGCACCCCTCCGCACATCATGCGCCGCTCCACGGCCGGGTGGCCCGCGCAGCGCACCGGCATCATGGTGCGCCGCCTGCCGACGCGGCTGGTGGACGGCATCGCGCCCTACGTGGAACGGCTCTCGGTGCCCGATCTGTCGGCCCACGGAATGCCGCGCCCGCGGACCGGCCTGTACTCCCGGGTGCGCGAGGGCGCCATCCCGGTCCAGGACGTCGGGCTCATCGCCGCCGTGCAGGCGGGCAAGGTCGAACCGGTGGCCGCCGTCGAGGGCTTCGACGGCCGCGAGGTCCTGCTCGCCGACGGCACCCGGCTCACCCCGGAGGCCGTCGTCGCGGCGACCGGCTACCGGCGGGGCCTGGAACCGCTGGTCGGCCACCTCGGCGTGCTCGACGACCGCGGGCGGCCCTCGGTGCACGGCGGTCGCAGCCCCAAGAACGCGCCCGGCCTGTACTTCACCGGCTTCACCAACCCGATCAGCGGCAACCTCCGCGAAATGGCCATCGACGCACGACGGATCGCCAAATCCGTTGCCAGACGGTAGCCGTACCGACACGGTGGGTATCGAAGGGGTGTGGGCGCCACGGCGTGCGCGCACACCGCGCACACCGCGTACACCGCGCACACGGATAGCAACGCGCCGTCCGCACCGGCGCTGTCCCGGCACCACCCCCGTTCCGGCGGACCGGTCGGCGCTCTCCCCCTCAGCCGGCCGGCCCGCCTTCCACGGCACCCGCGATCACGGGGCGGGGTCCTTCCTCAGCAGGTACAGGATCGCCCGATCCGGGTCGCCCACTTCCTGGTAGAGCACCGGTCGGGCCTGGGTACCCCGTGACGACCATTGGCCCATCTCGGAGCCGCCGTCGCCGAAGGCCAGCGTGAGGCCGCCGGGCACCCCGCCCTCGTCCTCGTCGACGTACCGCCACGTCCCGGGTCCGGAACGGCTGACGTAGTGGCTGTACAGGCCCGACGCGTCCGCGTCGTACTCGCGGATGCCCTGCGCGGTGAAGGTGCCGTCGGCCGAGAACCGGATGACGCCGTCGAACTCGTCGTGCCAGGTACCCGCGTAGTCGGCGCCCGAGTCCAGGACCGGCGGCTCGTACTCCTTCACCAGGCCCGTCCCGTACGCCATCAGGCCGCCCGCGAAGACGACTCCGACCAGCGCGACGCCGACGACGGAGATCTGGAAGGCCACCTGCTTCCGGCGCGGCCATCCGGTCCTGCCCTGCGGGTTCGGGCGGACGGCGAAGAAGGAGGCGGCCAGCACCGGGGCGGCGCCGGCCGCGGCGATCCAGCACCACGCCGTCAGGTAGGGCAGCCCCGACGACGGGGCCGGCGCGGCGAGTACGGCGGCGAGCGCCACCTCGGCCGCGAGGCAGCACAGCGCACGGGGCAGCCCGGTGCGGCGCGACAGAGCGTGTCCGAGAGCGGCGGCGGGCAAGGCGTGCAGCAGGGAGGCGGCCACACCACCGGCCCAGAGGGCGACGAGCAGGACCGGGAACAGGCAGACGACGAGCCCGCCCCCGGACGGTCCGTAGGACGACTCCATTGCCGGGGCGGCGACCGTCCATACCGTCAGCGCCACCGCCCCCACCGCGCAGTAGGCCGTGACGGCTGCCGCCCTCCCGGCGTCGTCCCACGGACTGCCGGACTCTCTGCCGGGCACTCTCCCGGACGATCTCCCCCACCCCATGACGATCACGCTACGCCTGGGAGGGACGGCCGCCCGGCCGCCCCCAGGGGCCGGGCGGGTCCCTCAGGCGGCCAATGAGGCCGCCAGGGGCGTCTGGGGGGTGCCCCGGCGGATCACCAGCGCCATGAGCGCGGCGATCGCGCACAGCGCCCCGGAGGAGTACCAGACCATGTCGTAGGAGCCGAAGGCGTCGCGGGCCGCGCCGCCGAGGAAGGCCACCAGGGCCGCACCGAGTTGGTGGGAGGCGAGGACCCAGCCGAACACGATGGCGCTGTCGGCACCGTAGAACTCACGGCACAGGGCGATGGTCGGCGGGACCGTGGCGACCCAGTCGAGCCCGTAGAAGACGATGAACAGCACCATGGGCGGCTGCACGGTGCCCGCCATGAGCACCGGCAGGAACATCAGCGACAGTCCGCGCAGCCCGTAGTAGGTGGCGAGCAGGCGCCGTGGGCTGAAGCGGTCGGTGAACCAGCCGGAGGCGACCGTACCGGCGATGTCGAAGACACCGATGACGGCGAGCAGCGACGCGGCGGCCGTCACCGGCATGCCGTGGTCGTGGGCGGCGGGGACGAAGTGCGTCTTGACCAGTCCGTTCGTCGACGCCCCGCAGATCGCGAAGGTGCCCGCGAGCAGCCAGAACGGCCCGCCCTTCGCGGCCCCGGCCAGCGCCCGCAGGGCACGGACGGCCGCGCCGGTCACCGGGGGCGGCTTGGGCACGAACCGCGCCGCGCCGTAGGGCGCGAGCCCGACGTCGGCCGGGTGGTCGCGCAGCAGCAGCCACACGAAGGGCGCGACCAGCAGCGCGGCACCGGCGACGGTGAGCGTGGCGGAACGCCAGCCCGCGTGCTCGACGATCACGGACAGCACCGGCAGGAAGACCAGTTGGCCGGCCGCGCCCGCCGCCGTCAGGATGCCGGTGACCAGGCCGCGGCGCTTGTCGAACCAGCGGTTGGTGACGGTGGTGGCGAAGGCCAGCGCCATGGAGCCGCTGCCCAGTCCGACGAGCACGCCCCAGAGCAGGACCAACTGCCAGCTCTGCCGCATGAAGACGGTCAGGCCCGCGCCGGTGGCGATCGCGAGGAGCGCGACGACGACCACCCGGCGCATGCCGAACCGGTCCATCAGCGCGGCGGCGAACGGCGCGGTGAGGCCGTACAGCGCCAGGTTCACCGACACCGCGAACCCGATCATGCCGCGCGACCAGCCGAACTCGCTGTGCAGCGGCTCGATCAGCAGACCGGGCAGGGAGGCGAAGCCCGCCGCGCCGACGAGCGTGACGAAGCCGGCGACGGCGACGTACCAGGCGCGGTGCACACGGGGCCCGCGCGACGGACGGGGGGCAGGGAGGGCGAGGTCCCTCAGGGGCTGGGCGGGAAGCTCCGGAGTCTGCGTCACCAGACGAGCATCCGGCACGGGTTCGCCCGCAACGAGTGGCCGGATGGCCATGATGTGGAAGGATCGGGCCATGGCCGCGCCCTTGGAGACCGACGTACCCGCCGCAGGACCCGACCCGGAGCCCGCCACGGAACCCGCCACGGAGCCGACCACCCCGGTGAAGCGGCACCGCGTCGCCGTTCTGGTGCAGCACGGGGTCATCCCGTTCGAACTCGGCATCCCCCACCGCATCTTCGGCGGAGCGAGAACCCCCGACGGCACGGACCTGTACGAGGTGCGCACCTGCACCCCGGGCGGCCCCGGCCTCGTACGCGCCGAAGCCGACTTCGAGATCGCCGTCCCCCACGGTCCGGAGATCCTGGAGGAGGCCGACACCGTCATCGTCCCGGCGGCGCACGAGCACGACAGCGCCCACTCCGACGGCCGGCTCTCCCCCGGCCTCGCGGCGGCCTTCGCCCGCATCCGCCCGGGCGCCCGGCTGGTCTCCATCTGCACCGGCTCGTACTTCCTCGCCGCGGCCGGCTACCTCGACGGGCTGCGCGCCACCACGCACTGGTCCAGCACCGAGCACTTCCAGCGCCTCTACCCCCGGGTACGGGTGGAGCCGGACGTCCTGTACGTCGACAACGGGCACATCCTGACCTCGGCGGGCGTCGCCTCCGGCATCGACCTGTGCCTGTACCTCCTGCGCCGTGACCACGGCTCCGCCGTCGCCAACGCCAGTGCCCGGCGCACCGTCGTGCCGCCGCACCGCGAGGGCGGCCAGGCCCAGTACGTCCAGCGGCCCGTCCCGGAACCGCAACTGGCCACGACGGCGACCGCGCGGGCGTGGGCGCTGAGCCGTCTGGACCGCCCGCTGACCCTGCGGGAGCTGGCCGGGAAGGAGTCGATGAGCGTGCGCACCTTCACCCGCAGGTTCCGCGAGGAGGTCGGGATCAGCCCCGGTCAGTGGCTGGTGCAGCAGCGCGTCGAACGGGCCCGGCACCTGCTGGAGTCCAGCGACCTGTCGGTCGACCAGGTCGCCCGCGACGCGGGGTTCGGCACCGCGGCCTCGATGCGGCAGCACCTGCAGGCGGCGCTCGGCGTCTCGCCGACCGCCTACCGGCGCACCTTCCGGGACACGGCGGCCGGCTGAGGCCCTGCGTGCGCAGAGGGCGGGGGCGCCTCCGGGGGAGCCGCGGACGTACCGCTGCGGTCCTCAGAACGCCGGGCGGCCGATCAGCCCGCCGGTCGCCTGCGGCGGCACGATCGCCTGCCCCCGGGCGCAGCGGTCGATCTCGCACCAGATCTGCTTGCCCGCGCCCTCGCGCTGCCAGCCCCAGCGGTCCGCCAGGCCGTCCACGAGTTCCAGGCCGCGTCCGCCCGTCTCGTCCTTGTCCGCGTGCCGCGGTCGCGGCGGGGCGTCGCTGGCGTCGGCCACCTCGACCCGCACGGTGTCGCTCTCCTGGCCCTGCGAGGCACCGGAGGACCGGAAGAGCATCCGCAGTACCGCGGGGCAGCCCGTGTGGACCACCGCGTTGGTGACCAGTTCGGAGATCAGCAGGATCAACGTCTCCGCGACGGGCTCGTCGGCCCCTATGCCGGAGCCGACCAGACGCGAGCGCGCCCAGCTGCGGGCCCGGCCCACCTCGGCCGGGTCGGGACCTACCTCTAGCTGAACCTGGAGCATCTGCACTGCTCACACCATCCGAACCGGCGGACTCATCGCCTCGCGCCTCGGCAAGGTCACCAAGCGTGACCCCTTCGCGACACAGCATGATTGACCGACAGTCACCCCAACAAGCGCTTCGGGCATATTCCAGCGCGAAGAGGGAGGGGTGCTGCATACTGTGCGGGGCTCATTACGGGGCGAATACGCACAGCCCGACGTCGGTCGCCTGCCCGGCCCTTGGGCCGCGCTTCGACCGCTCACGTCGCGCTCCTGCACCACACGCACCCGATGGAGCGTACCCGAGGCGACGCCCGACTCCGTGGCGTGACGAGTCACGCCTCGGACACAACCCGATATCGACACTGGTCACCACTTATCCCTGACGAATCCGACATACCTCACTAAATGCCGCAAGGCGCATTATGGCCGGACGCTCCGCGTGCGCCGTCTCACCGTCCGCGACGGGCCGTCCCGCGCTCCCGAACCCCTGCCCGTTTCCCGCGCGGATGCACCTCCGGCCCGTACCGGAGTGGGAAGCGAGGGCGGAACCGCGCGCCGCGGGCCGCCGCGCGAGGGCGTCCATCTGCCGGCCGCGGACGTGCTTTACGAAAGCGTGAGGCATGGCCGGCGCAAAGCCGCGTACCCTCCTCCGCAAGAGATCCGGAGGGAATGGGGCACGGTGGGCGCACAGGACGACCGGGACCGAACGCAGGATGTCCTGGACGAGGACCTGAACGATCCTCAGGTGCGGCTGCGCCTTGGCGAGGCCGCTCTCGACGCGGGCGAACTCATGGAGGCTCGCGCCCACTTCGAGAACGCCGGGCGTCTCTTCGACGCCGACCCCGAAGCGGCCCCGGCCCGCCGGGCCACCGCGCTGCGCGGCCGGGCGGTCTCGCACCTGCTGGCCGGCGAGGTGCGGTACGCCTCCCACCTGCTGGAAGAGGGCATCGCACGGCTGGAGACGGAGGCGGCGTCCAGCGGCCGGCCCGATCCCGACGCCCTGTTGATGCTGCACGTCGCGGCGATCGGCCCGTACACCGACCTGGGTGCCTACGCCCGTGCCGCGCACGCCGCGGAGCAGGCCCTCAACCTCGCCCCCGACGCGGCCGACCCGGCCCTCGTCGCGCTGATGCACCGCAGCATCGCCCGCACACTGATCGTCGCGGGACGCACCGGGGAGGCCGAGGCCTCGCTCGCCAAGGCCCAGGAGATCTTCCAGCGCCTGGAACTGCACACGGACCTGGCGCACTGCCACTGGATGCGCGGCTACGTCCACTCCCAGGACGGCGATCTGGAGCAGGCCGAGCGCGAACTGCGCACCGCCCGCGACATGCTGGCGGCCGGGCGCTCGGTGCTGTTCACCGTGCAGGTCGAGGTCGAACTCGCCGACGTGCTGCGCCGGCGCGGCAAGCCCACCGAGGCCGAGGAGATGCTGACCCGGCTGCTGGACCAGCTCGGCCCCTGGCGCGGCGCGGTCCACGCGGGCGGGGCGCACCGGTTGCTGGGGCTGCTCGCCGAGGAGCGGGGCGACCCGGAGGCCGCGGAGGAGCACTACGTCTCCGCCCTGGCCCTGCTGGAACGCGCGGGCGCGGCCGGGGACCTGGCGGACATCTGCCGGCTGCTGGGCGATCTGCTGCGGCGGGCCGGACGCGTGGAGGCCGCGCTGGACGCCTACCGCACGGGGCTCGGCCACCGCGCGGCGATCGGCACCACGACACTGGGCCCGGCTCCCGCGGACTCGTAGGACCTCCGGCGTGAGCGCCGGCGAGGGCGGGCGGCCGGCGCGTCAGGCCGACAGCGGCCCCGCCTCGTCGTCGGTCGCGGCCTCGATGTCGGGGAACACCTCGAACAGCCGCCGCACTCCCAGCGCGGCCAGCACCTTGTTGACGTGTGCGGCGTCGTTCCCCCGCACGTCGGAGGGCAGGATCAGCCGCAGCCGCCCCGCGCAGGAGCGCATCAGGCGGCGCGCGGCGATGAGCACGCCGACCCCGCTGGAGTCGCAGAAGTCCACACCGGCCAGGTCCAGTACGAGGCTGTGCCGTCCGTCGGCGACGGCGTCGTGCACGTGCTGCCGTACGGCGGGGGCGGTCACGAGGTCCAATTCGCCGGAAACGGTCAGGATCGTCCAGCCGTCCCGTTCGTCGTGCGTCACCTTCAACGCCACTGTCTGGCCCTTCTCACGTCACCGATTCTGTTGACCCTATGCCCTGCCCACGCCACTTCCTCGCAATCTTTCGGTCACACGCGGATAACGCACTACCAGAATTGATCAGTTTCGGCAGAAGCTTGCCGCAAGGCGGCGTACACGACAGCAGCGGGCGGATACATTCGATGCGAGGCAGGACGACCGGAGTCGGGCGACGGCGACAAAGGTGAAGAGGGGGGACGACGCATGGCGGCATCCGCACCAACCCGCTGGGACCGCAAGATGCAGCAACGCCTCGCCCGCGGCGAGGAAGCCGCCCTCGGAGAGCTGTACGACCGCTTCGCCTCCCTCGTGCACAACCTCGCCCACCGCGTCATGGACGACGAGGAGGCCGCCGCGCAGATCACCCGCGAGGTCTTCGGCTACATCTGGGAGAACCCGGACGCCTACGACCCCAAGCGGGGTTCGCTGCGCTCCTGGATCGCCGGGCTCACGCAGAAGCAGGCCGTCCACCGCCTGCGGCTGTCCGAGAACCACGGCGAGGGCACCCCTGAGGAGGTCGAGACCCGGCTCAGGGAGGCGAACACCGCCGCCCGCGCCGACTACATCGTGACCTCCATGCCCGAGCCCCTGCGCCAGGCGCTCGACCTCGCCTACCGCCGCCGCATGGACTACCGCGAGGCCGCCGTCGACCTCGGCGTCACCGACGACGAGGCCCGCCGCCGGCTGCGGCTCGGGCTGCAGCTGCTCTCCACCGCGATGCAGGACCCCGCCCCCGAGGGGCGTGCCCTGTGACCGGACCCGCCGAGGACGGCGACAACTCCCCGCACGGGACCACCCCGCCCCGTGTGCCGACGCCCCGCGGTGCCGCCGAGGACGGCCCGCTCCCGGAAAGCGTGACCATGCAGCCCGAACAGCCCCGGTACGACCACCGCGTGCTCCGCTCCCTCCTGGGCGCCTGGGCGCTGTCCGCCTGTTCGCGCGACGAGTCGGTCGCCGTGGACGAGCACCTCACCTCGTGCGCGCCGTGCGCGGACGAGGCGCTGCGGCTGCGCCGGGCCGTCGAACTCCTCCACCAGGAGGAGTCCCTCGACCTCGACCCGCTGCTGCGCGCCCGCGTCCTTGAGGGCTGCCTCGGACGACGCCCCGCGCGCATCCCCGTCCCCCACTGGGCCGCGCCCTACGACGCGGAGACCGCACGGCTCGACGCGCTCCTGTCCGACCTCGGCGAGCACGAGTGGGATCTGCCGGTCCGGCTGGTCTGGGCGGGCGGCGAACGCGAACTGACGCTCTGCGGGGTGCTGGCCCACCTCGGCTCGGTGGACGGCGTCGTCGCCACCGCGCTCGGCCTCGACGACCCGCTCGGACCCGGGGCGCCCCGCACCCGCCTGGAGCGCACCGAACTGGCGGGAGAGCGCTGCCGCCACCACACGCGCGGCTTCGTGCGCACCAAGTGGCGCACCCAGACCCGGGACATCGTGCGCACCCTGTCCTTCGCGGGCACCGGCACCGGCGGCCTGCCCGTCGACTTCACGGACATCGTGGTGCCCATGCGGGACGCCCTCATCGACCGCGCCTTCGAGTGCTGGATCCACGCCGAGGACATCGCCCAGGCACTGGACTACCCCGAGTACGGGCCGCCCGCGCCGGCGCACCTCAACAGCATGATCGACCTCGCCGCGCGCATGCTGCCGCTGGCGCTCGCGGGCCTGCGCCAGGCCGGGCTCGCGGACTCCCCCGCGCGTCTGGTGCGCGCCGGTGCCCCCGGCCGCACCCTGGACCTGCACGTCGAGGGCACCGGCGGCGGGCACTGGTACATCTGCCTCGACTCCCCGGGCGCCATCGGCTCGCCTGACAACGTCGTCGCCGAGCTCGCCGTCGACCAGATCGACTTCTGCCAGCTCGCCGCCGGCCACCTGCCGCCCACCCGCATCGCCGCGGGCCGCGGCGGCGACCCCGACGCCATCCGCGACGTCCTCCTCGCCACCGCCTCCCTCTCCCGCCTCTGACACCCCCGAGGGGCGCGACCCACCACACCGGCACCGCGCCCGCGCCCGCGCCCGCGCGAAGCGCTACTTGCTGACCGCCGCCAGAATCTCCGGCAGCCGCCCCTGCATGCGCGGCGCAGCCGCCCGCACGCCCGCGGCCGCGAGCAGCGCGCCGTAGACGCAGCCGACGGGCAGGACGAGCCACAGCGCGCCGTGGCGGTCCGCGACGTGCAGCCAGATCAGCAGGCCGAGCACCGGGAGGGTGAGCACGGTCCCCGTGCCCGCGCCGCCGACGAGGCTGAGCCAGACGAGGCTGCCCTGGCCCGGGGCGGCGGAGCTGCCGAAGCGGTTCTCCCGGGGCATGGAGTACGGGAAGCGGACGCTGGCCCACGCGCCTGTGGCGATCAGCGCGCCGAGCAGCGCGAAGGAGAGCCCGAGCGTCTCCGGCGCCGCGTCGAGGCGGTGCAGGAGCAGCGCCGCCCCGACCGTGACCACGGCGACGTACGGGACGGCCACGACCGCGATCGCCAGCGCGCGGGCCCGCAGTTCGGCGTAGGCGTCCTCGCGGGAGGAGATCGTCGCCGCGACGGTCCAGAAGGCGGAGCCGTCCATGCCGAACTGGTTGTACATCTGCAGGCCGAGCAGTCCGGCGGCCCAGCACGCGGAGTACACGCTGCCGTGCTGCACGGCGGAGACCACCGGCAGCAGCAGTCCCACGGCCAGCGCGGTGGCCCACGCGGCCTTGGTGCGCGGGTCGCGCCAGGCGTAGCGGAACTGGCGCTCCATGACCGTGCCGGTGCGTCCCTCGGGGAACAGCCTGCGCGTGGTGCGCACCCGCGCCGGCCCCGAGGCCTGGAGGGTGGAGGAGTCGGGACGGGTCATCAGCCGGTCCAGGCTGCGGTGCCACCAGACCAGGACGCCGGCCAGCACCGCCGCGGTCCACAGGAGTTGGACGACGGCGAGCCCGTACGCCCCGGTACCGGCCGCGTGCACCGCGTCGAGGGCCGAGGCGGGCGGCAGCCAGCGCAGCACGGAGGTGACGCCCTCGAGCCGCTCCAGACCCTTGCCGGAGGCCAGCGCGTTGGCCCCGAGGTTGACCAACTGCGCGCCGACGGCGACGAGCACGCCGCTCAGCAGCGCCAGGTCGCGCCCCCTGCGGCTGGTGAGCAACCGGGTGTTGGCGGCCGCGACGGCCCGCGACAGCGTCACGCACAGCACCACCACGAGGGGCACGGCGACGATCGCCGCCGCCACCGACCCCGCCCCGTGGGCCACCGCCACCGCGGCGCCGGTCGCCACCAGCACCGTCAGCAGCGGTCCGACGCCCACCAGGGAGGAGACCAGCAGCGCGACGATCAGCGGGCGGGGGCGCAGCGGCAGCATCGCGAGCCGGGTGGGGTCGAGGGTGTCGTCGCCGCCGAAGACGAACAGCGGCATCGCCGCCCAGGCGACGGCCAGCACGGTCCCGGCGCCGACGGCCGCCACCGGCGCGTAGTCGTTGCCGTGCAGGACGACCAGCCCGGTGGCGAGGCCGAGCGCGTACAGCAGGGCGGCGAGCGTGCCGACGATCCAGCCCACCGTGCGGCCGGTCGACTGCCGCAGTCCGTTGCGGATGACGGACAGCTTGAGCCGTACGAAGGTCCCCGTCACGGCCGTCCCGCTCCCCGGCCGCCGGCCTTGCCGGTCCCGGACCCGCCGGTCCCGGCCGCACCGGTCCCGCCTCCGCCGAGCCAGTCCAGCTCGCGGCCCTCCGCGCGGTCGTGGGCCCCCACGAGCGTGAGGAAGGCGTCCTGCAGCGTCGCCGCCTGCCCGCGGACGTCCGCGAGCCGTCCCTGCGCGACGATCCGGCCGGACGCCATCACGGCGACCCAGTCGCACAGGCTCTCCACCAGTTCCATGACGTGGGAGGAGAAGACCACGGTCGCGCCCGAGGCGGTGTAGCGCTCCAGGACGCCGCGGATCACCTGGGCGGAGACCGGGTCGACCCCCTCGAACGGCTCGTCCAGGAAGAGCACTTCGGGGTTGTGCAGCAGCGCCGCGGCGAGCCCGATCTTCTTGCGCATGCCGGTCGAGTAGTCGACGACCAGTTTGTTCGCGGACCCGGCGAGGTCCAGGACGTCGAGCAGCTGGGCCGCCCTGCGGTCGGTCTCGGCCCCGGGGATGCCGCGCAGCCGTCCGGTGTACGCGAGCAGCTCGCGCCCGGTGAGCCGCTCGAAGAGCCGCAGCCCCTCCGGCAGCACGCCGATGCGGGACTTCACGGCGACCGGGTCGCGCCAGACGTCGGCGCCGGCGACCTCGACCGTGCCGTCGTCCGGCCGCAGCAGCCCGGTGACCATGGACAGCGTCGTGGTCTTGCCCGCGCCATTGGGACCGACGAGCCCGACGAAGTGACCGGCGGGCAGCGTCAGATCGATCCCGGCGACAGCGATCTGCTGCCCGAAGCGCTTCCAGAGTCCCTGGACGCGCACGGCGGGCGGCGTGGCGGGTTCGTTCGGCATCAGCCCAGCCTATGCCGCCGCGCCGACAGCGCGGCGGCTACCTGGTCCGCCCGCACGCGTAGGCGAGGGGGCTGAGCAGTTCCCCGGTGTCGGGCAGCCAGCGGTTGACCGCGGTGGGCTTGCGGGCCCACTGGACGGTCTGGCCGCCCGCCAGCCGGGTGGGCGGGGCCGGGATCCAGTCGCCCTCGCCGCGCACGACCAGGTCCAGTGAGGACGGCGACCAGCCGAGCCGCCGCAGCAGGTCGGGCACCTTCGCCCCGGCGCCGGGGAGCACAAAGAAGATCAGCCGCCGGTCCGGGGTGCCGATCACCGGGCCCAGCGGCAACTCCATCCGCTCCATCCTGGCGAGCGCGAGACAGCCGGCGACCTCCGGGACGTCGATGGCGTCGAAGGAGCGGCCGGTCGGCAGCAGGATCGAGGCGTCCGGCTGGGCCAGCCACATCCGGCGCACGGCGGCGGCGCTCCCGCTCGCCTGCCCGATCCAGTCGGCCGTGAGGGGGTGCGCGCCGGGCGCCGGGCAGCGGGGCGCGCCGCACGAGCAGTACGGGGTGCGCCGGCCGGCGTAAGCCGCGGCCGGACCGGTCCCGTCGGTGAGCCAGGCTCCGGGGAGCACATCCCAGTGCCGCTCCTCCGCGTAACGGACCGCGGCGTCGAGGAGTTGGCCGGCGGTCTGCCGGGAGGCTGTGAGGGTGTCGTCCACGGTGTCTTCCACGACCATCACAACTGCGGCGCTGAGCACGGGTTACGGGCGGTGACGCGTCCACCTCGCGGGTCATGGCGGGCGCACGGGTGCACGAGCGGGGGCGCGCGGTAGAGGGTCGTACATGATCCGGGTAATCACTCTTGGGTGTGTAGGCATGCATCCCGCCGCAAATTATGGCGTTTGCGGCGAATCCGAGAGGCGCGTACCGGGAAGGGATCTTCAAGCAAGGGATCTTGAGGTCCCGCACAAGCGGCAGCTATGAGGGGGAGCCCGTGGCCGCACGACCGCTCGTCGCACGTCAGCCCAACGAAAGGCTGCAGGCACTGATCCAGGAAGCCGGCTGCTCCAACGCCGGATTGGCCCGCCGGGTCAATATGTGCGGGGCGGAGCACGGCCTCGACCTGCGCTACGACAAGACCTCGGTGGCCCGCTGGCTACGCGGCCAGCAGCCCAGGGGCCGGGCCCCGGCGATCATCGCCGAGGCGATCGGCCGCAAGCTGGGCCGCACCGTGACGATCGACGAGATCGGCATGGCCAACGGCAAGAACCTCGCGACCGGTGTCGGCCTGCACTTCTCGCCCACCGTCCTGGGCGCGATCGAGCAGGTCTGCGAGCTGTGGCGCAGCGACGTGGGGCGCCGCGACTTCCTGACCGGCTCGTCGGTGGCCGCCTCCGCGCTGGTCGAGCCGAGCCGTGACTGGCTGATCACCCGCGCCGACACGCAGGTCGCGCGCACCGGCGGCCCGCGGGTCGGCATGTCCGACGTGGAGGCCGTCCGGGCCACCACCCGGGCGCTGAACGAGCTCGACCACCGGTTCGGCAGCGGCCACGTGCGCCCGGTGGTGGTGCACTACCTCAACAGCGTGGTCTCCGGGCTCCTCGCGGGCTCCTACCGCGAGGCGACGGGACGTCAGCTCTTCTCCGCCGTCGCGCGGTTGACGGAGCTCGCCGGCTACATGGCGGTCGACACCGGGCAGCCCGGACTCGCCCAGCGCTACTACATCCAGGCGCTGCGGCTGGCCCAGGCGGCCGGCGACCGGGCGTACGGGGGCTACGTGCTCGCGGCCGGGATGAGCCACCTCGCCGCGCAGCTCGGCAATCCGCGCGAGATCGCCCAACTCGCCCGCGCCGCACAGGAGGGCGCCCGGGGCCAGGTCACCGCGACCGCGCAGGCCATGTTCTACGCCGCGGAGGCACGCGGCCACGCCCTGATGGGCGACGCACGGGCCTGCGGCGCGGTGGCCGGGCAGGCCGTGGAGGCACTGGAGCGCTCGGCCCCGGAGGACGACCCGGACTGGATCGCCCACTTCAATCAGGCCTACCTCGCCGACGAACTGGCGCACTGCCACCGCGACCTCAACCAGGCGCCGCAGGCCGCGCGCCGCGCCGAGGAGGCGCTGTCCGCCCTGGGTCCGGAGAAGGCCCGCCGACGCGCGATCGGGCTCCTGGTGCTGGCCCAGGCGCAGGTGCAGCAGCGCGAGGTCGAACAGGCCTGCCACACCGGGGCGCAGGCCGTGGAACTGCTGTCCACGCTGCGTTCCAACCGCGGGGCGGAGTACTTGGAGGACCTGCGGACGCGTCTCCAGCCGTACGCGGCGGAATCCGCGGTCCGGGAGTTCGACGCCCGCCTGGAGGAGCAGGAGGCGGCGGCCTGACCGGGGTTCGCCCTCCGGACGACCGGAGGGCGAACCCGAATTGTTATGCGAACGACATCAACCCACCACCGCGGGCACCTTGTTCTGCGCCGAGGCACCCGGCGGGGACTTCGTGGACCCCCCGCGGCGTGGTGCCTTGCGAAGCCGACCCGGTAGCGTGAGCCGACGATTCCGTGTCGACGGAGAAGGCAGAGGTAGCGGTGATGCACGGCGGACGCGGTGACGAGGCGTATCCGGAGGTGCACGAGGGCGTGGTGCTGCCCGCGCAGGGGCGCGCACCTGAGCCCGAGCTGCCCCCGACGTGGAGCGGCGGGCCGGCCGGCGGGCAGCCCTGGGGCCGGCAGCCGGCGCAGCAGGACCCTTACTACGGGCACCAGGCGCCCGTACCGGACAGCGACGCGACGCAGATGTTCCCGCCCTACCCGCAGGCCCAGCCCCCGGCCGCGCAGGACGCCGGACAGCCCCTGCCGCAGTTCCAGGGCCAGGCCGACGCCACCCAGCTGCTGCCCCCGTTCCCGGCGGCGCCCCAGTCGGCGTTCGATGTCCGGCCCGGCGCCCCGGGTGCCGCGGACGCGACGCAGCACCTGCCCCGCTACGAGGACCTGTCCCCGCAGCAGGCGCAGTACCTGCCGCAACCCCAGTCCCCGGCGGCACCGGCGTACGGCTACCCGCAGGAGGCCCAGCCGGAGCCGCAGGACGACTTCGGCCACCTGTACCGCCAGGACAGCCCGGCGCAGCCGCAGCACCTCCAGCCGCAGCCCGCCTACCAGCCGCCGGTGTACCAGCAGCCGCCCCCGGCCCCGTCGTACGACGCGTACGACGGCTACGAGGAGCCCCGGCGGAGCCGCAAGCTGTCCCCGATGGCCCTCATAGGCATCGTGGTGGGCGGCTGCGCGATAGCCGGCCTCGCCGCCGGCGCGCTCATGAGCGGCGGCGACGACGGCACCCCTGCGGCGAGCTCGAGCCAGGTCCCCTCCTCCTCCACGGCGCCCGACGGTTCCGGGGGCGGCGCGGACGCGGCGGAGAACCAGGCCAAGCAGCTGGACCAGCTGCTGAGGCAGAGCGGCGGCAGCCGCACCTCCGTCATCAACGCGGTGGCGAACATCACCAAGTGCGACGACCTCGACCAGGCGGCCGCAGACCTGCGGGCGGCGGCCAAGCAGCGCGGCGAGCTCATGGCGCGGCTGAAGACCCTTTCCGTGGACCAGCTGCCCCGTCACCAGGAGCTGGTGGACGCCCTCAACAAGGCGTGGACGGCCTCGGCCGCCGCCGACAACCACTACGCGGCCTGGGCCGACCAGGTGAAGCAGGGCAAGCACCTGTGCAAGCACGGCAAGGCCCGCAACACTCCGCAGACCGCCGCCGGCAACAACGAGAGCGGCAACGCGACGCACGCCAAGAAGACGGCCGTCGGCCTGTGGAACTCCATCGCCAAGAAGTACAACCTCACCGAGCACCAGTACACCCAGATCTGACCGGGCGCGGCGGCCCGCGCGAAAGCCCCGGAGCACACGGCTCCGGGGCTTTCGCGATGCGGTACCGGCGCCGTCCGGGTCCGGGCGCCCGCGCTCAGTCGCGGGGGGCGTTCTCCAGCGTCTTCGTCATGTCGACGAAGCCGCTGCTCACGGCGACCAACTGGCCCTTGACGACCTTCTGGTAGGTCACCTTGCCGTTGACCATGCGCGGCTGGTCGATGATCGAGGCGGCGTCCTGCTCACGCCATCCCAGCGGCGGGGTGAGCCCGCCGGTGGAGATCCCGTGCGCCTGGTCGAACGCCTGCTTCACCGTGGCGGCGGTGATCGGCGCGTCCCGGCCGATCTCGTCGACGACCTCGGCGAAGGCCGTGTAGGCGATCCACGTGGTCTGCACGCCGGGGTCGTCGGGGTCGATGTCGTTGTTGCCGAAGGCGTACTTGCTGATCGCCTCGCGCATCGTCGCCCAGCGCGCGTCGGAGGCCGGGGGGTACCAGCCGGTGACGTACGCGCCCTCCAGCGGGCTGCTCGCGCCGCCGGTGCTGTCGAGCGTGGACTGCTGCACGCTGCCGAGCACGGAGGCGATCAGGGCCTTCGGCTTCTCGTCCTTGCCGGTCAGCGCGTCATGGGTGGTGGTGCGGCGGAACGCGTCGAAGAAGCCGGCGGTCTTGTCGCCGAGGGCCGCGCTGACGCACTCGCCGGCCTTGTTCTCGCCGACCGCCTGCCGGGCGATCGCGTTGTAGTCGGTGGAGTCCTCCTTGGCGCGCAGGTCCGTCGCCTTCGTGCGCCCGGCGTCCTGCAGGCCCGTGTCGAGGAAACGGGCGAACAGGTCGCCGGCCGCCGTGTCGGGGCGGACCAGGCTCACCTTGTCGCACTTGCCCGCCAGTTGACGGCCGTTGCCGGCCATGAGCGTGGTCAGGCCACCGTTGATCGGGTACGACAGCGGGCTCTCGAACTCGTCCTGCGTGACGCCGTAGCCGCCGATGTAGGGGATGCCCTCGGCCTCCAGCGTGGAGGTGAACGCCGCGCCGTACTGGCTGTACGAACCGACGACCGCGACAGCGCCCTCGTCCGCGGCACGCTGCGCGCAATCCTGCGCGCCCAGCGAGGTGTTGTGCTCGTTGCAGTTGACGACCTTCAGCTCACGTCCGCCGATACCGCCCTTGGCGTTGACGTACTTGGCGAAGGTACTCGCCATGGCCGGCATACCCGGCATGTTGGTCGCATTGGTTCCCTGTGGGGCCCACGTCATCACGACAATGGGTCCGGTCGAACCCCCAGTCCCCCCCGGGAGCACGCCGCAGCCGACCAGCAGAGCGACGCCGGCCGCCGCGCTGACGAGGGGGACGGCCGTTCGCGAACGCCAATCACTCATGGAACGGGACGATTCCGCTCCTTCCGCAACTCCAGGGTGAACGCAAGGGAACGCAGAGCCACGGGAGGGTGAAAATAATGTGCTCCTATCTGGAGCACGTACGATCGTGCACTGTGCAGAGTGCCGAGAAGTCTTCCCGCCGGCGTGTCCGCTCCTCCACGATGGGAGACATGCCGCTCAACGACATGCCGTGGTGGCGCTGGCGCGCCAATGTGCGCTCCGCGCTGCACATGATCAGCGACCCGGTCTTCCACCAGGAGACCTGGCTGGCCGGCCGGCCCGGCTACGGGGACGTGACGGACGCCGTCTACCGCCTGGTCGAGGACACCTGGCTCGACAACTGGTCCGCCGAGAAGTACGTCGGAACGGTCTTCCGCGACTCGCAGGAGGCCGCGCTCGTCGACGTGGCCGTGCTGCGGGTCCTGAAGATCCTGCACCAGGTGGGCGCCGACGCGCCGATCTCGGCGTACCTGGAGCACCACGCCTGGGCCGAGGCGGTCCGCGCGGCCCGCGAGGCGCACGTGCGCCTGGCGACCGCGGACGGCGAGGACCCGGACACGCCGCCGCGTTCCCTGGACGTGCTCAAGATCTACATGCGCACCGCCTGACGGGACTGCCCGGCGACCGGCCCGTGGACGTCTTGGATCAGCCGGCACCGCGTGTGCGAGGCTAGGCCCGTGAACGCCGTCGACGAGTCGCAGCAGCCGTCCGAGCAGTACATCCTCACGCTGTCCTGCCCCGACAAGCCGGGCATCGTGCACGCCGTGTCGAGCTACCTCTTCATGACCGGGTGCAACATCGAGGACAGCCAGCAGTTCGGTGACCGGGACACGGGACTGTTCTTCATGAGGGTGCACTTCACGTCGGACCACCCGGTGGGAGCGGAGAAGCTGCGGGCCAGCTTCGCGGCCGTCGCGGACGCCTACGGCATGGACTGGCAGATCACGCCGTCCGGTGAGCGGATGCGGATCGTCCTGCTGGTCAGCAAGTACGGCCACTGCCTCAACGATCTGCTCTTCCGCACCAGCATCGGCGCGCTGCCGGTCGAGATCGCCGCCGTCGTGTCCAACCACACCGACTTCGCGGAGCTGGTCGGCTCCTACGGCATCCCCTTCCACCACATCCCGGTGACCAAGGAGACCAAGGCCGAGGCCGAGACCCAGTTGCTGGCGCTGGTGGAGAAGGAGGGCGTGGAGCTGGTCGTCCTCGCCCGCTACATGCAGGTCCTCTCGGACCACCTCTGCAAGGAGCTGTCCGGGCGGATCATCAACATCCACCACTCCTTCCTGCCGAGCTTCAAGGGCGCCCGCCCCTACCACCAGGCCCACGCCCGCGGCGTGAAACTCATCGGCGCCACGGCGCACTACGTGACGGCGGACCTCGACGAGGGGCCGATCATCGAGCAGGAGGTCGAACGCGTCGGCCACGACCTGACGCCCGATCAACTGGTCGCCGTCGGCCGGGACGTGGAGTGCCAGGCCCTGGCGCGGGCCGTGAAGTGGCACAGCGAGCACCGCGTGCTGCTCAACGGACACCGCACGGTCGTCTTCGCCTGAACCCTGCCGCGCGGCGTCAGCCCGCGCGGCACACCGGCGCCTCCGCGACGTCCGCGAGGAAGCCCTCGATCGCCGTGTGCCAGGCCTCGGGCTGGTCCCAGGGGACCAGGTGCCCGGCGTCGGGAACCTCCGCGTACGCGCCCCGGGGCAGGACACGGACCATCTCCTGGGCCTCCGCGCGGCCGAGGTCGCCGTCCAGGCCGCGCACCACGAGGGCGGGGCACGCGACCTGGGCCAGTTCGTCCCAGTGGGCGTCGTGCACCCAGGGCTCACGGGAGCGCAGCATGTGACGCCGGTCGAACACCGGGCGCCAGCCGTCGGCGGCCTGCTCCATCACCTCGGCGAAGAACTCCCCGCGGGCCGGACGGCGGCCCTCCGTCCAGGGATCCTCCTCGCCGAACCACCGGCGCACCGCGTCCAGGCTGGCGAAGGGCACCGGCCAGGCACGGAACCAGTCCTCCCAGGAGCGCTGATCGGCCTCCCCGACGGCCGCCGCGCGCATGTCGCACAGCACTACGGCGCCCACCAGGGACGGCCGGCGGGCGGCGAGCTGCCACGCGGTCAGGGCGCCCATCGAATGCCCGATGACGACGGCCGGGCCGAGCCCCAGCTGCTCGATCGCGGCGGCGGCGTCGCCGACGTACGCCTCCCGCGTGTACGGCCCCTCGGGCTTGGGGCTGCCGCCGTGCCCGCGCTGGTCCAGCGCGACGACGCGGTGGCGGCCGACGAGCCGCCGGGCGGTGCCGGCCCACTGCGAGGCACGGCCCATCAGCCCGTGCAGCAGCAGTACGGCGGGGCCGGAGGCCGCTCCCGGCCCACCGGCGTGCTCCCACGCGGTGAGCGGAAGGCCGTCCGCTCCGGTGATTTCCCTACGCCTGGCCATGTGGCGCCCCCTGGTGCGTGACGTTCTCAGGACCCCACGCTATCGAATTTCTGTTCGAGAAGCCTCTTCACACGCGCAACACCGCTCTTTCGAGTGACAGCGCTCAAGGATTGTCGGCGCGTGCCGAGGGGAGGACTTCAGCGGGACGCGGCCCGGCGGGGAAGACGGGCAGCGGGGAGCCACCCGGACAGCTCGGGGATCCGGGTGGCCTCCACGGGGACCAGGGGGAACGGGGGGGGAACGGGGGAACCGGGGGGGAGGACGGGATTCCGGCGCACGGGGAGGCGCCGGAGTCCCTCCCACCACGAGGGCCCGGCGAAGCGCCCGCCCGCCGGAGCGCCGGACGCGACGCCTACCGCTTGGCGACGAACACGTGCGAGGCGGTCTCGCTGCTCAGCTCCGCGGCCTCGCCGCCGCTGCCGACCAGCACACCGCCCGCCGAGGGGGTCACGGACACCACCGCGCCGGGCTGCACGCCGGCCCGCCGCAGCGTGTACATCAACTGCGCGTCGTTCTGGATGGGCTCGCCGATCCGCCGCACGACCACACTCGCCTCGGAGAGCCCGCTCTCCAGCTCGCTCAGGCTGACCATGCCCTCATCCAGGAACGGGTCCGCGCCGTCCTTGTCGCCCAGCTCCTCCAGGCCCGGGATCGGGTTCCCGTACGGCGACTCCGTCGGGTGCCGCAGCAGCTCCAGGACGCGGCGCTCGACGGCCTCGCTCATCACGTGCTCCCAGCGGCAGGCCTCCGCGTGCACGTGCTCCCACTCCAGGCCGATCACGTCGACCAGCAGGCACTCGGCCAGCCGGTGCTTGCGCATCACGCGGGTGGCGATGCGGCGGCCCTCCGAGGTCAGCTCCAGATGCCGGTCGCCGGCCACGTGCACCAGACCGTCGCGCTCCATGCGTGCGACGGTCTGGCTCACGGTCGGACCGCTCTGGTCCAGCCGCTCGGCGATTCGGGCGCGCATGGGGACCACGCCTTCCTCTTCCAGCTCCAGGATGGTACGGAGATACATCTCCGTCGTGTCGATGAGTCCGGACATGCGTGCCCCTCGGTGGCTCGTGCGTGGCCCTGGCCTCAATTCTGACGCATCGGACCGACAACCGGTCCCCTGCGGTTGACAGGCGGACGCCGCGCGCACCACGGTTGCCGGCATGACCGATCTGGCCGCCACATATTTCGACGCCGCCATCGCACTCCTGCGGCGCGTGAGGGACGAGGAGTCCGAGGGAATCGAGGCGGCCGCCACCGCCGTCGCGGACGCCGTGGCCGGCGGGGGGCGGGTCTTCGCCTTCGGGGCCGGGCACTCCTCGCTCGCCGCCCAGGACGTCGTCTACCGCGCCGGCGGGCTCGCCCTGGTCAACCTGCTCGCGGTGCCCGGCGCGGTCGGCGTGGACGTCGTCCCGGCCACCCTCGGCAGCGCCCTCGAACAGGTCGACGGCCTCGCCGGGGTCGTGCTGCGCACCTCGCCGCTGCGCGCGGGCGACGTGCTGGTGATCGTCTCCCTGTCCGGACGCAACGCCCTGCCCGTGGAGATGGCGCGGGACGCGCGGGCGATGGGGGTCAAGGTCATCGGCGTCACCTCGGTCGCGTACGCGAAGGAGACCCGGTCGCGGCACTCCAGCGGGACGTTCCTGAAGGACCACTGCGACATCGTCCTCGACAGCAAGATCGCCCTCGGCGACGCCGAGCTGTCCCACGCGGCCGTCCCGGCGCCCTTCGGGCCCGCCTCCACCGTGGTCACCAGCGCGCTGATGCAGGCGGTCGTCGCGACGGCGGCGCAGCGGCTCGCGGAGCGCGGGACCACCCCTCCGATGCTGCGCTCGGGCAACGTGGACGGCGGCCACGAGTGGAACGCGGCGGTCTTCGACGCGTACCGGGACCGGATCTTCTACCGCCACTGAGCGCATGTCCCCACCCGGGCCCCGGGCCTACCGCCCCCGCGGCGCCAGGTCCAGGGCCGCGGCCACCCGCAGCGCCACGTCCTCCGCGAAGGCCGCGTCCACGCGGTCGAAGGGGCGCCGCCCCATGCCGCGCAGGAAGGTGAGCGTGCCCAGGGTGCGGCCGCGGCTGCGCAGCACGGCGCACAGGCCGTGCACCGTGCCGTCGGGCCAGCGGCGGGCGGCGGACCACGCGTCGATCTGGGCGCGGGAGGCCGGTTCTGAGCCCGCGAGCGCGCCGAAGGAGGCGCGCACGGCCCCGGTGCGGGCCACCGCCTGGAGCGCGGGATGGCCCTCCCCGTAGCGCACGGGGATACCACCGGCCACGGGCAGGCAGGGACCGGAGCCGCCGGAGGGCGTGGCGGCGGCGCGCACCAGCCGGGTCCCGTCCCCGGTGAGCACGTCCAGCAGCGCGTTCTCGGCGAAGCCCGCGAGCGCGAAGTCCACGTAGCAGGTGGCGGCCTCCATCGGCTCCCGGCACTCGGCGACCGCCCGGGCCGCCCGCTGCAGCTGGTTGCTGCGGAAGCGCAGCACCGCCGCCTCCCGCTCGGCGACCTTGGCGTCGGTGATGTCGTGGAACAGCCAGCCCACCCCCAGCGGCACCGGCTCCTCGCCCAGCGGCGAGCCGAGCCGCACGAAGCTGCTGCGCCAGCAGCAGCGCGTGCCGCCCTCCTCACGCAGGCCCACCCACAGCTCGGACGGCGCCGGAGGCGCGCCCTCCGCGAGCACGTGCTGCATCGCGGACTCCAGTTCCTCCACGCCCTGGTCGAGGAAGTCACCCAGCGGCCGCCCGAGGAGCGCGTCCCGGCTGGTGTGCAGCACCCTGGCGGCGTACGCGTTGACGACGACGGGGCGCAGGTCCGCGTCGACCAGGACGACACCGGAGGAGGCGTCGTCGAACAGCGCCTCGCTCAGGGCGATCGAGCGTTCCAGGTCGATCTGGGCGTGCACCTCGGAGAACGCGCAGTAGACCCCGGCCGGGCGGCCGTCGGCGCCCTGGACGGCGGCGGACTGGGTGCGCACCAGCACCCGGCGGCCGTCCTTGGTCAGCAGCGCGAACTCGTGCACCTGCCGCCCGGCGGCGTCCATCACGGCGAGCAGCCGGGAGCGGACCTCCTCGGCGTCGGCCGTGCGCGCCGCCCAGCCGGCGAAGCCCTTGCGGCCGACGGCCTCCTCGGGTGTCCACCCCAGGATGCGCACGGCCTCGGTGTTCCAGTGCGTGATCACTCCGTCGCGGTCGAAGGCACAGAGTCCGGCCTCCATGCCGTCGAGGAGCGCGGCGAGCAGCTGCGGCGTCGCATCGAATGACTGCACGTCGGAACATTCAACCCGGATGTGACCCAGGACACAGCCAGTTCGCCGAAATCGGTGCGCACCGGCGGCGGGTGCATTAAAGGGTGACGGGAGACGCAAAAAAATAGGTTGTGGCGCGACGGACCGCTTCTTAGAGTGGCGGCACACACGAAGGGAGGTGGTCCGGAGAATGAGTTCCCATCGGACGCGTGAGGTGGCTGCGGGCTAGCACCGCGCTCCTCGCCTGCGCGCGATGCGCGACGCGGGCCAATCCATCGCAGTCACCCGACCCGCGGGCTCGTCGGATTCGTCCGGCCGATGCCTGGACGGCCTCCGTCCAGGGAGCAGCCCGCGGGTCGCCTGCGTCTGCGGGCCTCGCCCCGGCGGGGCCTACGGCGCCAGCCGCCGCACCGTCCAGTCGCCGTCCGCCTCGTACAGCAGGCGGTCGTGGAGCCGGTTCTCCCGGCCCTGCCAGAACTCCACGGTCCGCGCGATCACCCGGAAGCCGCCCCAGTGCGGCGGCACCGGCACCTCCGTCTCCTCGGGCCAGCGCTCGGCCAGCTCCGCGTACCGGCGCTCCAGCTCCTCCCGTGTGCCGACCACGGAGGACTGCTCGCTGGCCCAGGCCCCGACCCGGGAGCCGTGCGGCCGGGTGCGGAAGTACGCCTCGGTCTCCTCCCGCGTCACGCGCTCCACCCGGCCGCCGACGATGACCTGCCGGGCGATCGGGTGCCAGGGGAAGAGGAGCGAGGCGTACGGCCGCTCGCCGAGCTCTCGGCCCTTCCTGGACCGATAGTTGGTGAAGAAGACGAAGCCGCGGTGGTCGTAGCTCTTCAGCAGGACGGTCCGGGAACTGGGCCGCCCCTCGGCGTCCGCGGTGGAGACGACCATGGCGTTGGGCTCGTCGATGCCGCCGTTCACGGCGTCGGCGAACCAGCGCGCGAACTGCGTGTACGGGTCGGCGGCCAGCTCGGCCTCGGCCAGTCCGCGGGCGCGGTACTGCTTGCGCATGGCGGCGGGATCGTGGTGGAGGTGCTGCACCCGCACATCTTGCAGCACGGCGCCCGCCCCCGCGGCACGGTGTGCCGCAAAGTATGTGCCCCACCTCACGCTTCACGCCGTCAGCGGGAGGGGACAGACTTACAGGCCGGGTATCCGTGGGCTCACAGCGCCGACGGACACCCGGAGATATCGTTCGGGCACTCCGTGCCACACCCCGTGCCACAAGCACCGCCCCCGCCGATCGTCGACCGCATCAAGAGGAGCCGCCTGATGTCCGACTTCGTACCCGGACTCGAGGGAGTCGTCGCCTTCGAAACGGAGATCGCCGAACCCGACAAGGAAGGCGGCGCTCTCCGCTACCGAGGCGTGGACATCGAGGACCTCGTGGGCCACGTCTCCTTCGGAAACGTGTGGGGCCTGCTGGTCGACGGCGCCTTCAACCCCGGGCTGCCGCCGGCCGAGCCCTTCCCGATCCCCGTGCACTCCGGGGACATCCGCGTCGACGTGCAGTCGGCGCTGGCGATGCTGGCCCCGGTCTGGGGCCTGAAACCGCTGCTGGACATCGACGCCGAGCAGGCGCGCGAGGACCTGGCGCGGGCCGCGGTCATGGCGCTGTCCTACGTGGCGCAGTCGGCCCGCGGCCAAGGGCTGCCGATGGTGCCGCAGAGCGAGATCGACAAGGCCGAGACGGTCGTCGAGCGCTTCATGATCCGCTGGCGCGGCGAGCCCGACCCCAAGCACGTCAAGGCCGTGGACGCCTACTGGACGTCCGCCGCCGAGCACGGCATGAACGCCTCCACCTTCACCGCCCGGGTCATCGCCTCGACCGGCGCCGACGTGGCCGCCGCCCTGTCGGGCGCGGTGGGCGCGATGTCCGGCCCGCTGCACGGCGGCGCGCCCTCACGGGTGCTCGGCATGATCGAGGAGATCGAGCGCACCGGCGACGCCACGGCGTACGTCAAGCAGGCCCTCGACAAGGGCGAGCGCCTGATGGGCTTCGGCCACCGCGTCTACCGGGCCGAGGACCCCCGTGCGCGGGTGCTGCGGCGCACCGCCCAGGAACTGGGCGCGCCCCGCTTCGAGATCGCCGAGGCGCTGGAGAAGGCCGCGCTGGAGGAGCTGCACGCACGGCGCCCCGACCGCGTACTGGCGACGAACGTCGAGTTCTGGGCGGCGATCATGCTGGACTTCGCCGAGGTCCCGGCGCACATGTTCACCTCGATGTTCAGCTGCGCCCGCACCGCCGGCTGGTCGGCGCACATCCTGGAGCAGAAGCGCACCGGGCGTCTGGTGCGCCCGTCGGCCCGCTACGTGGGCCCGGGCCCCCGCGACCCGCGCGACGTCGAGGGGTACGGCGACATCGCGAGCTAGGGCGCATGGCGGCACCCTGGGGAGCATGAGGCTGTTCGTGGCGGTCGTGCCCCCCAGGGCGGCGCTGGCGGAACTCGGTGCCGCGGTGGACGCGCTGCGTGCCCTGCCGGACGCCGACGGGCTGAGGTGGACGGAACGGGCCGGGTGGCACGTGACGCTGGCGTTCCTCGGCGAGGTCGGGCCGGACCTGGTCCCCGGGCTCGTCGAGCGCCTGGACCGGGCGGCCCGGCGCCATCAGCCGTACCGCGCCGGTCTGGCCGGGGGTGGCCGCTTCGGGGACCGCACCTTGTGGGCGGGACTGGACGAGGCGGGGCCGGACGGGGATCTCGGCCGGGACGGCCGGAGCACGGCACGTCTGGCGGAGGCCGCCCAGGCGGCCGCCCGGCGGGCCGGCGTCTCCTACGAGGACGAGCACGGCCGCTTCCACGCCCATCTGACCCTCGCCCGCCAGCGCGGCAACCGCGGCCGGGTTGGCCTGCGGCCCTTCACCGACGCGCTCGGCGCCTTCCGGGGCACCGTGTGGACGGCCGACGCCATCGCCCTCGTGCGGAGCCATCCGCCCGCACCTGGGGTGCCGGGCGCCCAGCCCCGCTACGAGAGACTGCGGACCTGCCCGCTGGGGCACTGAACCGCTGGGGTTAACCTCGGAGTGTGAACCCGAAGACCCGAACCCGAGTGATGACCGCCGCCCTCGCCCTGCTGGTGGTCGTGGTGGTCGTGAGCGCGCTGGTCCGCTGACGGCGGCGCCCCCGGGCCCGGTGCGGATCAGGTCTCGGCGTAGACGTTCGCGACGAACTCGGCGATCTGCTCGTCGGTGAGGTGCCGGGCCAGATCGGCCTCGGTGATCATCCCGATGAGCTTCTTGTTCTCGACGACCGGCAGCCGCTTGATGCGGTGGGTCTCCATCTCGCTGAGCACGTCGTTGACGTCCGCCTCGGCGTCGATCCACCGCGGGGTGCCCTCGCAGAGGTCCCCGCAGGTGACCTTCGACGGATCACGGCCGGCCGCCACGCACTTCACGACGATGTCGCGGTCCGTGATGATGCCCATCATCCGGTCGTCCGATCCATGGACGGGGAGCGCGCCGACGTGGAGTTCGCGCATGAGCTGCGCGGCCCGGTCGAGGCTCTCGGTCGCCGGGATCGCACGGGCGCCTGGATGCATGATCTGTTTGGCTGTCGTCATACCCTCATCGTGCGCCCGACCGGGTGAATCTGCGACCGGACCGGGCGCTTGCGCCGGACGGGGCGGCCCCGGCACGGACGGCGTCCGCACCGGGGCCGCCCGGGCCGCGGGCCGGGCTCACCAGGCGAAGGCCTCCGGGGACGGACCGGTGCCGGGGAAGACGCCGTCGAGGTCGGCCAACAGGTCCTCCGGCAGCTCCAGTTCGACCGCGCGCAGCGCGGAGTCGAGCTGCTCGCGGGTGCGCGGGCCGACGATCGGTCCGGTCACGCCGGGCCGGGTCAGCAGCCAGGCCAGGGCGACGTCGCCGGGCTGCAGGCCCGCCTTGTCGACCAGGTCCTCGTACGACTGCACCTGGGTGCGCACCGCGCTGTCCTTCAGCGAGTCGGCGGCGCGGCCGGAGGTCGAGCGGGAGCCGCCGCCCTCGCGCTCCTTGCGCAGCGCGCCGCCCAGCAGCCCGCCGTTCAGCGGCGACCAGGGGATGACGCCCAGGCCGTAGGCCTCGGCCGCCGGGATGACCTCCATCTCGGCGCGCCGCTCGGCCAGGTTGTACAGGCACTGCTCGCTGACCAGGCCGAGCGAACCGCGGCGCGCGGCGGCCTCGTTGGCGCGGGCGATGTGCCAGCCGGCGAAGTTCGACGACCCGGCGTAGAGCACCTTGCCCTGCTGCACCAGGACGTCGACGGCCTGCCAGATCTCCTCCCACGGCGTCGCACGGTCGACGTGGTGGAACTGGTAGAGGTCGATGTGGTCGGTGCCCAGCCGCTTCAGGCTCGCCTCGCACGCGCGGCGGATGTTGAGCGCGGAGAGCTTGTCGTCGTTGGGCCAGGGCGTGCCGTCGGCGCCCATGTTGCCGTACACCTTGGTCGCGAGGACCGTCTTCTCGCGGCGGCCGCCGCCCTTGGCGAACCAGGTGCCGATGATCTCCTCGGTGCGGCCCTTGTTCTCGCCCCAGCCGTAGACGTTGGCGGTGTCGAAGAAGTTGACGCCGGCGTCCAGGGCGGCGTCCATGATCGCGTGGCTGTCGGCCTCGTCCGTCTGCGGGCCGAAGTTCATCGTTCCCAGTACGAGCCGGCTGACCTTGAGTCCGGTGCGTCCGAGCTGTGTGTACTCCATGGGCCACCAGCCAAGCTCTTCGAGTGCGCTCGAATCAAGCGCCGTTCGCCGTGGCCGCCGGGTCCGCCGGAGCGCCCCGGTAGGGCCCCCCGGTGCCCCACGCCTGGTGCATCGCGTCGGCGAAGGCGGCGGCGAGCAGGTGCTCCCCCGCGGCGTTGGGGTGGGTGCCGTCGTAGGTGTGCCGGGCGAGGTCCCAGCCGGCCGGGCGGGAGGCCAGCAGCAGTGGCGACGCGGACGTGGCCAGGTCCGCGACGGCTTTGGCGGTGCGGGTGTTGAACTCCTCGCACTGCGCGGCGAATCCGGGGTCCTGTGCGCAGCGGGTGTTGGGGATGACCGGCAACAGCACGGCGGCGACACGGGGGTTGGCGGCCCGCGCCCGCTCGACGAACAGCCGCAGGTTGTCCTCGGTCTGCGCGGGGTCGGTGTAGAAGCCGAGGTCTATCAGCCCGAGGGAGACCAGCAGCACGTCCGCCCGGTGCTCGCGCACCGCGTCCTCGATCAGCGGCGCCATGTGCAGCCAGCCCTCGCCCCAGCCGGCCAGGTGGCGGCGCGCCTCCCGCGGGAAGGCGGGGTCGCCGTAGGCGTGGGAGACCGCGGCGTCGGCCGTCGCGTCGTACAGCGCGGTGCGCGGGCCGACGATCGCGAACGGCTCGCCGAGCGAGCTCAGGTGCCGCCACATGCGGTAGCGCCACGTGAGGTCGCCCGCGCTGCCGATGGTCATGGAGTCGCCGACGAACATCCACGAGGTGCGAGGCGCACGGGATGGGAAGGGTGCGCGGGACAGTCGGGACATGGACGAGATGATAGGCACTCCCCGCCGGGCGGGAGGCGGCCCATCTCCCCGCGCCCGAAGCGGCCCTGCCGAGGGGGCCGTTCCGCACCCGGGGTCGTCGCTTCTGGTGCGGAACGGCCACCTTGGCGGGGCCCCTTCGCCTGGATCACCTCCCTCGCCGCGCACCGACTGGACCCGTGCGGGTCCCGCGCGGCGGCGCGGGAGCACGACGGGCACCCGGCTGCACGTCCCGGACGCGCCGCCGCGCAAGGCAAGACCGCCACAGGCGCACGCGAAAGGCGGCTCCAGCGCCGTCGGACAGCGCCCGCAGGCAGGTCGCACGCACAAGCGCCCCCTGCTCGCCGCAGCGCCGAAGCACGGCGCGGAGGTGCCGCCCGCCCCGCACACCGCTGCACGTCCCGGACGCGCCGCCGCGCAAGGCAAGACCACCACAGGCGCATGCGAAAGGCGGCTCCAGCGCGGCCGGACGGCGCCCTCGACGTCGGCTGAGCCGCGCACCTGGCAGGCTGGGCGCATGCGCATGCGCCCCCTGCTCGCCGCGGCCGCGGCCTCGGCACTCGTCACGGTCCCGCTCCTCGGCGTCCCCGGCATCGCCGGCACCGCGGCCGCCGACGACGGCGAGTCCCTGGCCTTCACCATGACGGACCCGCGGATCACCGAGTCGAGCGGCCTGGCCGCCAGCCGGCTCCACAAGGGCGTCTACTGGACGCACAACGACAGCGACGACGGCCCGTACGTCTACGCCGTGGACTCAGCGACCGGCAAGACCGTCGCCACCGTGACCCTGCGCGGCATCGGCCGCCCGCGCGACGTGGAGGCCATCTCCATCGGCCCGGACGGCGACATCTACGTCGGCGACATCGGCGACAACCTCGGCGGCAGCTGGCCGTACGTGTGGATCTACCGCTTCCCGGAGCCCAAGCGCCTGGCCGACCAGACGGTGCGGGCCACCCAGTACGTCGTGAAGTACGACGCCGGGCCGCGGAACGCGGAGGCCATGATGGTCGACCCGCGCACCGGCCGGATCTGGATCGCCAGCAAGAACGAGGACGGCGGCGCGCTCTACGAGGGCCCGGCGCGGATGACCGCCTCCGGCACGAACATCTTCCGGCGCACCACCGACATCCCGCTGTGGATCACCGACGGCGCCTTCTCCCCGGACGGCAGCCGCCTGGTGCTGCGCGGCTACTTCGGCGCCCTGATGTACCGCTGGGCGGACGGCACCCCGCACCGCATCGACCAGATGCACGTTCCGCTGCAGCGGCAGGGCGAGTCCGTGACCTTCACCACCGACGGACGCGCCCTGATGTACGGCAGCGAGGGCCAGGACAGCGAGGTCTACCGGGTCCTCCTGACCGGGGACGACCGTCCCGACGACGTCCGCAAGGCCGGCGCCCCGCCGTCCGGTTCGTCGTCCGCCACGGGCGGCGGGGCGCAGGCACCGGGGGACGGCGGCGGGCAGCGGTCGGTGGGGCAGTTCACGGTCGGCGCCCTGACCATCGCCGCGCTGGCCGCGGTCGTCCTCGCGGGCCGCCGGCTGCTGCGCCGGGGCGGTCGCCCGTCCTGAGCGCGCGAAAGCCGGCGGGCACCCGTGCCCACCGGCTTTCGCGTGCGGCTGGGGTCAGAGCCGCTCGGCGACGTAGTCGACGCAGGCGGTCAGCGCCTCCACGTCGGCCGGGTCGACGGCCGGGAACATCGCGACGCGCAGCTGGTTGCGGCCGAGCTTGCGGTACGGCTCGGTGTCCACGATGCCGTTGGCGCGCAGCACCTTGGCGATGGCGGCGGCGTCGATGCCGTCGGCGAAGTCGACCGTGCCGACGACCTGGGAGCGCTTGGCCGGGTCGGTGACGAACGGCGTGGCGTGCTCGGACTTCTCGGCCCAGGTGTACAGGCGCGAGGAGGAGTCGGCGGTGCGGGAGACGGCCCACTCCAGACCGCCCTGGCCGTTGATCCACTCCAGCTGCTGGTTCAGCAGGAAGAGGGTGGTCAGCGCGGGGGTGTTGTACGTCTGGTTCTTCTTCGAGTTGTCGATCGCGGTCGGCAGGTCGAAGAACGCCGGGATGTGGCGGCCGGAGGCGGCGATCCGCTCCGCGCGCTCCAGCGCGGCCGGGGAGAACAGCGCCAGCCACAGGCCGCCGTCGGCGGCGAAGGACTTCTGCGGGGCGAAGTAGTAGACGTCGGTCTCGGTGACGTCCACCGGCAGGCCGCCGGCGCCTGAGGTGGCGTCCACCAGGACGAGCGCGCCGTCGTCGGCGCCCGCGACGCGCCGCAGGGGCATCGCGACACCGGTGGAGGTCTCGTTGTGGGTGAGGGCGTAGACGTCCACGCCCGCCTCGGCGACCGCGTCCGGGTGGGAGCCCGGGTCGGTGGCGATCACGGTCGGCTCGTCCAGCCAGGGCGCGATCTTGGCGGCCTTGGCGAACTTCGAGGAGAACTCGCCGAAGCTCAGGTGCTGGGACTTCCGCTCGATCAGGCCGTGGGTGGCGATGTCCCAGAACGCGGTGGAACCGCCGTTGCCGAGCACCACCTCGTAGCCCTCGGGGAGGGAGAACAACTGCCTGATGCCGTCGCGCACCTGACCGACCAGGTTCTTCACCGGCGCCTGCCGGTGAGAGGTGCCCAGCAGCGAGGTGCCGGTCGCGGCCAGCGCGTCGAGCGCCTCCGGCCGCACCTTGGAGGGGCCCGAACCGAAACGTCCGTCGGCGGGCTTGATGTCAGCGGGGATCTGGATCTCGGCCACATTCGCAGCGTAGTGCGTTACGAGGCGGTTTCGGGGAGTAGTCCACGCGGTGAGACATGAGCCGGGGTGGGGCAGGCTGGGGACATGACGGAGGATCTGCGCCGGGCGCTGGAGCGGCACGTGCGGGGCAAGGTCGCGTTCGACGCCCAGAGCAGGGCGCTGACCACCATGGACGCGTCCAACTACCGGCGCGTCCCGGTGGCCGTGGTGGCGCCGCGCGACACGGAGGACGTGGCCGCGGCGCTCGCGGTGTGCCGCGAGCACGGCGTGCCGGTGGTGCCGCGCGGCGGCGGCACGTCGATCGCCGGCCAGGCGACGGGCACCGGGGTGGTCCTGGACTTCACCCGGCACATGCACCGGATCGTGTCACTGGACCCGCACGCGTTGACGGCCCGTGTGCAGCCCGGCGTCGTCCTGGACGACCTGCGGCGGGCGGCCGCCGCGCACGGGCTGACCTTCGGCCCCGACCCGTCCACCCACGGCCGCTGCACCCTCGGCGGCATGATCGGCAACAACGCCTGCGGCGCGCACTCGGTGGCCTGGGGCACCACGGCGGACAATGTGCGCGGGCTGGAGGCGCTCACCTACGGCGGCGCCACGCTGCGCACCCGCGACCCGCTCCGGGCGGACGTGCGGGCCTTCACCGACGCGCATCTGGCGCTGCTGCGCACCGGCTACCCGCAGGACCTGCCCCGACGGATCTCCGGCTACGCCCTGGACGCGCTGCTGCCCGAGCGGGGCCGCGACCTGGCCCGCGCCCTGACCGGCAGCGAGGGCACGCTCGCGGTGGTCACCGAGGCCGAAGTGCGCCTGGTGCCCGCGCCGCCGGTGCGGGTGCTGGTCGTCCTGGGGTACCCGGACGAGGGCGCCGCCGCCGACGCGGCGCCGGGTCTGCTGCCGTACGGTCCGCTCACGGTCGAGGGGATGGCCGCCGACCTGGTGGACAGCGCCACCAGGAGCCGGGCCGAACTGCTGCCCGCGGGCGCGGCCTGGCTCTTCGTGGAGATGCCGGGCGTCGGGGAGGCGCAGGCGCTGCGCGGGCTGGCGGGCGCCGACGGGGCCGCCGGTTCGGTCGTGGTCACCGATCCCGCCGCGCAGCGCGCCCTGTGGCGGCTGCGGGAGGACGCGGCCGGGACCGCCACCCGCATCAGGACCCGGCCGGGGGAGAGCACCGAGGCGTGGCCCGGCTGGGAGGACTGCGCCGTCCCGCCCGCCCGGCTGGGCGCCTATCTGCGGGACTTCCGCGCCCTGCTGGCCGAGCACGGGCTGCGCGGTGCCCCGTACGGGCACTTCGGCGACGGCTGCATCCACGTGCGCATCGACTTCGACCTGGTGCGGGACGCGGGCGTGGCCCGGTTCCGGCGTTTCTCGCAGGACGTGGCCGGTCTCGTCGTGGCGCACGGCGGCTCGCTGTCCGGGGAGCACGGCGACGGCAAGGCGCGCGCGGAACTCCTGCCGCGGATGTACGGGCCCGAACTGGTCGGCCTGTTCGGCCGGTTCAAGGACCTGCTCGACCCGGCGGGCGGACTCAACCCCGGCATGCTGGTGCGGCCCGAACCGCTGGACACCGGCCTGCGCTTCGCCGTGCTGCCCAAGGAGCCCGTCGAGGTGGCCTTCGGGTACCCGCACGACGGCGGGGACTTCGCGGCGGCCGTGCGCCGCTGTGTCGGCGTCGCCAAGTGCCGCGACGCCACGCCGCCGGACGCGGGGGTGATGTGCCCCTCGTTCCGCGTGACGGGCGAGGAGCGCCACTCCACGCGCGGCCGGGCCCGCCTGCTGCACGAGATGCTGGCGGGCGAGGTCGTCACGGACGGGTGGCGTTCGGCCGAGGTCCTGGACGCGCTGGACCTGTGCCTGTCCTGCAAGGGCTGCCGCAGCGACTGCCCGGTGGGCGTCGACATGGCCACCTACAAGGCCGAGTTCCTGCACCACCACTACCGGGGGCGGCCGCGGCCCGCCGCGCACTACGCGATGGGCCGGCTGCCGGTGTGGCTGCGCGCGGCCGGCCCGTTCGCGGGCGTGCTCAACGCGCTGGCCCGGATCCGCCCGGCGGCCGCACTGGCCCGGCGGGCGGCCGGCATCGCGCCGGAGCGGGCACTGCCACGGCTGGCGGAGGAGTCCTTCACGCGCTGGTGGCGGCGGACGCGCGGCCGGCCGGGCCCCCCGGCCCCCGGCGATCTCGTCCTGTGGCCCGACACCTTCACCGACCGCCTCTCCCCCGGCACCGGCCGGGCCGCGGTACGCGTCCTGGAGGCCGCGGGGCTGCGTCCGGTCCTCCCGCCGCGGGCCGTCTGCTGCGGTCTGACCTGGGTCTCCACCGGCCAGCTCGACCAGGCCCGCACCGTCATGCGGCGCACGGTGGACCGGATGCGCCCGGTCCTCGACGCCGGACTGCCGGTCGTGGTCCTGGAGCCCAGCTGCGCGGCCGCGCTCCGCACCGACCTGCCCGAACTCCTGGGCACCGACGACGCCCGCGCACTGGCCTCCTCCGTACGCACCTTCGCCGAGACCCTGGAGGAGTTCGCCCCCGGCTGGACCCCGCCCCGGCTCGGCGCGCCCGTCGCCGGTCAGACGCACTGCCACCAGCACGCCGTCCTCGGCGACGCCCCCGACCGCCGGCTGCGCGCCCGTGCCGGCCTCACCGGCGAACTCTCCGCCGGCTGCTGCGGTCTCGCGGGCAACTTCGGCTTCGAACGCGGCCACTACGACGTCTCCGTCGCCTGCGCCGAGGAGCAGCTCCTCCCCGCCCTGCGCACCGCCCGCCCCGGCACCGCCGTCCTCGCCGACGGCTTCTCCTGCCGCACCCAGATCGACCAGCTCGCCGGCGTACGCGCCCGGCACCTCGCGGAGGTCCTGGCCGACGGACTGTGACGGCGGGGCGGGGCCTCGGGACCGGCTCCGCGGTGTCCGGCTCCGGGCCGAACGGATACGGGCCGGCGCGCCTCGGCCGCACACGCACTCGAAGCGAGGAGGCGCCCCGGTCGCCGCGAACGGTCACGGCACCAGTACGAGCCTTCCCCGCAGGCCGCCCTCCGCGAGGCGCGCGTGCGCCTTGGCGGCATCCGCCAGGGGGTAGGTGTCGGCGACCCGCGTGGTGAGCACGCCCCGGTCCGCGAGCGCCACGAGTTCCGCGAGGCGGGCGCCGTCCGGGCGGACCTGGACGGCGGCGACGCGGATGCCGCGCTCGGCGGCGGGGACCGCGCCGGGCCGGGCGGTGACATAGGCGCCCCCGTCCCGGACGGCGGCCAGTACGGGGGAGCCGAGCACCGCCGCGTCGAGGGCGGCGTCGGCCCGGACGCCGTCGAGGGACGCCACGGCCTCGTCCGCACCCAGCTCACGCAGCAGCGGCTCGTCGTCGGCACGGGCCAGGGCGACGACGCGCAGCCCCGCGTGGTGGGCCAGCTGCACGGCGAAGCCGCCGACCGCGCCCGCGGCGCCGGTGACCAGCAGGCGGTCGCCGGGCCGGGCGCCGAGCAGGCCGAGTGCCTGGTCGGCGGTCGGGGCGTTGACCGGCAGGGTCGCGGCGTGCACGAGGCCGACGGACGAGGGGGCCGCGGCGACGGCGTCCGCGTCGACCACGACGTACTCGGCGTGGGCCTTGAACCGCCGGCCGGACCCGCTCACCAGGCCCACCACGGCCGTGCCCTCGGCGGGCCCGGAGACCCCGCTGCCGAGCGCGTCCACCGTCCCGGCGACGTCCCAGCCGAGCCCGAGGAACTCGCCGGGCGCCAGTTCCGCGGGTCCGAACAGTCCGGCCCGTGCGGCGAGATCGGCCGGATTGAGGCCCGCCGCGGCGACCCGCACCCGGACCTGGCCCGGTCCCGGTTCCGGCAGCGGCGCCTCGATGACCTCCAGCACCTCGGGCCCGCCGAACCTCCTGATCACAACAGCGCGCATGGCGGAAACTCCCTGTTCTCGACGGTGTGCGGCGGCTGATGCCGCCACCGCCAACCTAGGGAGAGCTACTCTCTTCTGGTAAGTACGTACTCGGAAGTGCGTACCGTACCGGGAAGTCCGGAGGGAGCCCCATGGCGACGACCACCGCGGCCCAGCGGCGCGAGGAGGCCCGCGCGGTCTACAACGCGTTCATGAAGGGCTGCCCGACGAACGAGCTGCTCTCCCGGATCAGCGACAAGTGGGCCGGCCTGCTGCTCTCCGCGCTCAGGGACGGCCCGCACCGCTACAGCGACCTCGGCCGCCGCATCCCGGGCGTCAGCCAGAAGATGCTCACGCAGACCCTGCGCACGCTGGAGCGCGACGGCCTGGTCTCGCGGACCGTGACACCCTCCGTCCCGGTGCGGGTCGACTACGCCCTGACGCCGCTGGGCGGGAGCCTGGCCCTGCTGTTCTCCGCCGTGAAGGACTGGGCGGAGGAGCACATCGAGGAGGTCTTCGAGGCCCGCGAGCGGTACGACGCCGGGGCGGGCGGGTCCTGACGGACCCGGGGCACCGGCCCGACCGGATTTCCGCGATCCCCCTGTGCCGTACGTCCGCTTTCCGGCATTCTGTAGACCAATTACCGGCCATTTCGGCCGAGTTCCGGCGGTGGGGGGATACGTCATGTCCGGACGAGAGCGCGGTGTGCTCGGTCAGCTCGTCAGAGTGCTCAGCCTGGGGACGCTCGCGACGGTCTACGTCGCCAGCCTGCTGATCACCTATCGCCAATTGCACGCGAAGCCCGTGCTGCAGGGCGTCATCGGGGCCCCCGACTGGACCCGGGCGGTGCTGGTCATGGGCCTGGTGATCGGCGGCGGCCTCGGGGCGGCCGCCGCGATCGTCGACGAGCGGCGCGAGCTGCCCTCGTGGTTCCTGACCGCCGTCGGCGTGGGGGCCGCGCTCGCGTGGAGCCTGTGGGCGTCGTCGAGCCTGGGCGAGGACTACGTGCACATGCTCTTCGCCGCCGCAGCCCCGGTCACGGGACTGCTGGTGTGGGCCGAGCTGATGCGGCAGTTCCGCAATCAGCGCCGGCCCCTGGCCGCGGCCTGATCCCCGCCCGGGCCCGCGCCGCGCTCAGGCGGCCACCGACTCCCTCGGTACGAGCTCGATGAGCTTGTGGTCCTTGCCGCGGTGCAGGTCGATCTTGAGCCGGAGCCCGCCCACCCGGGCGAGGAACAGGCCCACGGAGACCGCCGCCAGGGCCGCGACCAGGCCGCCGGACAGGAAGCCGATCCGGGCGCCGAACTGGTCGGTCACCCACCCGACGAGCGGCCCGCCGACGGGGGTGCCGCCGACGAAGACCATCATGAACAGGCTCATGACGCGGCCGCGCATCGCCGGGTCCGTCGCGAGCTGCACGCTGGCGTTGGCGGTCGTGTTGAACGTCAGCCCGACCATGCCGATCGGCAGCATGAGCACCAGGAACACCCAGTACGTGGGCGCCAGCGCGGCCACCACCTCCAGCGCGCCGAAGGCGAACGCGGCGCCCACCAGCAGCCGCAGCCGCGTGCTGCCGCGACGGGCGGCCAGCAGCGCCCCGACCACGGAGCCGACCGCGAGCACGGAGTTGAACAGGCCGTACATCCCGGCGTCGCCGTGGAAGACGTGGTCGGCGAAGGCGGTCAGCCAGATCGGGAAGTTGTAGGCGAACGTGCCGATGAAGCCGACCAGCACGATGGGCCAGATCAGCTCGGGCCGGCCGGCCACGTAGCGCAGTCCCTCGCGCAGCTGGCCCTTGCCGCGCGGGGCGGTGGGCACGGCGTACAGGTCGGAGACGCGCATCAGCAGCAGACCGGCGAGCGGCGCCAGGAAGGACAGGCCGTTGAAGAGGAAGGCCCATCCGCTGCCGACCGCGGTGATCAGCACACCGGCGACGGCCGGGCCGACCAGCCGGGCGCTCTGGAAGTTCGCGGAGTTCAGCGAGACGGCGTTGCGCACGTCGGCCGGGCCGACCATCTCCACCACGAAGGCCTGCCGCGCCGGGTTGTCGACCACCGTCACCATGCCGAGGCCGAACGCGATCGCGTAGACGTGCCACACCTGCACCGAGCCGGACAGGGTGAGCGCCGCCAGCAGCAGGCCGAGCGCGCCCATGGTCACCTGGGTGCCCAGCAGGATCCGTCGCTTGGGGTAGCGGTCCGCGATCACGCCGCCGTAGAGGCCGAACAGCAGCATCGGCAGGAACTGCAGGGCGGTGGTGATGCCCACCGCGAAGGAGGAGCCGGTCAGGC
Organism: Streptomyces sp. NPDC088354; assembly: GCF_044753585.1. NCBI lineage: Bacteria > Bacillati > Actinomycetota > Actinomycetes > Kitasatosporales > Streptomycetaceae > Streptomyces > Streptomyces sp. NPDC088354. The sequence goes on along the minus strand of NZ_JBIVNJ010000001.1, from coordinate 565,388 downwards.
TCAGCACGAGCCAGTCCTGCGCGATCCGGGACATCCACGTCCCGGTGTTGGAGATCAGCGCGCCCGAGGCGAAGAGCCGGTAGTTGCGGTTGCGCAGCGAGCTGAAGGTGCCGCCGCTGGAGGCGGTCGGGGGGCCGGCGGCGCGGGACGCCTCGGTGGCGCCCGCGGCGGTGTCGGCGCCCGCCGGGTTCACCAGATCGGCGGGATCGGCGGCCTCCGCCGGTTCCGTCGGTTCGGCCGCCGTCGGTTCGGCCGCCCGGTCCGGCGGCGCGGCGTCGGCGGACGGGCCGCCCGGCGCGGGGTCGGGGATGGTCGGTTCGGGTGCGGCGTCAGATGCGGCTGCCGAACTCAATCGGTTTTCGCCTCCTCATCGAGGGCTGATGTCGGAATGAGCGAGCTTCTCCAGGACGGGGGCCGCGGCCCGCAGCACGGCGCGCTCGTCGTCGTCGAGCCCCTCGACGAGTAGCGCGAGGAAGGCGTTCCGCTTGACGCGGCTCTCCTCGAGCATCGCCTCGGCCGCCTCGGTCTGCCGGACGACGACCTGACGGCGGTCCTCCGGGTGCGGGTCCCTGCTGACCAGCCCCTTGGACTCGAGCATGGCGACGATGCGGGTCATCGACGGCGGCTGGACGTGCTCCTTGCGGGCCAGCTCCCCCGGTGTGGCGGAGCCGCAGCGGGCCAGGGTGCCCAGCACCGCCATCTCCGTGGGGCTCAGCGACTCGTCGACCCTCTGGTGGCGCAGACGGCGGGAGAGCCGCATCACGGCGACGCGCAGCGTGCTCACCGCCGTGCGGTCGTCCTCGGACAGTTCGGTCACGTTAGTTAGACTAGCTCATTACTTATGCTAAGGAAAACGCGGCGTCCGCGCCAAACGCATTCGTGAGCGAACTCACCCATCCGGGTGAGTTCCGACCCGAAATCGACGCACGCACGACCGATCGACGCGGACCCTGACCCCATGGCTTCGAGAGTGCTCAGCATGCGCATAGACGGGGACCTGCTGGACCGTCTCCAGGCTCACGCCGCGAAACGCGGAATGAGCGTCCAGGACTACATAGTCCGGACGCTCATCCGCGACGACTTCGACGAGCGGCTCAAGGCCTCCGTCGACGAGACCGAGCAGTTCTACGCGGAGGGCTACGCCAGCCCCAGCGCCGGCATCAGGTAGTAGAAGACGAAGACGCCCGCCACCACGTACAGCGCCACCGGCACCTCACGGCCGCGCCCCGTCGCCAGCCGCAGCAGGCAGAAGGTGATGAAGCCGATGCCGATGCCATTGGTGATCGAGTAGGTGAAGGGCATCAGCAGCATCGTCAGGAACGCCGGGACGGCGATCGTGACGTCGCTCCAGTCGATGTCCCGGACACCGCCCGCCATGATCAGGAAGCCCACCGCCACCAGCGCGGGGGTCGCGGCCTGGGCGGGGACCATGGTGGCCAGCGGGGTGAGGAACAGCGCCACCACGAAGAGCAGGCCGGTGACGACCGACGCGAGCCCGGTGCGCGCGCCCTCGCCGGCGCCGGCCGTGGATTCCGCGTAGCAGGTGTTGGCCGAGCAGGACGTCAGACCGCCGGCGGCGGTCGCGATGCCGTCGACCATCAGCACCTTGCTCATCCCGGGCAGGTCGCCCTTCTCGTCCAGCAGGTGCGCCTCGTCGCTCACGCCGAGGATGGTGCCCATCGCGTCGAAGAAGCAGCTCAGCAGCACGGTGAAGACGAAGAGCAGGCCGGTGACGATGCCGACCTCGCCGAAGCCGCCGAACAGGCTCACCTTGCCGAGCAGCCCGAAGTCGGGGGTCGAGACGGGGTTGCCGGGCCAGTGCGGCACGGTCAGGCCCCACGCGCCCGGCTTGACGTCCGCGACCGCGTCCACGATCAGCGCGAGCACGGTCATCGCCACGATGCTGATGAGGATCGCGCCGGGCACCTTGCGGGCCAGCAGCGCCAGCGTGACCAGGACGCCGAGGATGAAGATCAGCACCGGCCAGCCGAGCAGGTGCCCGTTCCCGCCGAGCTGCAGCGGCACGGTGGTGTGCGCGGCGTCCGGGATGCGGGAGACGAAGCCGGAGTCGACCAGGCCGATCAGCACGATGAACAGGCCGATGCCGATGGCGATCGCCTTGCGCAGCCCCAGCGGGACCGCGCTCATGACCCGCTCGCGCAGACCGGTGGCGACCAGCACCATGATCGCCAGACCGGCGAGGACGACCATGCCCATGGCGTCCGGCCAGCTCATCCGGGGCGCGAGCTGCAGCGCGACGATGGTGTTCACGCCGAGGCCGGCCGCGAGCGCGATCGGCACGTTGCCGATGACGCCCATCAGCAGCGTGGTGAACGCGGCCGTCAGCACGGTGGCCGTGACGAGCTGGCCGTTGTCGAGGTGGTGGCCGTACTTGTCCACGCCCGAACTGAGGATGATCGGGTTCAGGACGATGATGTAGGCCATCGCGAAGAAGGTGGCCAGTCCGCCGCGGATCTCGCGGGGGATCGAGGACCCTCGCTCGGAGATGCGGAAGTACCGGTCGAGCGCGCCGTGGGCGGCCGCCGGGGGCGGGGGCGGGGAGCTGGACACGACCTTCGCGGTGGTCGACGGGGACATGCGGGTCCTTGCGTGGGGGGGAGGAGGGTGAAGTCGCTTACTTGGATGTTCCTACGAACGAATCACGCCATGCGCAGATGGATTCAGTATGAACATATGAACGGACCAAACGCTATCTCCGCGCGTAGACCCGCTGGCGGGCATGAGTAGGCTGTGCGGTATGAGCAGCAGCGAGCCCGGCAACCCCGACAACACGGCCGGCACCACCGGCACGGCCCGGCCGACCGAGGGCACGGCGACACCGTTGCGCGAGGCACCGGCGCCGCTGGAGGCCAACGACGTCGCGACCGTCACCATCGGCACCGTCGTCTGGTTCGCGCTCTTCGTCGTGCAGCTGCCCTTCTACGGCTGGTACGCCGACCACGGGCACGCGTGGCTCATCTGGACCTGCCTGGCCGGCGGCGGCCTCGGCCTGATCGGCCTCTGGTATGTCCGCGCCCGCCGGGACGCGATCGCCCGGTCCAGGGCCGCCGAGCAGACGGGCGAGCCGGAGCACGCCGAGCGCGCCTGACCTCCGCCTCCGGGCGTACGCCCACCCCGGGACATCCCGGAGACGCCGGGGCTCGCGACGCGTCCGTGACGATCGACACGTACCGTCGAACTCATGACGGACCGCATGGGGACTCAGGCGCGGGACGCGGCGGGCGCCGTGCCGCCGGCGCTGCGGGGGCTGACGGGCGCCGAGGTCGCGGAACGGGTGGCGCGGGGCGAGGTCAACGACGTCCCGGTGACCTCCTCGCGCTCGCTGGCCGAGATCGTGCGGTCGAACATCTTCACCCGCTTCAACGCCATCATCGGCGTGCTCTTCCTCATCATCCTGGTGGTCGGCCCGCTCCAGGACGGGCTCTTCGGCTTCGTGATCATCGCCAACACCGGCATCGGGATCTTCCAGGAGTGGCGCGCCAAGAAGACCCTGGACGGCCTGGCCGTCATCGGCGAGGCCAGACCGGTGGTCCGCCGGGACGGCGTCGCGACGCGCGTCCCCACCTCCGGGATCGTCCTCGGCGACCTGGTGGAGCTCGGGCCCGGCGACAAGGTGGTGGTCGACGGCGAGGTCGCCGAGGCCGAGAACCTGGAGATCGACGAGTCCCTGCTCACCGGTGAGGCCGACCCGGTGGTCAAGCACCCCGGCGACCCCGTGATGTCCGGCAGCTTCGTCGTCGCCGGCGGCGGCGCGTTCACCGCCACCAAGGTCGGCCGGGAGGCCTACGCCGCGCAACTGGCCGAGGAGGCCAGCCGCTTCACCCTCGTCCACTCCGAACTGCGCAGCGGCATCAGCCAGATCCTCAAGTACGTGACCTGGATGATGGTCCCGACCGCGATCGGCCTCATCGTCAGCCAGCTGGTACTGGAGGGCGACGACTGGCGCGAGGCCGTCCGCCGCATGGTCGGCGGCATCGTGCCGATGGTCCCCGAGGGGCTGGTGCTGCTGACCTCGGTGGCCTTCGCGATCGGGGTGGTCCGGCTGGGCCGCAAGCAGTGCCTGGTGCAGGAACTGCCCGCGATCGAAGGGCTCGCCCGCGTCGACGTGGTGTGCCTCGACAAGACCGGCACGCTCACCGAGGGCGGCATGGACGTCTCCGGACTGCGCATGCTCGACGGCCTCCCCGAGCCCTACGTACGGCAGGTCCTCGGCGCGGTCAGCGCCTCCGACCCGCGGCCCAACCCCACGCTCGCCGCCGTCGCCGAGGCCTTTCCCGCCCCGGGCGACGGCTGGCACGTCACGGAAGCGCTGCCGTTCTCCTCCGCCCGCAAGTTCAGCGGCGCCGCGTTCACCGGGCCGGACGGCGACAGCAGCACCTGGCTGCTCGGCGCCCCCGACGTGCTGCTCCCCGGCGGCGACCGCGCCCTCGCCGAGATCGACGACCTCAACGCCAAGGGACTGCGCGTCCTGCTGCTCGCCCGCGCCCGCAAGGGGCTGGCCGACTCAGCGGTCACGGCCTCCGTCACCCCGGCCGCGCTGGTCGTGCTGGAGCAGCGGCTGCGCCCCGACGCGGGGGACACGCTGCGCTACTTCGCCGAGCAGCAGGTGCAGGCCAAGGTCATCTCCGGCGACAACGCGGTCTCGGTCGGCGCGGTCGCGGGCAAGCTGGGCCTGCCCGGCGCCCAGGCCCCGGTGGACGCCCGCGGGCTGCCGGCCGACCGCGGCGAGATGGCGGCCGTCCTGGACCGCGGCACGGTCTTCGGGCGCGTCACGCCGCAGCAGAAGCGGGACATGGTGGCGGCGCTCCAGTCGCGCGGCCACAACGTCGCGATGACCGGCGACGGGGTCAACGACGTGCTCGCGCTCAAGGACGCCGACATCGGGGTCGCCATGGGATCCGGCTCCGAGGCCACCCGGGCCGTCGCGCAGATCGTGCTGCTGAACAACAGCTTCGCGACCCTGCCCTCGGTCGTCGCCGAGGGCCGCCGCGTCATCGGCAACATCACGCGGGTCGCGACGCTGTTCCTCACCAAGACCGTCTACTCGGTGCTGCTCGCCCTGCTGGTGGTCATCTGGCACGCCCCGTACCCGTTCCTGCCCCGGCACCTGACGCTGCTGTCCACCCTGACCATCGGCGTCCCCGCCTTCTTCCTGGCCCTGGCCCCCAACAAGGAGCGGGCCAAACCGCAGTTCGTACGGCGGGTGATGCGGTACTCGCTGCCCGCCGGGGTGATCGCGGGCGTCGCCACCTTCGTGACGTACATGCTGGCCCGCCACCACTACCAGGGGGCCGGCGCGCTCGACGCCGAGACCAGCGCGGCCACGCTGACCCTGTTCCTCATCGCCATGTGGGTGCTGGCCATCGTCGCCCGCCCCTACACCTGGTGGCGGATCGTGCTGGTCCTCGCCATGGGCGCGGCCTTCCTCGTCGTCCTGGCCGTCCCCTGGCTCCAGGACTTCTTCGCCCTGCGCCTCGTCGGCACCCAGGGGCCCTGGACCGCCGTCGCCGTGGCGGTCGCGGCGTCGGCGGTGCTGGAAGTGGTGTGGCGCCGGGTGGCCCGGGCGGACGCCTGAGGCCCCCGCCGGTACACCCGGCGCCCCGACGTCACTTGACGTCGACGTAGTCCGCGGCGGCGGAGACCGCGGCGGTGGTGGTGCTGCCGGTGTAGACGTAGCGCCAGTAGCCGTCCTTGGCCGCCTTGACCGTGGTCTTCAGCGCGCCCGTCTTGCTCGACGTGACGGTCTTGACGTTGACGAACTTCGTCGTGCCCGCCTTGCGGAACTGGAGCACGGCCTTCTGGCCGACGAAGGCGGTGTACTTCGCCGTCTTCCAGTCGGCACGGGTCAGCGAACCGGTGACGGTGAGGGTCTTGCCCTTCTTGACCGGCTCGGGCGCGGCGTTGACCGTCAGCTTCGTGGCACGCAGCACCTTGGTGGTGGCGGCCTTGTCCTTGCTGACGACGCCCGCGCCCGTGTCGAGGTCGGCGTCCTTCGGGATCACGACGCCGTAGGCGTACCAGGTACCGGCCGCGGCGTTGCTGCCGAGGTCGCGCTTGGCGTTGACCTTGAAGGTCACGGTGCAGGTCGAGGTCGTGCTGTTCACGGCCTTGCACACCGGGTCGGCGTCCGTGGTCTCGAGCTCGTCGCCCGCGGCGTTGTGCAGGAAGGCGATACCCGCGAGAGCGATCCCGGAGTCGTCGCTGGCCGTGAGCGAGGCCGTGAAGGTCTTGTTGGCCGTGCCCAGCACGATGGGCTTGCCACCGTTGATCACGACCTTGCCGATCGTGGCCGCCTTGGCCGTGTCGGCGCTGGCCGCCGGAACAGCCAGAACGGAAAGAGCCGCAGCCGTGCCGAGCACGACCGCGGCGGTACGTATACGCATGTGTCCCCACATTGTGGAACGAGGGGCATGGCCCCGAGTGAACGCCGAGAATGGCGGTCGCATCGTATACACGTCCGATTCGGCTCGCGGAAACCGGGGGGCCCCGGACTCAGTCGAACCAGCGGTCGCGGGCCAGCTCCTCCGTGCGGGACTCGTCCTCCAGCAGCGCGGCCACCTCGAAGCGGCGCTGCCAGGCGCCGGCCGCCCAGGACAGGCCGGCGGCGACGCCTTCGAGGGTGGCGGCGTGCAGGGTGCCGTCGATCCAGCGCCAGTCGAGTGCGACGCGGGTGCCGTCGGGGCCCTCGACGACGAGCTCCTCGTGCTCGATGTACGTCAGGGGCGCGCCGGGCAGCAGCTCGCGCACCGCCTCGGCGACGTCGTGGGGCTCGCCCTCGGAGACGACGGGGGCGGCGAAGGCCTCGCTGAGCCGGCGCACCTGGAACAGTTCGGCGAGGGCGGCGGCACGCACCGGCGGCACGGGCAGCAGCGGGCGGCCCGCGGCGAGCGGCAGCAGGTCGGGAGCGTCGGCCACCAGGGCGTCGGAGGCCTCGACGATCTCCGGGTACCGGCTGTCCACGACCGCGCGCAGGTCGTCGGGCAGCGTCACCTGCTCGGGGTCGAGGGCGGCCAGCTCCGCATAGAGCCGGTGCAGCTGGGCCGGGGTGACGGTGCGGCGCGGGTCGACGAGCCGGGCGAGCAGCTCGGCGGCGCCGCCGGGTTCGTCGACCAGGGCCGCGGCGGAGGTGCGCACACCGAGGGCGCGCAGCACCTGGTCGTCGACGGCGCCGGCCTCGGCCTCGTCGTACAGCCCGGCGAGCAGCGGGTCGCTGCCCGCGGCACGCAGGCCGACCGGGCGCCGCCCGTCCAGGACGGGATGGTCGCGCAGCCACCAGGCGGTGTACGGGCTCACCGACTCCGTCGTGCCGTCGGGCAGCAGCACCCGCACCGGCTGGGTGATCGCGTCGCGCAGCGGCGGAACGGAGAGCATGGCGAGCGCCTGCGGCCAGGCGTCGTCGTCGACGAGGTCGAGGTCGCGGACGGCGACGATCTCGGTGGCGACCGGCGGCACGTCGGTGTCCGGCAGCTGGTCGAGGACGTCCTCGCACCACACGTCGACCGCGTCGAGCAGACCGGCGTCGTCCGGCTCGGCCCAGTCGCTCTCCCGGGGCTCCAGCTCGTCCGGGTCGAGCACCACGTCGGTGGCGCGGACCAGGGCGAAGGTGGCCAGCACGCCGACCGCGGTCAGCGGCTGTTCACCCCAACGGGAGGCCAGATCCTGGTCCACGGCGGCGAGTTCACCCTCGCGGATGACCTGTTCGAAGGCGCTGCCGGGCAGGACGAGCTCGCCGGCGGGGGCGAGTTCGCCCTCGTCGTCGGTGAGGGCGAGCGCCGAGAGCCACGGCTCGTCCCCGGGGGCGAGGTTCGCGGCGCGGACGAGACCGAGGACGACCTCGGCCAACTCCTCGGGGTCCAGGGCGTTGTCGTCCCAGACCTCGTCGGCCTCCAGGGAACCCGCCACCGCGGCCCGCACCTGGGGGGTCGTCAGGACCGCGCGGGGGGTCGCCGGCGTGGCGCCGAGCTTCTCCAGCAGCGGGTGCGTGGCGTCCGGGTCGGCCACCTTCAGTCCCAGCCGGGCCAGTTCGGAGGCCGCGGGCAGGGCGGTGCCGGCCGCGGCCTGGTCCCCGTCCCCGTACACGCTGTCCATCTCGGGCAGCGGCAGCAGCACTTGGCGCGGGCCGACGACCGTACGCCGGTCCGCGAGCGGCACCGGCAGACCGCTGAGGCGGTCCGGATCGGTGCCGGCCAGCGAGTCGTAGAGCCTGCGCCACCAGGGCGCGGGGCGCTCCACGCCGGCGAGGCGGTCGATGGCGTCGCCCAGCGGCAGCCGCGCCACGCCGAGCACACGCAGCTCGGGGCGGCGCTCCAGGCCGGGGGGCAGCAGCGTCGGGAAGACCTCGGCCAGCACACGGACGGTCTCCGCCCCCGCGCCCTCGACGACCTCGGCCTCCACCGGGCGCAGCGCGGCCGGCAGGCTGTCCTCCTCGTCCGGGCCGGCCGACACGTCCGCCGCGCGCGGCAGGAACGCGGTACGCGGCAGCAGCTCCAGCACCCGGCGGCGCAGCTCCGCGTCCAGCTCGCCCTTGCCGAGCGGGCCGGGTACGAGGTCCACGATGCCCGGACCGACCGGTCGCCAGTCGGCCAGCAGCCGCACCAGCGCCTCGGCGGCCCGGCCCACCAGGAACGCGGTCAGCGGGCCCGGCGCGGCGTGCCGCCGGGTCGGGTCCAGCGGGAGTGAGGCGATCAGCAGCGCGGGCAGGCCCAGCGGCTCGTCCGTGGGCGTCGGCGCGTGGACGAACGGCGCGGTGCGCGGGCGCTCCGGCTCCCCCTCGACACCCACGGGCACGGCCCAGGTCACCGACCACACCGGGCGCAGCCGCTCCTCGACCGGCCGGTCGGCCAGCAGCGCCGGGTCCAGCTCGCCGGCGTCGGTCACGGTGCGCCAGCGGGTCGTGCCGTTCGCGCTGTCGTCGATCACGGTGAGGCCGTCGTCCGTGCGGCGGGTCAGCGTGCGCACGCCCTCCGGCGTCTCCACGACGACCTCGCCGAGGCCCGGGAGGGTCAGCAGCAGCGCGTCGTCGATCGAGGCGAGCAGGCGGCCGGCCAGGTCGGCGGCCGCGCCGTCGCGCAGCGGCAGCACCACGACGGTGTCGTAGCCGTCCGGCGCGGTGCCCTCGGCGGGCAGCGGGAGCCGCAGCACCGGCACGTGGCCGTCACGGCGGCGCAGCTCGTCGGTGAGTCCCGGGGAACGGCCGCCGGTCTCGTTCGCCAGGTCACGGGCCTCGGCCAGCGACCACCGCACGCCGCCGGAGCGGCTGAGGATCGCGGGCTCGTCGGAGACCGCGAGCACGGCGGAGAAGCCGACGCCGAAACGTCCGACGACCGCGGCGGCGTCGCCCGGCTCGCGCTTGGCGCTGGCGCGCAGCGTCGACAGGGACTCCACGCCGACGGCGTCCAGATGGGCACCGGTGTTGGCGGCGGCGAGCACGCCCTCCCGCAGCGTCAGCCGCAGGCGGCCCGGCACGCCGGCGCGGATCGCGGCGTCCGCGGCGTTCTGGGCCAGCTCCACGACGAGGCGGTCGCGGTAGCCGCCGAGGGCGAGGTCCTCCTCCGCGTTCGCGTCCTCACGGAACCGGGCGGGCGACGCCGCCCACGCGTCCAGCACGGCCCGTCGCAGCCGGCCCGTCCCGAACGGATCTGCGCCCCGGTCCATCGCGGTCCCGCTCACGTCGCCTCTTCCCCTCACGGATACGTCTGTGAGCCCGACGCTACCGTGGCTCGGCCGCCACGCACGCCCCCGTCTTTCCCCGCCCGCCCACCCTCCCGTGTGCCCCGTGAAGTCAGTGACCCCGGCGCGCGTGTGGTGGGGGCCGGGTGCGGGGCCTCCGGGGCTGGGCATTCTGGACAGCACATTTCGGTGCCTCGGGCGCTCTCAACTGATCACCCCGGGTCATGCACCCAAATATGCTCCACAGTCCAGAACGCCCACCCCTACGACCCCGCCCCCTCCGTAGGTTGTCGCGCCTGATCCCCGGTGGGGGGTGGAAGCGGACCGTGCCTGGGGCCGCCCGTTGGCGCAGCGCGGTCCGAGGGGGCCAGCCATCGCGCGACAGGCCGCCGGGGCAAGAGTGAGGCGACCGAGGTCACCCGGACCGCTTCACGATGGCGTCCCGCCAGGTGGTGTAGGGGATCAAGGCGCCGGAATCCGCAGGCCAGGGACGGTGGCTCCCCCAGTCGGGGACTTCAACCTGCCTCACCGGCAAGCTTCGTGGGCTGCCGCATCTACGGAGATCGCCATGGGCCTCGTACCGGAACCCGTAACGCTTGATCCCCTACACCACGTCGTGGGACACGACCCCGCTTCATCCCCCCACCGGCGCGGTCCGCGGGGCCAGCCCTCTCGCGGCAGGCCGAGGGGGCGGAGTCAGGCGACCGGGGTCACCCGGACCGCCCCATACCCCCCACCGGGGATCAGGCGCATATGGAGACGGAGGGGGCGGGGTCGGAGGGGTGGATGTTCTGGACGGTGCGGGATATTTGTGCGCACCATCCGGGCAGGGACGGGATCAGCAGGTGCTGGAAACGCGCGTAAATATCCCAGTCCAGGACGTGCAGCCCCGGAGGCCCCGCACCCGGCCCACCCCCGCACGCGCGCCGGGGCGCCCAGACTTCACAGGGCACACGGGCGGGCGGGCGGGGAAGAAACCTCCCCGGACAGCCGGCGCAGCGGGCTAGCTGTGGCCCAGCTCCTCCTGGGGGGTCGTCTCCTCGACGGACCCCTGCCGGTCCGGGTGCAGCGGCAACGGCTCCACCGCCGTCTCGTCGAGGACGGGCGGCGCCGGCCTCGGCGTCTTCGGCATGACCGCGGCCTCGGAGTGGGCACCGCACCCGTAGCCGAGGGAGACGACGCGGCCGTCTGCGGGCGCGAACTCGTTGGCGCAGACACCGAAGGCCTGCCGGAGGGACCCCGCGAGGGGGACGAGGAAGCCGCAGGAGACGCACTGGGCGGGGGCGGACTGTGCCATGGGCGCCTTGGGGCCGTACTCGTCCTCCCAGCGGTCCGCGGCGACGTGCAGCCCGTAGCGGGAGAGCACGCGCGGGCGGCCCATGCCGATCTCCTCCGCGACCGCGGCGATCGTCCCGACGGTGGGCGCCATCGGCAGCAGCGCCGGCGGGCCGGCGGAGACCTCGGCGTCCTCGGCCTCGACGAGCTCGGCCATCTCGTCGGAGATGGGGGAGTTCGGCGGCGGGACGTCCTCGCCGGAGAAGCCGGGTTCGAGGCGCAGGTCGTCGGCGTCGGTGGGCAGGAGGTCGCCGGGGCCGAGGTCGCCGGGGCGCAGGCGCTCGCTCCAGGGCACCCATTCGGGGGCGAGGACGGCGTCCGGGCCGGGCAGCAGCACGGTCTCGTCGAGCGTCACGGCCTTGGCCCGGGAGGCGCGGGTGAGGGTGACCGCCCACCGCCAGCCCCGGTAGCCCGCATCGCGGCAGTCGAAGAGGTGGGTGACGACACGCTCGCCCTCGGCCACCGCTCCGAGGTGTTCGCCGACCGCCTCGGGGCCGAAGGCCTCGACGGCCGCCCCGAAGGCGACGTCGACCGCTTCGGCGCACACGCGGTCAGGGGTACGGCTTCGCATCGCAGCACTCACAAGAATCGATTCTCTCCTACGCCGTTTCACGCGTGCGCCGCCGAGCATCGGGCGGGCGGTGGCGGAGCGGACCCGAGGACCGCTTCAACGCTGCCGGCCCGAACGAACCCGGGCGCACCTGTTGACTCCATTCTGCGCGATCGCACGCTATCGGTGCGCACCCCGTTCGGAAAGCCGCCCGGTAGGGCAGACTGGCCAGCGTGGCACGCACAGTGACGTCCGGCCCCGGTCCGGTCCGCAGGGCGGGGACCGCTGTCGCGCGTGCCGCGCAGCGTACGTCGGGCGCCGTGGTGCGCCGTGTCCGGCGCCACACACACGCCGGAGGCGCGGGCGAGTCGGGCCTGGCGAAGCTGATCGAGTTGCACGCGGTGAACAGCGCGGGCGACATGCTGATCACGGTCGCGCTCGCCAGCACGATCTTTTTCTCGGTGCCGACGGGCGAGGCCCGCGGGCGGGTCGCCCTCTACCTGCTGGTGACGATGGCGCCGTTCGCCCTCCTCGCGCCGGTCATCGGCCCGCTGCTGGACCGGGTGCCGCACGGGCGGCGCGCGGCGATGGCGGTGTCGATGCTCGTACGGGCGATCCTCGCCTGGACGATGGCGAGCGTGGTGGCGACGGCGGGGCTGGAGCTGTACCCGGCCGCGCTGGGGGTGCTGGTCGCCTCGAAGGCGTACGGGGTGGTGCGCAGCGCGGTCGTGCCGCGTCTGCTGCCGGCCCGGACGACGCTGGTGAAGGCGAACTCGCGGGTGACGCTGGCCGGGCTGCTGGCCACGGCCGCCGCCGCGCCGATCGGCGGTCTGCTGCATCTGCTGGGGCCGGGCGCGCCGCTGTACGGGGCCTTCGTGGTCTTCGCCTGCGGCACCCTGCTGTCCTTCTCGCTCCCCCACAAGGTCGATTCCGCCAAGGGCGAGGCGCGTGCGGAGCTCACGGCGGGCGCGGCGGCCACGGCCGGCGGGCCCTTCCTGGACGAGGAGGGCAGGCGGCCGGGCAAGGGGCGGCGGCCCGGCCTGGGCAGCGTCGGCGGTCCCGTGCTGCACGCCCTGCAGGCGAACGCGGCGCTGCGCGCGCTGTCCGGCTTCCTGACGCTCTTCCTCGCGTTCCTGCTGCGCGACCACCCGCTCGGCGGCCTGTCCGGCCCGGTCTCGCTCGGTGTCGCCGCCGTCTCCGCGGGTGTGGGCAACGCCTTCGGCACGGCGCTGGGCTCGTGGCTGCGGGACCGCGGCCCGGAGCGGATCATCATGTTCGCGCTGGTCGGCGCACTGACGGCGACGTGCGTGGCGGCTGCCCGGTACGGGCTGCTGACGATCGCGCTGGTCGCGACCGCCGCCGGTGTCGCCCAGGCGCTGAGCAAGCTCTCCCTGGACGCGATGATCCAGCGCGACGTGCCCGAGGAGGTGCGCACCTCGGCCTTCGCCCGGTCCGAGACCGCGCTGCAGCTCGCGTGGGTGATCGGCGGTGCCATCGGCATCGTGCTGCCGCTCAACGGCACCCTCGGGATGTCCGTGGCCGCCTGCCTGGTCGCCGTCGGCTTCTCGTTCTCGGTCCGCGGCCTGGTCTCCGCCTCGCGCGGCCGGGCGACGCGCCCCCGGACGGTGTAAAGGGCCTGGCGTTTTCGGCGGCAGCCGTGTGCCGCGGCGGGCCGGGCGCCGGCCGGGTGGCGAAAACCCGAGGTGGCGGGGACACGAGGCGACCCCCGCGCAGCGCGGACGCGGCCGCCCGGTAGCCTCACCCCCATGAGCATTCGCCGCCGTGCCGCCGCCCTCGGTGCCGTGTCCCTCGGGCTTCTCGCCCTTTCCGCCTGCGAGAAGCCGACGCCCCTGGCGACCGTCACCGTCGGCGGCGATACCGTGACCACCGAGGCAACCGCCGACTGTTACGCCGATGGTGACAAGCTGTCGGAGAAGGTCTTCCTGGCCTGCCTGAACGGCACGCCGAAGAAGACGCTCACGGTGCACGCCGGGGACAAGGTGCGGGTCGGTGTCGACCCGGCGATCGGCGAGAAGGGCTGGATCGTCGCGAGCGGCACCTCCGGCAAGTCCGGACTGCTGAAGGACGTGACCTACCGCTCCTTCGACGCGGAGACGCTGTTCTCGGACGCCCAGACCGGGCAGACCGCCGACCAGATCACGCTGAACGTCATCGAGACCGCCGGTACCCAGCAGTATCTGGGCGTCTGGCAGTTCAAGCTGAAGATGGCGGACTGACCGGCGCGCCGCGGATGACTCCCCGCCTTCTGGTCGTCACCGCCGTAGCGGCGGAACGGGACGCGGTCGTACGCGCCCTCAGCAGCCGACCCTCCGAGCACCCGCTGCCCGGCCGGCGGATGGCCCTGCGCACCCCGACGGCCACGGTCCTGGCCGCGGGCGTGGGCCCGGCGGCCGCTGCCGCCGGCACGGCCGCGGCGCTGGCCAGCGCCCCGTACGACCTGGTGGTGTCGGCCGGCATCGCCGGCGGGTTCGAGCCCGTCGCGCGGATCGGTTCGACCCTGGTCGCCGACGCGATCGTGGCGGCCGACCTCGGCGCCGAGGGACCCGAGGGCTTCATCCCGGTCGCGGAACTGGGCTACGGCACCTCCGCGCACCGGCCGCCGCCGGAACTGTCGCGGCGCGTCGCGGAGGCGCTCGGCGCCGAGTACGGACCGCTGCTGACCGTCTCCACCGTGACCGGCTCCGCCGAGCGGGCCGCCGAGCTGATCAAGCGGCACCCCGGCGCGGTGGGCGAGGCCATGGAGGGCTTCGGGGTCGCCGAGGCGGCCACGGCGCACCGGGTGCCGGTGCTGGAGATCCGCACCGTCGCCAATCCGGTCGGGCCGCGCGACCGCGCGTCCTGGCGGGTGCCCGACGCGCTCGACGCGCTCACGAAGGCGTTCACGCTCCTCAGGAAGCAGCCGGACCTGCTGGACGTTGGAGACCCGCATGAGTGAACCCGCCGCGCTGCGCATCGCCTACTCGCCCTGCCCCAACGACACGTTCGTCTTCCACGCCCTCGCGCACGGCCTCGTGCCCGACGCGCCGGACGTGGACGTGACGTTCGCGGACATCGACGTCACCAACGGCATGGCCGAGCGCGGAGAACTCGACGTGCTCAAAGTGTCCTACGCCGTGCTGCCGTACGTCCTCGACGAGTACGCGCTGCTGCCCGGCGGCGGCGCGCTCGGCCGGGGCTGCGGCCCGCTGGTGCTGACCGCCGAGGAGGGCTCCGGCAAGGGCGCCGACCTCAGCGGGCGCACGGTCGCGGTGCCGAGCGAGCGCTCGACGGCGTACCTGCTCTTCCGGCTCTGGGCGGCGGCCGAAGTGCCGGGCGGCGTGGGCGAGATCGTCGTCCTGCCGTTCCACGAGATCATGCCCGCGGTGCGCGACGGCCGGGTGGACGCGGGCCTGGTCATCCACGAGGCGCGCTTCACCTATCAGAACTACGGCCTGCACAAGCTCGCCGACATGGGCGAGCACTGGGAGCAGACCACCGGCCTGCCCATTCCGCTGGGCGCGATCATCGCCAAGCGCTCGCTGGGCGGGGACCGGCTGCGCGCACTCGCCGACGCGGTGCACACCTCCGTGCACATGGCCTGGGACGACCCGGACGCCTCCCGCTCCTACGTCATGGAGCACGCGCAGGAGATGGACCCGAAGGTGGCGGACCAGCACATCGGGCTGTACGTCAACGAGTTCACCTCGGCCCTCGGCGAGGACGGCTACGCGGCGATCCGCGGCCTGCTCACCCGGGCGGCGGCCGAGGGACTGGTACCGCCCCTCGGCCCCGGCGCGCTGGACTTCTGACGCCCGCTCCCGGTCGCCCGGTCAGCCGGGCGGCCGGCGGTTCGGTCAGACGTCGAGCTGGTCGGCGACGACCCGCAGCACGGACGCGATCTTGTGGCCGTGCTCCTTGTCCGGGTACCGGCCGCGCTGCAGCGAGCGGGCGACGTCCTCCAGCAGGGTCGTGAGGTCCTGGACGATCGGGGCCAGTTCGTCCGGCTTGCGGCGCTGGGCGGCGGCCACGGAGGGCGCGGGGTCGAGCAGGACCACCGAGAGGGCCTGGTCGCCACGCTGTCCGGCGACCACCCCGAACTCCACGCGCTGGCCCGGCTTGAGCACGGCGACCCCGTCCGGCAGCACGGAGGAGTGGACGAAGACGTCACCGCCGTCGTCGCGGGAGAGGAAGCCGAAGCCCTTCTCGCTGTTGAACCACTTCACCTTGCCGGTAGGCACGTCCGACCTCGTCCTCGCTGTAGAAGGAAAAAAGCACTTGGATAGCAAGACAGCGGGTCCCTTCGCAGACCCGCTGCCCCAAGGCTAATGGCCCCGGGGCGTGTGACAAGACGCCGTCGGCTTCTCTCCCCGGTGGTCGTCATCCGGCCGGTGCGCTGCGTCTTCCTCCCGCGATCTACCCTGGTGCGGTGAGTAACGAAACCCGGAAACCGGGCGATGTGCTGGTGCGCGTCGGCGGCGTGGTCTTCGCCGTCGGAGCGCTGGCCACACTCGCCACCGTGGCACCTCTCCTGCTCGGCTCCGACCCGCTGCCGACCGCCGCCTACCTGGTGTCCATGCTGATGGGCGTCGGCTTCGCCCTGGCGCTGGCCGGATTGCTGCGGTCGGCCCGCGCGCAGAGCCGTCAGGCCACGACGTCCGGGACGTAGCCGGCGAACCAGCCGGGGAACTCCGTCAGATCCGCCAGGACGACGTCCGCGCCCGCGGCGCGCAGTTCGTCTGCGCCGACCGGCCCGGTGGGGACGGCCACGGACAGCGCACCCGCCGTACGGGCCCCCACGACGTCGCCGACGTGGTCGCCGACGTAGACGGTCACCCCGTACTCGGTGAGGGCTTCGGCCTTCGCCTCGGCCCACAGTGAGCCGCGCAACGCGTCGACGGCGATGCCGAGGTGGTCCAGGTGCAGCCGGGCGTTCGGCGCGTGCTTCGCGGTGACCACGACGACCCGCCCGCCGCCCGCGCGCACGGCGGCCACCGCCTCCCGGGCACCGGGCAGGGCGGGCGTGGGGACGATCGCGTACTCGGGGTACAGCGCCCGGTAGCGGTCGGCCACCGCCGGGATGTCCTCGGCCGGGAACCAGTGGGCCAGTTCCAGCTCCAGGGGCGGCCCGAGGCGGGTGACGGCGAGCGCGGAGTCGATGGCGACGCCGGTCTCCCCGGAGAGGCGGTCGAAGGCGGCCTGGATGCCGGGGCGGGAGTCGATCAGGGTCATGTCGAGGTCGAAGCCGACGGTTATGGGCATAGCAGACACCCTAACCAGCGGCTAACGGCCCGAACGGCCCGCCCGGTGCCCCCGCCACAGCAGGAACAGCGCCGAGGCCACGGCCGCGACGCGGAGAACGACGGGGAAGGCGTCGCCGATCGCGTCCCTCATGTGCCCCTGCGGGATCGGCTCGCCCCAGCGGCCGTCGAGCCGCCCCCACAACCACACCAGGGTCCCCGCCGCCACCGCCCCGGGCAGGCCCAGCGCGGCGAACCGGGCCGCGCGGCGGGACAGCCGGCGGGAGGAGTACGCGAGCGCCCACCCGGCGAGCAGGGCGATCCAGGAACCGAGCACCGCCCCGGCGAGCAGCAGCAGCGCGGCCAGCGTCTCCAGCCACGCCGACGGCCGCCACGACCGCCTCCGCGGCGCCCCGGCCCGGCCGGACTTCCCCGGTTCCTCCTCCTGCTCCTGCTCCTGCTCCTCGTCCGGCTCCGGCTCGGATGCGGGCTCGGGGGGCGTCATCGGGATCGTCACCCCGCCCGTCATCCCGGGCAGCCCCGCCAGTTCGTCCCCCGGCACCACCGGACGCAACGCCGGCTGCCGCGCCTCCGCCAGCCGCCACCAGTCCGGCTCCACGGCGGGCTGCGGCGCCGACTGCGACGCCGGCTGCGGCTGCGGCTCACTGCGCTGATGCGGCAGCGCCGCGGCGTCCCGCACCACCTCGTCCGGCGACCCCAGCCGCTTCAGGATCCGCCGGACCGCCGCGGAACTGTCGCCGCGGCCGCGCTCGCGGTCGATGTCCTCCCGCAGCCGCGCCACCAGCTCCGCCCGGCGGGCCGCGGGCAGCGCCGTCTGCGCCAGGTCCCCCACCCTGCTCAGGTAATCCAGCACCAACCGGTCGCCCTCCGCACCCATGCCCCCGAAACTACCGCCTCGCCCCCGCCCGACACCTCGCGCAGCGGATCCCCGGGAGGCGAGGGAAGGGGATATGGACCGCGTCAGGGAGGGCCGCCGGGACCGGCTGGGGGATTACGCACGGGGGCGGCGCGGCTAATGTGGGTGAGATGACCACCGAAGGGCCCGCGGCTGCGCCGCGCACGCTGGCGGAGGATCTCCGCGCCCGGGGCGACGGGGCGTTGTCCGCGCTGCTCCGGGCGCGTCCGGACCTGCTGAGTCCCGTACCGAACGACCTGTCGCAGCTGGCGACCCGCGCCGGGACGCGGGCATCGGTGGTGCGGGCGCTGGAGCGGCTGGACCGCTTCACGCTGCAGGCGGCGGAGGCGCTCGCGGTCGCACCGGACGGCGCGCCGCTCGGAACGCTGCTGTCGCTGATGGGACCGGAAGCCGCCGACGCGCTGCCCAGGGCGCTGGAGACGCTGCGGACGCAGGCGCTCCTGTGGGGCGGGGACGACCGGCTGCGGCTGGTGCGGACCGCGCGGGACATCCTGGCGCCGGCCGCGGGGAGCGTTTCGCCGACCGGGCTGGGCCCGAGCGTGGCCGAGGCGACGTCGGGGATGTCGCCGGGGCGCCTGCAGCAGATCCTGGAGACGGCCGGGCTGCCGCCGACCCACGACCCGGTGAGCGCGGTGGACGCGCTGACCGCGCTGTTCGCGGACCGGCCGCGGATGACCGCGCTGCTGGAAGCGGCGCCGTCGGAGGCCGTCGCGGTGCTGGGCAGGCTGACCTGGGGCCCGCCGTACGGCGAGGTCGCGGACGTCGGCACCCCGCCCGCGCCCGTGCGGTGGCTGCTGGAGCGGGGGCTGCTGCTGCCGGCCGGTGCCCGCAACGTCGTCCTCCCCCGTGAGGTCGCCCTGCATCTGCGGGACGGGCGTGCGCACCGCACGCCCGAACCGGTGCCGCCGGCGGTGGAACCGCGGGCACACGATCCACAGGCTGTGGACGCGACCGCCGCCGGCCAGGCGTTCACGGCCATCCGCACGGTCGAGGAACTGGTCAAGCAGTGGGAGACCGGCGGCCCGCAGATACTGCGCGCGGGCGGGCTGAGCGTGCGCGACCTGAAGCGGGTGGCGACGGCCCTGGACGTGGCGGAGCCGGTCGCCGCGTTCTGGCTGGAACTCGCCTACGCCGCAGGCCTGATCGCCTCGGACGGCGAGCTGGACGAGGCGTACGCGCCCACGCCCGAGTACGACGAATGGCTGCCGCTCCCGGCCGAGCAGCGCTGGGCCGTGCTGGTCACGGCCTGGCTGACGGCCACCCGCACCTCCGGTGTGGTGGGCACCCGGGACGCCAAGGGCCGCGCCCTGGCAGCGCTCGGCCCCGACCTGGACCGCTCGCTCGCGCCCGAGGTCCGCCGCCAGGTGCTGGACTTCCTCGCCGCACTGCCGGCCGGCGCCTCCGCCACACCCGACGCCCTGCTGGCGCGGCTGCGCTGGGAGCGGCCGCTGCGCGGCGGTGCGTCGATGGACGGGCTGCGCGCCGACCTCGTGCGGTGGACGGCGTCGGAGGCCGAACTGCTGGGGGTGACGGGACGCGGCGCGCTGGCGGCGCACGGCCGGGCGCTGCTGTCCGCGGCCGGCGACCGGGCCGCGCGCGCCGCCGCGCTGCTGCGGCCGCTGCTGCCCGAACCGCTGGACCACGTACTGCTGCAGGCCGACCTGACCGCTGTCGCGCCGGGCCCGCTGCAGCCGCACCTGGCGGAGACGCTGCACGTGCTGGCGGACATCGAGTCCAAGGGCGGCGCGACCGTCTACCGCTTCACGCCCGAATCCGTGCGGCGCGCCCTGGACGCCGGGCGCACGGCGGCCGAGCTGCACGCCTTCCTGGCGGCGCACTCGCGCACCCCCGTGCCTCAGCCGCTCAGCTACCTCGTCGACGACGTGGCCCGCCGCCACGGGCGGCTGCGGGTGGGCGCGGCCTCGGCGTACCTGCGCTGCGACGACGACGCCCTGCTCAGCGAGGTGCTGGCGGATCGCCGGGCGGCGGGCCTCGGGCTGCGCCGCCTCGCACCGACCGTACTGGCCGCCCAGGCCGACCCGGGCACTCTGCTGGAACGCCTGCGGGCGATGGGGCTGGCCCCGGCGGCGGAGTCCGCCGAGGGGGACGTGCTGATCACTCGCGCCGACGCCCGCAGGACGCCGCCGCGGAGCGCCCCCGTCCCCGTGACCGACGGCCCTCCGGTCCCGGACGGCACGCTGCTCATGGCCGCGGTGAAGGCGATCAGGGCAGGCGACCGCGCCTCCACGGCGGTGCGCCGGGAGAGCGTGCCGCGCCCCGCCGCGGGCGGCGACCGGGGACTGCCCCGCACGGCCGCGGCGGAGACCCTGGCCACGATGCAGGCCGCCGTGCTCACCGGCGAATCCGTGTGGATCGGCTACGTCAACGCGGACGGCGCGGCCAGCCAGCGCGTGATCGGCCCCCTCCGCGTCGAGGGCGGCTTCGTCACCGCCTACGACCACACCGCGGACGAGGTCCGCACGTTCGCCCTGCACCGCATCACGGGCGTCTCCGAACTCGCCGACGACTTGGCGTAGGCAGCCCCACCACCGCCCTGCTCGCGCCCCCCGTCCGCGGCAAGCCCCGCACGGGCGCGAGGAACCGCGCGCCCAGCCACGACGCACCCGCACCCGACCCGCGACACCAGCCCCCCCCAGGGGCGCGAGGAACCCGCGGCGACCCGCGAGCCCGACGGCCCGGCGCAGCCGTCCGCCGGGGCGGAACGCCCGACCGCAGCCGGACGGACCCCGGACGCGGTCACGGCGGCCGCAGGCCGCAGGGGCATGGAAAACGGGGACCGGAGCGTTAACGCGGGGCGATGAGGGACCATGGGTAGTTCAGCCCGGCCCCGGTTCCGGCCCCGGCCCGCCCCTATGCGGAGGTTTGTGTGTCCTGTCTGATCGTCCAGAGCGACAAGACCCTGCTCCTGGAGGTCGACCACGAGCTGGCCGACGAGTGCCGCCGGGCCATCGCCCCGTTCGCCGAGCTGGAGCGCGCGCCGGAGCACATCCACACCTACCGCCTGACGCCGCTCGGCCTGTGGAACGCGCGGGCCGCCGGGCACGACGCGGAGCAGGTGGTGGACGCGCTGGTGAAGTTCTCCCGCTACCCCGTGCCGCACGCGCTGCTCGTGGACATCGCCGAGACCATGGACCGGTACGGCCGGCTGACGCTGAGCAAGCACCCGGCGCACGGCCTGGTGCTGACCTCCACGGACCGGCCGGTGCTGGAGGAGATCCTGCGCTCGAAGAAGGTGGCCCCCCTGGTGGGCGCCCGGATCGACCCGGACACCGTGGTCGTGCACCCCTCCGAGCGCGGCCAGATCAAGCAGGTGCTGCTGAAGCTGGGCTGGCCCGCCGAGGACCTGGCCGGCTACGTGGACGGCGAGGCGCACCCGATCGAGCTGGCGGAGAACGGCTGGGCGCTGCGCCCGTACCAGAAGCAGGCCGTCGAGGGCTTCTGGCACGGCGGCTCGGGCGTGGTCGTCCTGCCCTGCGGCGCCGGGAAGACGCTGGTCGGGGCGGGCGCGATGGCCGAGGCGAAGGCCACGACGCTGATCCTGGTGACGAACACCGTCTCGGCCCGGCAGTGGAAGCACGAGCTGGTGAAGCGGACCTCGCTGACCGAGGACGAGATCGGCGAGTACAGCGGCACGCGCAAGGAGATCCGCCCGGTCACCATCGCCACGTACCAGGTGCTGACGACCAGGCGGAAGGGCGTCTACCCGCACCTGGAGCTCTTCGACTCCCGGGACTGGGGCCTGATCGTCTACGACGAGGTGCACCTGCTGCCCGCGCCGGTCTTCAAGTTCACCGCCGATCTGCAGGCCCGCCGCCGGCTCGGCCTGACCGCGACGCTGGTGCGCGAGGACGGCCGGGAGTCGGACGTCTTCTCGCTGATCGGCCCCAAGCGCTTCGACGCGCCGTGGAAGGAGATCGAGGCGCAGGGCTACATCGCGCCCGCGGACTGCGTGGAGGTGCGGGTCAACCTCACCGACTCCGAGCGCCTGGCGTACGCCACCGCCGAGGCCGAGGAGAAGTACCGCTACTGCGCCACCACCGCGACCAAGCGCAAGGTCACCGAGGCGCTGGTGGCCAAGCACCAGGGCGAGCAGACGCTGGTCATCGGGCAGTACATCGACCAGCTGGACGAGCTGGGCGAGCACCTGAACGCCCCGGTCATCAAGGGCGAGACGACCAACACGCAGCGCGAGAAGCTCTTCGAGGCCTTCCGGCAGGGCGAGATCTCGGTGCTGGTGGTCTCGAAGGTCGCCAACTTCTCCATCGACCTGCCGGAGGCGACGGTCGCCATCCAGGTCTCGGGCACCTTCGGGTCCCGTCAGGAGGAGGCGCAGCGCCTCGGCCGGGTGCTGCGGCCGAAGGCGGACGGTCACGAGGCCCGCTTCTACTCGGTGGTCGCGCGCGACACGATCGACCAGGACTTCGCCGCCCACCGGCAGCGCTTCCTGGCCGAGCAGGGGTACGCGTACCGCATCGTCGACGCGGACGAGCTGCTCTGACGGCCGCCGTCAGTAGCGCGTGCCGTCGGGGCCCAGCAGGACGATGCGGACAGCGCTCGTCAGGTAGACCTTGGCGGCACGCAGCGCGTTGCCGAGGAGGTACCGCGGGGGGCGGTGCGCCGCGTCCGCCGTCAGGGCGGTGCTGCCCCGGACGCGGGATGTGCGGGCTCGTGCCATGCCCCCAATGTACGCACAAGTGATGCTTTGGGGAGAGCTGTGCCCGGGTGCGGCGGGAAACCCGTTCGCGCCCTCCGTCCCGGCGGCGTAGGATCCCTCCTCTTGCCGCCCGCCCCCCCTGGGGACGGTGCCGCCGGCCGGACGGAAACCGGCCGGGTCATGGTGTTACTCGCATTCGTATCAGGACAGCGCCCCGCCCCCCGCGCCCCCGCGCGCGCCGGTCCGGGGCCGGCTGAGCCATGCCCTACGTGCCGCCGGAGGCAACCCGTGCCCGGGGAACAATCCCTCACGACCGACAATCCGCTCGACCGCGAACGCGCCCACCTGGCCGCGTCCCGCACCGCCCTGCGCGCCATGCGCGCCGACGTCGAGGCGCTCGACATCAAGGACGTCACCGCCAACTGGGTGAACGCCGAAGTGCTCCAGGCGGAGATCGACACGCGCATCAAGGCCCTCGCGGACCTCGCCCACACCCCGCTCTTCTTCGGCCGTCTCGACTACCTCGACGGCACCAAGGACGACGCGGACGGCGAGGAGGCCGAGCACCGCTTCTACATCGGCCGCCGCCACGTCCACGACGCCGACGGCGACCCGATGGTCATCGACTGGCGGGCGCCGGTCTCCCAGCCCTTCTACCGCGCCTCGCGCAAGGACCCGCAGGACGTCGCGCTGCGCCGCCGCTTCGGCTACACCGCCGGCGACCTGACCGCGTACGAGGACGAGCACCTCACCGACCCCCGCGAGGCGCAGACCTCCAGCAGGCTGCTCCAGCAGGAGATCGAGCGGCCCCGCGTCGGACCGATGCGGGACATCGTCGCCACGATCCAGCCCGAGCAGGACGAGATCGTCCGCGCCGGGATCGGCGGCACGGTCTGCGTGCAGGGCGCGCCCGGCACCGGGAAGACCGCCGTCGGCCTGCACCGGGTGGCGTACCTGCTGTACGCGCACCGCGAACGCCTCGCCCGCACGGGCACGCTCGTCATCGGCCCGAACGCCTCCTTCCTGCACTACATCGAGCAGGTGCTGCCCGCGCTCGGCGAGCTCAGCGTCAAGCAGGCCACGGTCGACGACCTGGTCGCGCACGTCCCCGTCCGGGGCACCGACAGCGCGGCGGCCGCCGGGGTGAAGGGCGACGCGCGCATGGCGGAGGTGCTGCGCCGGGCGGTCCGCTCGGGCATCCGGATGCCCACCGAGCCCGTCGTGGTGGTGCGCGGCTCGCGGCGCTGGCGGGTTCCCGCCTACGCGCTGGAGGAGCTGGTCCGTGAGCTGATGGACCGCGACATCCGCTACGGCGCCGCCCGCGAGGCCCTGCCGCAGCGGATCGCGCACGCCGTGCTGGTGCAGATGGAGGCGGCCGGCGAGGCGCCGGACGACCGCGTGCAGGACGCGGTGGCGCGCAACGCGGCGGTCAAGGCGGCCGTGAAGGAGGTCTGGCCGCCGGTGGACCCGGCGAAGACGGTGCTGCGGCTGCTGTCCGAGCCGGAGTTCCTGGCGCGGTGCGCGGAGGGCCTGCTCACGGAGGAGGAGCAGAAGGAGATCCTCTGGGCGAAGCCGGCGCGGGGGGTCGCCTCCGCGAAGTGGTCGGCGGCCGACGCCGTGCTGATCGACGAGGCCCACGACCTGGTGCAGCGCACCGGTTCGCTCGGCCACGTCGTCGTGGACGAGGCCCAGGACCTGTCCCCCATGCAGTACCGGGCGGTCGGGCGGCGCTGCTCCACCGGTTCCGCCACCGTCCTGGGGGACCTGGCCCAGGGCACCACGCCCTGGGCCACCGCCACCTGGGAGGAGGCGCTGACGCACCTCGGCAAACCGGGCTCCCGGGTCGAGGAGCTGACCCAGGGCTTCCGCGTGCCGCTGGAGGTCATCGCCTATGCCTCCCGGCTGCTGCCCGCCATCGCCCCCGGCCTGACCGAGGCCACGTCCGTCCGCGACAACCCCGGCGCCTTCTCCGTCACCCAGGTGCCCGCGGACGGACTGACCGCCGCCGTGGTCACCGCCTGCCGCGAGGCCCTGGACCGCGAGGGCTCCACCGGCCTCATCGCCGCCGACGCCCGCATCCCGGTGCTGGCCGAGGCGCTGTCGGCGGCCGGGCTGCCCTGCCTCTCCCCCGGTGAGGAGACCACCCCGGACGTCCGGCTCACTCTCGTCCCCGCCTCCCTGGCCAAGGGCCTGGAGTACGACTACGTCGTCCTCGACGAGCCCGCCGCCGTCGTCGACGGCGAGCCCGACGAGCGCACGGGCCTGCGCCGCCTGTACGTCTCCCTCACCCGGGCCGTCTCCGGCCTCGCCGTCCTGCACTCCGCCCCGCTGCCGGAGGCGCTGCGGTAGGCCCCGGGCGGCGCTACTTCGAGGGTGCCGCCGCGAGGAGGGCCGCCCGCAGGTGGCCGTCCGCGTCCGTGAGGAGGCGGGCGGCCGTCGCCGCGTCGACCCCGGCGAGCAGGACGAGGACCGCGTGCTTCACCTCGCCGCCGGTGGCGGTGAGGGCGGCCTCGATCTCGTCGTCGGGGGCGCCGGTGGCCTGGGCCACGATGCTGCGGGACCGGGCGCGGAGCTTCTCGTTGGAGGCCCGGACGTCGACCATCAGGTTTCCGTAGGTCTTGCCCAGCCTGATCATCGTGATGGTCGAGAGCATGTTGAGGACGAGCTTCTGGGCGGTGCCCGCCTTGAGCCGGGTGGAGCCGGTGAGGAACTCCGGGCCCGTGACGACCTCGATGCCGTGTTCGGCGGCGGCGGCGAGCGGGGAGCCGGCGTTGCAGGACAGTCCGACCGTCAGCGCGCCGCGGGCGCGGGCGTGCTCGACGGCGCCGACCGCGTAGGGGGTGCGGCCGGAGGCGGAGATGCCGACGACCGCGTCGTCCGGGCCGAGCCCGAGTGCGTCGAGGTCCGCTGCGGCCGTCTCGCGGTTGTCCTCCGCGCCCTCGACGGCGTCGGACATCGCGCGCGGGCCGCCCGCGATGAGCCCGATGACCTGGCCGGGCGTGGTGTTGAAGGTCGGCGGGCACTCGCTGGCGTCCAGGACGCCGAGGCGCCCGGCGGTGCCCGCGCCCGCGTAGACGAGGCGGCCGCCGCGGCCCATCCGGGCGGCGATGCCGTCGATCGCGGCGGCGATGGCGGGGAGTCGGGCGGCGACGGCGGCCGGGACGGTGCCGTCCTCGGTGTTCATCAGGCGGGCGATGTCGAGGGTCGGGAGCCGGTCGATGTCGGCGAGGTCGGGGCGGAAGGCCTCGGTGGTCAACCGGTCCAGTTCGCGGCGGAGCTCGCGGTGCGTCATGACGGGTGGTTCCTTCGGGGGCTGTGGCGATGGGCCAGGGCTTCGTACGAGGCGGCCAGGGCCGGTCCCGCGGCGTCGTAGGTGCGTTGCGCGACGCCGATGAACAGGCAGTCCACGACCAGCAGTTGACTGGTGCGGCTGGACATCGCGGCCGGACGGAACTCGCTCTCCCTGCCACTGGAGGTGAGGAGCACGTGGTCGGCGTACTGGCTGGCCGTGCCGTCGGCGCGGCCGGTGATCGCGATCGTGGTGGCGCCCCGGTCGAAGGCGGCACGCAGCGGTTCGACCACGTCGTGGGTGTGCCCGGAGTGGGTGACGGCCACGGCCACGTCGCCCTGCCGGAGCTGCACGGCGTTGGTGACGGCGAGGTGCGGGTCGCTCAGGGCGTGCGCGATGAGGCCGATCCGCAGCAGCTTCTGCACCAGGTCCTGGGCGACCAGGCTGGAGGCCCCTATGCCGTAGACGTCGATGCGACGGGCGGCGGCCAGCGCGCCGACCGCGGCCTCCAGTTGGGCGACGTCCAGTTGCGCGGCGGTGTCGGCGAGGCAGCGCTGCTCGTCCTCCGCGAGCTTGGCGACGACGTCGGACAGCGGGTCGCCGACGGCGATGTCCGGGGTGACGGCGGGCCGGCCGCCGGCCTCCTCGCGGGCGGCGAAGGCGGCCAGGGCGAGGCGCAGATCGCGGTAGCCGGGGTAGCCGAGCAGCCGTGCCGTGCGGACGACGGTGGCCTCGCTGGTCCCGGTACGGACGGCCAGCGCGGTGACGGTGAGCCGGGAGCAGCCCGCCGGGTCGGCGGCGACGGCCTCCGCGACGCGCAGCATCGAGCGGGTCATGGAAGGAGCCAGGGTCCGGACCTTGGCGGCCAGCCCCCCGGTGCTGAAGGTTTCTTTCGTCTTCTCGGCCACACCGCGAAAGCTATTTTCGGGGCCGGACGGCGTCAAGGACGTCCGGACGGCCGCTGGGCGACAATAAGGGGCATGGATTCCGACGTCCCCGGCTCCGCCGGCGCCCCCGACGCCCCCGCCGCACTGGAAGCCGCGCTGCACAGCGCCCGCGCGCTCATCCTCGCCGACCTCACCGCCACCGACGTGACCGACGCCGGGATCGTCTCCCTCGTCGAGGACACCGTCGCGCAGCGCCGGTGGTGGGTGGAGCAGTGGCCGGACGGTGCCGCGTTCGTCGCGGGCCTGGTCGCCCAGGACGTCAAGGACGCCCTGCTGGAACGGATGGGCCGGTGGCCGCTGTGCCCGCGCTGCGCGGACCCGCACGCCCTGGACGTCGAGCCCGAGCTGGGGCCCGACCCGCACTGGGTCTGCGAATCGCTGGGCGAGGTCGTGGCCCCGGTCGGCTCGCTGGCCGCCGCGCTGGGCGGGGCCCGCTGACCGTGACCCTCTACATCGACCCGCCGACCTGGGCGGGTCACGGCAGGCTGTGGTCGCACCTGGTCAGCGACGCCTCGTACGAGGAGCTGCACGCGTTCGCCGCGGCGATCGGATCACCGCGTCGGGCGTTCGACGGGGACCACTACGACCTGCCGAGCGAGCGGTACGCGTCCGCGGTGGCCGCGGGGGCGGTCGAGGTCGGCAGCAAGGAGTTGCTGCGCAGGCTGACGGAGGCGGGGCTGCGCAGGCCCAAGCGGCGGCGTCCTCCGGACGCGGGTGCGTAGGTTTTTTTGCGGGGGGGGGTGCGGTGCGGGTGCGTCGTGGCTGGGCCCGCGGTTCCCCGCGCCCCTCGGGGGCCTGACCGTCGCAGGTCCCGTGCGGGTGCGCCGTGGCGGGGCGCGCAGTTCCCCGCGCCCCTCGGGGGCCTGACCGTCGCGGGTCCCGTGCGGGTGCGCCGTGGCTGGGCGCGCAGTTCCCCGCGCCCCCGAGGGGCCCGGTGCGGGTGCGCCGTATGCCGCGCCCCAGGGGGCACGGGGGGTCAGGCGCTGACGTAGGCGGCGAGGTGGGTGGCGGTGAGGGTGGTGCCGGAGGCGACGAGGTCGGCGGGGGTGCCCTCGAAGACGATGCGGCCGCCGTCGTGGCCGGCGCCCGGGCCGAGGTCGATGATCCAGTCGGCGTGGGCCATGACCGCCTGGTGGTGCTCGACCACGATGACCGACTTGCCGGAGTCGACGAGCCGGTCGAGCAGGCCGAGCAGTTGCTCGACGTCGGCGAGGTGCAGGCCGGCGGTCGGCTCGTCCAGGACGTACACGCCGCCCTTGTCCGCCATGTGCGTGGCCAGCTTGAGCCGCTGGCGCTCGCCGCCGGACAGCGTGGTGAGCGGCTGGCCGAGGCTGAGGTAGCCGAGGCCGACGTCGGCGAGGCGGCCGAGGATGGCGTGCGCGGCCGGGATGCGGGCCTCGCCCGCGCCGAAGAACTCCTCCGCCTCGGTCACCGACATGGCGAGCACCTCGCTGATGTCACGGCCCCCGAGGCGGTACTCCAGCACCGCCGCCTGGAACCGCCTGCCCTCGCACTCCTCGCAGGTCGTGGCGACGCCCGCCATCATCGCGAGGTCGGTGTAAACGACACCGGCGCCGTTGCAGACCGGGCAGGCGCCCTCGGAGTTGGCGCTGAACAGTGCCGGTTTCACGCCGTTGGCCTTGGCGAACGCCTTGCGGATCGGCTCGAGCAGCCCGGTGTAGGTCGCCGGGTTGCTGCGCCGCGAGCCGCGGATCGCGCCCTGGTCGACCGAGACCACGCCCTCACCGGCCGGGATCGACCCGTGCACGAGCGAGCTCTTGCCGGAGCCGGCGACACCGGTGACCACGGCCAGCACCCCGAGCGGGATGTCGACGTCGACGCTCTGCAGGTTGTGCGCCGTCGCGCCGCGGATCTCCAGCGTGCCGGTGGGCTTGCGCACGCTCTCCTTGAGCGTGGCCCGGTCGTCGAAGTGGCGTCCGGTGACGGTGCCGGCCGTCCGCAGTCCGTCGACCGTGCCCTCGAAGCAGACGGTGCCGCCCGCCGTGCCGGCGCCGGGGCCGAGGTCGACGACGTGGTCGGCGATCGCGATCACCTCGGGCTTGTGCTCCACGACGAGGACCGTGTTGCCCTTGTCCCGAAGCCGCAGCAGCAGGCCGTTCATGCGCTGGATGTCGTGCGGGTGCAGGCCGACGGTGGGCTCGTCGAAGACGTAGGTGACGTCGGTGAGCGAGGAGCCGAGGTGGCGGATCATCTTGACGCGCTGCGCCTCGCCGCCGGACAGCGTGCCCGACGGCCGGTCCAGCGAGAGGTAGCCGAGACCGATCTCGGCGAACGAGTCGAACGTGTCCACCAGGGCCGTGAGCAGGGGAGCGACGGACGGCTCGTCCAGCCCCCTGACCCACTCGGCGAGGTCGCTGACCTGCATCGCGCAGGCGTCGGCGATGCTGATCCCGGCGATCTTCGAGGACCGGGCCGACTCGCTCAGCCGGGTGCCGTCGCACTCGGGGCAGACGGTGAAGGTCATCGCCCGCTCCACGAACGCCCGGACGTGCGGCTGCAGCGCGTCGACGTCCTTGGAGAGCATCGACTTCTGGATCTTCGGGATCAGCCCCTCGTACGTCAGGTTGATCCCCTCGACCTTGATCTTGGTCGGCTCCTTGTGGAGGAGGTCGTGGAGCTCCTTCTTGGTGTACTTGCGGATCGGCTTGTCCGGGTCGAAGAAGCCGCTGCCCTTGAAGATCCGGCCGTACCAGCCGTCCATGCTGTAGCCGGGGACCGTGAGCGCGCCCTCGGCGAGCGACTTGCTGTCGTCGTAGAGCTGGGCCAGGTCGATGTCGGTGACCGTGCCCCGGCCCTCGCAGCGCGGGCACATGCCGCCGAGGCGGTTGAAGGTCGCCTTCACCGTCTTCTTGGCGCCGCGCTCGACGGTGATCGCGCCGCTGGCGCGGACCGAGGCGACGTTGAAGGAGAACGCGTTGGGCGAGCCGATGTGCGGCTGCCCGAGCCGGCTGAAGAGGATCCGCAGCATCGCGTTGGCGTCGGTGGCGGTGCCGACCGTGGAGCGGGGGTCGGCGCCCAGCCGCTGCTGGTCGACGATGATCGCGGTCGTCAGCCCCTCGAGGACGTCGACCTCGGGCCGGGCCAGCGTCGGCATGAAGCCCTGCACGAACGAGCTGTAGGTCTCGTTGATCAGGCGCTGCGACTCCGCGGCGACCGTGCCGAAGACCAGCGAGCTCTTGCCCGAGCCGGAGACGCCGGTGAACACGGTCAGCCGGCGCTTCGGGATCTCGACGCTGACGTCCTTGAGGTTGTTCACCCGCGCGCCGAGCACGCGGATCAGATCATGGCTGTCGGCACCGTGCGGCGCGGCCGGCCCACGCACGGAGGGGGCCATCCTCGTGTCCGTGCTCATCGTGTCTGGTCTCCCTCTGGTCCTCGGGCCGGGTGCCCGCCGACATCGAACAGTACGTCGCTCAGCTGTCCTGGAGCAGCCCGAGGACGTTGCCGTCGGGGTCGGTGAAGGTGGCCACCAGGCGGCCGCCGCCGACGTCGTGCACCGGCTCCTTCACCGTGCCGCCCGCGGCCGTCACCTCGGCGAGCTTCGCCTCGATGTCGGCCACGTGCCAGTAGGTCACCGGCGAGGTCATGCTCTGCGGTCCGCCGTTCGGCACCAGGCCGATGTGCTGGCCCTCGGCCTCGAAACCGACGTAGTACTCCCCGTCGTGCTGCGGCGCCGTGCCGAGCAGGGCGGCGTACACCCCCTTGGCCTTCGCCAGGTCCGATACGGGGTGCAGCACGGTCTTGATGCCCTGGGTGGAAGATCCGCTCATGGTGGCTCACTCCTGAGGTCGTGGGTCCTGCCGGGGCGGCGGCGGTGCCGCCGTCGCTCTCCCGGCCACGCTAGTCGTGACCCCGCGGCCGGGGCTTCTCGAATCCTGACCGGTCCGCCGCCGCGCCGCTCAGAGCGGATCGCCCGTGAGGCGCCCCGCGGGGAGCGTGCGCCCGCACAGCGCGGACGCCAGGTCGCCGGCCGCACCGCTCAGGCCGGGGCCGGAGCCGTAGGACCAGTCCAGGTCGGTGGCCCGCAGCGCGCGGCCGTCGATCGCCACCCCGAAGTGGGCGTGGCCGCCGCCGTACGTCAGGTCGTTCAGGACGGCGGTGGCGGCCGGCTCCGAGGCGGTGCGCTCCCCGCCGAGCGGCACGGTGATGTCGAGGCCGTGGATCACCACGTGGTTGAGGGCACCGCGGACCCCGCCGCCCGGCGGGGTCCAGTGGTGCATGACCTGCGAGCGCAGCCCGGCGACGAGCACGTCCTGCGGCAGCGCGGCGTCGCGGGCGGCGACGGCGTCGGACAGCCGGGTGAAGTCGTAGTCGCAGGCGCGCAGTTCGGCCATGAACTCGTCCTCGGTGTACCGCGCGGCCATGGTCATGTGGGCGACGACCTCGCGCACCCGCCAGCCCTCGCACAGTGACGGCGTGTCCCACCGCTGCTCGCCCGCCGTGTCGAGGAGGTCGGCGAGGGAGAGGTACGCGGCGGTGACGGCGGTGCGCAGTGCGGCGTCATCGGTCATGGCGGTGCTGCCTTCCGGTGGGTGCGGTGAACGGCACGTCTCAAGGGGCAGACCGGTCCCGCGGCGCGGAGTCATCGGCGGAGAGCAGGAGTTCCAGTTCGGTGGTGAGGTTGCGGCGGGCGGTGTCCTCCCACCGTTCGTAGCCGATGGTGGTGCGGAACAGCCGTGGCAGCGCGAGGAGCTGGCGCAGCACACCGGCGCGGCCGGCCCGGAAGGCGTCGTCGGGGACGAAGCCGTACTCGTCGCGGACCGCGGCGGCGTAGGCGGCGTACGCGACGGGGTCGCCGGCCAGGACCGCGAGGTCGGCGTCGCACAGCACCTGGCCGTTGCGGTCGCCGTCGCCGGGGTGGTGGGTGACGGTGAGCCGGACGAGGCGCACGACCTCGGCGGTGATGGTGTCGGGGACGCCCGCCTCGGGGAGCGCGCGTTCGGCGAGGCGGGCGCTGCGCTCCTCGTTCTCCGAGCGGTCGGGGCGGTAGACGGCGTCGTGGAACCACGCGGCGAGCAGCACCGCGTCGATGTCCTCGGCGTACTCGGCCAGGGAGTCGACGTGGACGAGCACCGCGGCCAGGTGGTCGGTGGTGTGGTAGCGGCGCTGCGGCTCGGCCCAGCGGGCGAGCAGGTCCTCGCCGTAGGGCCTCGGGTCGACGGACTCGGTCTGGCAGCGGCGCAGCAGCGCGCTCCAGTGCGTCAGCAGCTCGGGATCGGTGGCGGCCATCTGGCCATTGTGGAGTACGGGGGTCGCGGGCCGGCGGAGGCATGTGGGATCCTGGATATATGTCTAGACCAATTTTCGAAGTGATCGCGCTCGACGTCGACGACGCACGCGCGGCCCAGACGGGGGGCGCGGACCGCCTCGAACTGGTCACCGACATGTCCGCCGACGGCCTCACCCCGCGCCGGGAGGTCTTCGCGGCCGTGCGTGCCGCGGTGGACGTACCGGTGCGGGTGATGCTGCGCGGCCGGGCCGACTTCGCGGCGGGCGACGCCCGGGAGGTCGACGCGCTGTGCGCGGCGGCGGCCGCCCTGCGCACCGAGGGCGCCGACGAGTTCGTGCTCGGCTTCCTGGACGCGGGCGGCGGGCCCGACCTGGGGGCGGTGCGGCTGCTGGCCGACGCCGTCGGCCCGGGGGCGCGCTGGACGTTCCACCGTGCCATCGACCACTGCGCGGACCGCACCGGGCTGCGCGCGGCGCTGCGCGGACTGCCCGGGCACGACACGTACCTCACGGCGGGATCGGCCCGCGGCGTCGACGCCGGCCTGGGCGTCCTGGTCGCGGAGGCGGCCGAGGGCGTGCCCGGCGATCCGCAGCTGATGGTCGGCGGTGGCCTGCGCGCCGAGCACCTGCCCCGGCTGCTCGCCGCGGGCATCGACGCCTTCCACGTCGGCGGCGCGGTCCGCCCCGGCGGCTGGGCGGGCCCCGTCGACGCGGAGGCCGTACGGACCTGGCGCGATCTGCTCGACGCGCCGGTCGCCGTCGGCTAGCCCCGGTTCCCGGGAACGCCCGAGGGCGGCACCCCGTGCGGGGTGCCGCCCTCGATCGTGTACCGCTGAACCCTCGCGGGATCAGAAGTCCATGTCACCGCCCGGCATGCCGCCGCCGGCCGGGGCCGCGGCCTTCTCCGGCTTGTCGGCGATGACGGCCTCGGTGGTGAGGAAGAGCGCGGCGATGGAGGCCGCGTTCTGCAGCGCGGAGCGCGTCACCTTGGCCGGGTCGATGATGCCCTCGGCGATCAGGTCGACGTACTCGCCGGTCGCGGCGTTGAGGCCGTGACCCGGGGTGAGGTTGCGGACCTTCTCCACCACGACGCCGCCCTCGAGGCCGGCGTTGACCGCGATCTGCTTCAGCGGGGCCTCCAGGGCCAGCCTCACGATCGCCGCACCGGTGGCCTCGTCGCCGTCGAGCTCGAGCTTCTCGAAGACGTTGGACGCCTGGAGCAGGGCCACGCCACCACCGGCGACGATGCCCTCCTCGACGGCGGCCTTGGCGTTGCGCACCGCGTCCTCGATGCGGTGCTTGCGCTCCTTGAGCTCGACCTCGGTGGCCGCGCCGGCCTTGATGACGGCCACGCCGCCGGCCAGCTTGGCGAGGCGCTCCTGGAGCTTCTCGCGGTCGTAGTCCGAGTCGCTGTTCTCGATCTCGGCACGGATCTGGTTGACCCGGCCCTGGATCTGGTCGGCGTCGCCGGAGCCGTCCACGATGGTGGTCTCGTCCTTGGTGACGACGACCTTGCGGGCGCGGCCCAGCAGCTCCAGACCGGCGTTCTCCAGCTTGAGGCCGACCTCCTCGGACACCACGGTGCCACCGGTGAGGATGGCGATGTCCTGGAGCATGGCCTTGCGGCGGTCGCCGAAGCCCGGGGCCTTGACGGCAACGGACTTGAAGGTGCCGCGGATCTTGTTGACGACCAGGGTCGACAGGGCCTCGCCGTCCACGTCCTCGGCGATGATCAGCAGCGGCTTGCCGCCCTGCATGACCTTCTCCAGGAGCGGCAGCAGGTCCTTGACCGCGGAGATCTTGGAGTTGACGATCAGGATGTACGGGTCGTCGAAGACGGTCTCCATACGCTCCAGGTCGGTGGCGAAGTACGCCGAGATGTAGCCCTTGTCGAAGCGCATACCCTCGGTGAGCTCCAGCTCCAGACCGAAGGTCTGGGACTCCTCGACGGTGATGACGCCTTCCTTGCCGACCTTGTCCATCGCCTCGGCGATGAGCTCGCCGATCTGGGGGTCAGCGGCGGAGATGGAGGCGGTGGAGGCGATCTGCTCCTTGGTCTCCACGTCCTTCGCCTGCTCGAGCAGGGCGGCGGAAACGGCCTCGACGGCCGCCTCGATGCCACGCTTCAGGGCCATCGGGTTGGCACCCGCGGCCACGTTGCGCAGGCCCTCGCGGACCAGCGCCTGGGCGAGGACGGTCGCGGTCGTCGTGCCGTCACCGGCGACGTCGTCCGTCTTCTTCGCGACCTCCTTGACCAGCTCGGCGCCGATCTTCTCGTACGGGTCCTCGAGCTCGATCTCCTTGGCGATGGACACACCATCGTTGGTGATCGTGGGGGCGCCCCACTTCTTCTCGAGGACGACGTTGCGGCCCTTGGGGCCGAGGGTGACCTTGACGGCGTCGGCGAGCTGGTTCATCCCGCGCTCGAGACCGCGCCGTGCCTCCTCGTCGAACGCGATGATCTTGGCCATGTGAAGTGGTCCTCCCGGACTTGGGGTCCCCCCGCGGCACACGGCTGCGGGGAAGGATTACTCCAGGACCGCGCCGGCGCCCGCGACGGACGGCCTGCCTCCCGCCGGTTCCTTTCCGGCGGTCGAACGGGCCTCACCCACTCGGTCCTTTGTCACTCTCAACGTCAGAGTGCTAACGCCAATGATTAGCACTCGCCCTAGGAGAGTGCAAGCCGCTCGGCCGGTCTCCCGCGGGGCCGCCGAAGATCCCCCGGCGTCCGCCGGCGCCCGGGGAACGCGCGAAGGCCCGCCCCTGTGGAGGGGGCGGGCCTTGACAGTGATGTTCGAGCGCGTTCGTACGTGGCGCTCCGTGGCCGATGCGCGGCGTCAGCCGGCGGCAAGGCGGACCATGTCCGCCTGCGGCCCCTTCTGGCCCTGCGAGATCTCGAACTCGACCCGCTGGCCTTCCTCGAGGGTGCGGTAGCCGTCCATCTGTATCGCGCTGTAGTGCACGAAGACGTCCGCACCACCGTCGACCGCGATGAAGCCGTAGCCCTTCTCCGCGTTGAACCACTTGACGGTGCCCTGAGCCATTCCTAACTCCCCTATTGCTGGCCCTTCACAGACCCGCACCTCGCGGACCCGGGTCAGACCTCACCCCCTACAGCCAAGGGGGCGTGCGCCGGAACGCGTCGACCGCGGCTGAATGTATCTGCACGGACGCTGTCTGCAACAGGTCAATCGGACGAGAAATCCGGGCACGGAAAAAGGGAAGAACGGCTCGAACGGCCAACAATCCGGGGCAACTCGGGCGGGACATATGTCGCCAACACGACAATCACCGCTGGAATTTGGCGATAAATCGCCGACAAGGGCGCCCCGTGAAGAGGGTTTGCGCAGAGCGTTGCAGGGGGTTGCGAGCCTCCGGAGCAACTGTACAGCCCTTCAACTACCCCTCACGCACACAGGGGTGCCGGGAGCAACTCCCGGCACCCCTGGCCGTTCCGCGGCGCTCGCGGCTCAACAGCCCCCGGCGACCGCCGGGATGATCGAGACGGACGCGCCGTCGGCCACCACGGTCTGCAGGCCCTCGGAGAAGCGGACGTCGTCGTCGTTGACGTAGACGTTCACGAAGCGGCGCAGCTTGCCCGTGTCGTCCAGGACGCGGGCCGAGATACCGGGGTGGTCCTTCTCCAGCGACTCGATGACCTCGGCCAGCGTGCCGCCGGCGGCGGGCACCTCGGCCCGGCCGCCGGTGTAGGGGCGAAGGATGGTGGGGATGCGGACGTTCGCGCTCATGATGCGGGGTTCACCTTCGTTCTGGGACGGTCGGCGGTCGGCGGTCGGGGTCAGCCGGCCAGGCCGGCGGCGCGGAACGCGTCGAGGCTCGGGCGGATGGTGGCCGTGGGGCGGGAGGTCGCGGCGACGGCGTCCAGGGTCTTGAGCCCGTCACCGGTGTTGAGGACGACCGTCTCGGCGGCCGGGTCCAACTGCCCGCTCTCGATCAGCTTCTTCAGGACGCCGACGGTCACACCGCCCGCCGTCTCCGCGAAGATGCCCTCGGTGCGGGCCAGCAGCTTGATGGCGTCCACGATCTGCTCGTCGGTGACGTCCTCGACCGCGCCGCCGGTGCGCCGGGCGATGTCCAGCACGTAGGGGCCGTCGGCGGGGTTGCCGATGGCGAGCGACTTGGCGATGGTGTTGGGCTTCTGCGGGCGCACGACGTCCTGCCCGGCCTTGTAGGCGGTGGAGACCGGGGAGCACCCCTCGGCCTGGGCGCCGTAGATGCGGTACGGCTTGTCCTCCACCAGGCCGAGCTTGATCAGCTCCTGCAGCCCCTTGTCGATCTTCGTCAGCTGGGAGCCGGAGGCGATCGGGATGACCAGGTTGTCCGGCAGGCGCCAGCCGAGCTGCTCGCAGATCTCGTACGCGAGCGTCTTGGAGCCCTCCCCGTAGTAGGGGCGGAGGTTGACGTTGACGAAGCCCCAGCCCTCGCCGATCGGGTCGCCGATCAGCTCGCTGCAGAAGCGGTTGACGTCGTCGTAGTTGCCCTCGATGCCGACCAGTTCGCCGCCGTAGACGGCGGCCATGACGACCTTGCCCTCCTCCAGGTCGTGCGGGATGAACACGCAGGACCGGAAGCCGGCGCGGGCCGCCGCGGCGCCGACCGCGCCCGCGAGGTTGCCGGTGGACGAGCAGGACAGCGTGGTGAGGCCGAAGGTGCGGGCGGCCTCGAGGGCGATGGCGACGACGCGGTCCTTGAAGGAGTGCGTGGGGTTGCCGGAGTCGTCCTTGATGTGCAGGCCGCCGGTGACGCCCAGTTCGCGGGCGAGGTTGTCGGCCTTGACCAGCTTGGTGAAGCCCGGGTTCAGGTTGGGCTTGGTCGCCACGTCGGCGGGGACGGGCAGCAGCGGCGCGTAGCGCCAGATGTTGTTCGGTCCGGACTCGATCCGCTTGCGGAGCGTCTCGGGGTCGCCGGCGGGGAGATCGTAGGCCACTTCGAGCGGCCCGAAACAGACCTCGCAGGCGAAGACCGGGCTCAGCGGGAAGCGTTCGCCGCACTCGCGGCAGGACAACGCGGAAGCGGGTCCGAAGGGGGAATCCGTGGACGCGACGTCGGTGACAACAGTCTGCGCAGCCATGTCAGGCGAGGCCCTTTCTCCTCATCTTCCTCACGGCGAATCTCGCCACGAGACGGAATTGGCACCTTCCCCACCTGGACCTCGCGGTCGGCGGGAGGGTTGCCGGGGCTTCAACGGGCCGTTCCCTCTGCCCCTCTGGATGAGCGGTATGGCACCGGGCCCAGGGCCCGTGCATTTGTCGTACGGGGCGCGATCACCGCGGACATACGATGGTCATGCCTCGTGTTCAAGACTGTAACCGACGACCTCGAACCTGGTCACAGGCCGTCCGTCCTTCGAGACGGGCCGAGGACCGGGCGAAGACGGGGCAGAAACGGAGCGACGCAGTGCTGGACGAGGTAGCCGGCTGGCTGCGGCGGCGGTCCTGGACCGCCGAGTGCCGCCCGCTGTCCCAGCTCCTCGCCGCGAAGCGGGCCGCGGGCCCGCGCGGGACGGTGAGCGTGGTGCTGCCCGCGCTCGACGAGGAGGCCACGGTCGGGGCGATCGTGGCGGAGATCCGGCGCGAGCTGATGTCCGAGGCCGTGCCGCTGGTCGACGAGCTCGTCGTACTGGACTCGGGGTCCACGGACCGGACCGCGGCGGTCGCGGCGGAGGCCGGGGCGACGGTGGTCCACCGCGACGCGATCCTGCCGCGGCTGCCGGCCGTGCCCGGCAAGGGCGAGGTGCTGTGGCGCTCGCTGCTCGCGACGCGCGGCGAGATCGTCTGCTTCGTCGACGCCGACCTGCGCGAGTTCGACGCGCGCTTCGTCTCCGGGATCGTCGGGCCGCTGCTCACGGACGGGAACGTCCACCTGGTCAAGGCGATGTACGACCGGCCCCTGGAGACCGGCGGCACGGTGGACCCGGCCGGCGGCGGCCGGGTCACGGAACTGGTCGCCCGGCCGCTGCTCAACCTGCACTGGCCGCAGCTCGCGGGCTTCGTGCAGCCGCTCGGCGGCGAGTACGCGGCGCGCCGGTCGCTGCTGGAGCGGCTGCCGTTCCCCGTGGGGTACGGCGTCGAGCTGGGGATCCTCATCGACGCGCTCAACACGGTCGGGCTCGACGCGCTCGCCCAGGTCGACGTCGGGGTGCGGCACCACCGGCACCAGGACGGGCAGGCACTCGGGCGGATGGCCGCGACGATCTACCGCACCGCGCAGACGCGCCTTGCGCGCGGGCATCTGGTGCGGCCCGTCCTCACGCAGTTCGACCGCGCGGCGGGCGGCGGCTTCGAGCCGCGGGTCCACGACGTGGTGACGGAGGAGCGGCCGCCGATGATGACCGTGCCGGAGTATGTGCGGCGGCGCGAGGTGGCGTGACGCCGCGTTCGTTCCGTGCGGGTACGTGGCGGTTCTCCGCGCCCCTGGGGGTATGCGCCGCGGGCTCGGCTGAGCGCGCAGTTCTCCGCGC
The DNA here is from genome assembly GCF_044753585.1 of Streptomyces sp. NPDC088354. Classification (NCBI taxonomy): domain Bacteria; kingdom Bacillati; phylum Actinomycetota; class Actinomycetes; order Kitasatosporales; family Streptomycetaceae; genus Streptomyces; species Streptomyces sp. NPDC088354. The sequence continues at coordinate 526,997 of NZ_JBIVNJ010000001.1, read as the reverse complement.
CCCTGGGGGTACGCGCCGCGGGCTCGGCTGGGCGCGCAGTTCCCCGCGCTCCTGAAGGGGTACGCGCCGCGGGTGCGTCGTGGCTGGGCGCGCCCCTGAGGGCGACGGGTCGGGGGGTCGGCGGGGAGGGGGACCCGGGTGGCGTAGCGCACACGTTTGCGGGTGGGGATGCGTGGCTAGGCTGGCGGCATGGTCGCATCGCATGGCGCGCGGGTTCTGGTGGCGTCCAATCGCGGGCCCGTCTCGTACAGCCTCCGGGAGGACGGGACGCTGGAGTCCCGCCGCGGAGGCGGCGGGCTCGTGTCGGGGCTGAGCGCGATCGGGCCGGACACGGACGCCGTGTGGGTGTGCGCGGCGCTCGGCGACGGTGATCGCGCGGCCGTGCTGCGGACCCCGGACAGAAGCGGGCGGCTGCCCGCGGAGGACACCGGTGAGCAGCGGGTGCGCATGCTGGACATCCCGGCGGACACGTACGCGTCCGCGTACAACGGGATCGCGAACTCCGTGCTGTGGTTCGTCCACCACCTGCTCTTCCAGACGCCGCTGGAGCCCGTCTTCGACGAGGACTTCCGTGACCAGTGGGCGGCGTACGTGGCGTACAACAGCGCCTTCGCCGACGCGCTGGCGGAGGAGGCCGGGGAGGGCGCGGCCGTCCTGGTGCAGGACTACCACCTGACGCTGGTGCCGCAGATGCTCCGCTCGCGCCGCCCCGACCTGCGGATCGGCCACTTCTCCCACACGCCGTGGGCGCCGCCGGAGTACTACCGGCTGCTGCCGGACGACGTGGCGGCCGAGGTGCTGACCGGCGTCCTGGGCGCGGATCGGGCGGCGTTCCTGACCCGGCGCTGGGCGGAGGCGTTCGCCGCGTGCTGCGCCGACGTGCTCGGCGCGACGGTGAGCCGGGACGAGGGCGCGCTGACGGTGACGTACCACGGCCGCACCACCCGGATCGGGGTGCACGGGCTGGGGGCCGACGCGGACTTCCTGCGGGAGCGGGCGCACCGCCCGGACGTGGAGGAGCGCCTGGCGGTGCTCCGGGAGGCCGTGGGCGGCCCGGACCGCAAGGTCATCGTGCGGGTGGACCGCACCGAGCTGTCGAAGAACATCGTGCGCGGCCTGCTGTCGTACGCGCAGCTGCTGCGCGACCGCCCCGAGTGGCAGGGCCGCGTGGTGCACGTCGCGTTCGCCTATCCCTCGCGCACCGACCTGGCGATCTACCGCGAGTACACCGACGAGGTCTCCGACCTCGCCGAGGAGATCAACGAGGAGTTCGGCACCCCGGGCTGGGAGCCGGTGATCCTGCACGTCAAGGACGACTTCGCGCGCTCGCTCGCGGCGTACCGGCTGGCCGACGTGGCTCTGGTCAACCCGATCCGCGACGGCATGAACCTGGTGGCCAAGGAGATCCCGGTCGTCACCGACGACGGCGTCGCCCTGGTGCTGTCCCGTGAGGCGGGCGCCTACGAGGAGCTCGGCGACGACGCCTTCGTGGTCAACCCCTACGACATCCTGGCCACCGCCCGCGCGCTGCACCAGGCGCTCTCGGTCTCCCACGGGGAGCGCGCCGAGGCCACCAAGCGGCTGGCCGCGGCGGCCACCGCGCTGCCGCCGCAGCAGTGGTTCCTGGACCAGTTGCGCGCCCTGGACTGACCGGCCGGGCCGGTCCGGCCAGTGCGGTCAGTCCGGCAGCGGAACCGACTGGGCCGCCAGCAGGGTGCGGACCGTCGTGGTCACGGTGGCGGGCAGGGGCTCGTTGCGCACCGAGGCGTAGGACATGGCCCCGTCGAAGAACATGGTCAACTGCTCGGCGAGCAGGACCGGTTCGGCGGCGCCGGCGGCCCGGGCCTGTTCGGTGAAGTACTCCTGGAGGCGCTTCTTGTAGGACAGCGCCACATCCCGCACGGGATGGGCGGTGTCGGTGATCTCGGCCGCCGCGTTGAGCACGGGGCAGCCGCGGAATCCGGGGTCGCCCGACGCGCGCCGGGCGGCGGCGAAGACCTCGATCATCTTCCCGGCCGGTGACAGGCCGCTGTCCTCCGGCGGGATCAGCCCTGCCATGAAGCGGTCGGTGGCCAGCGGCAGGTAGGCCGCGATCAGGTGGTCCTTGCTGGGGAAGCGCTGGTAGAGGCTGCGCTTGGACACCCCGGCCGACTCCGACACCAGGTCCACTCCCGTGGTGTTGATGCCCCTGGTGGTGAACAGGTCGCACGCGGCGGCGAGCACGCGCTCGCGCACGGCGTCCGGCGCCTTGGTGTCGATCGTCATGCGGCCAATGTAACCCGGGGTGCCGACGAGAGGAAACAGATCGGTGTACCGTAACGGCGACATCGAGGAAACAGATCTGTTTCCCCCGGGTGGCCGGGTGTCCGGCCGCCTGTGCACCCCTCCCGAGAGGAAGCCCGGACCATGAGCCTGCGCGTGGAGTTCGACGAGACCGGCGGCCCCGAGGTGCTGAGACTGCGGGACGTGGAGGTCGGCGGGCCCGGCCCCGGCGAACTGCGCATCCGCGTCGACGCCTTCGGCCTGAACCGGGCCGAGGCGATGTTCCGCGAGGGCCGCTACTTCTACCCGCCGAAGTTCCCGTCGGGCCTGGGGTACGAGGCCGCGGGCGTGGTCGAGGCCGTCGGGGACGCGGTGACCGGCTTCGCCCCGGGCGACGCGGTCGCGGTCGTCCCGGGCTTCCTGCTCACCGACTACGCCACCTACGGCGCGCACGCGCTGGTGCCGGCGGCCGCCACCGTGCACCGCGCCCCCGGCAGCGACCCGGTGACCGCCGCGGCCGTCTGGATGACGTACCTGACGGCGTACGGGGCCCTGGCGGAGGACGGACGGACCGAGCCGGGGGACGCCGTACTGATCACGGCCGCCTCCAGCGGTGTCGGCCTGGCCGCGATCCAGACCGCCCTCCGCGTCGGCGCGGTCCCGATCGCCACCACCCGCAGCGCGGAGAAAAAGCGGCGGCTGCTGGACGCCGGGGCCGCGCACGTGATCGTCACCGGCACCGAGGACCCGGCGGAGCGCGTACGGCAGATCACCGGCGGGCGCGGCGTCCGGACGGTCCTCGACTCCGTCGGCGGCCCCGGCCTGCGCGACCTGGCGCCGCTCGTCCGGCCCGGCGGCTCGCTCCTGCTCTACGGTGCGCTGGACCCGCGCCCCGCGGAGCTGCCCACCGCCGAGGAGCGTCCCGGCATCACCAGCCGCTTCTTCACGGTCTTCGAGGTGACGCAGGACGCCGACCGGCTGCGCCGCGCGGTCGCGTTCGTGCGGGAGGGACTGGACACCGAGGCCCTCACGCCCCTGGTGGACCGGACCTTCGATCTCACGGAGATCGTCGAGGCGCACCGCTACATGGAGTCCAACGGCCAGGTCGGCAAGATCGTGGTCACGGTCCGGCACTGACGCCTCCGGCGGTGGGCCCGGTCCGGGACGGCCTCCTGCCTCCGCTCCCCGGCCGGGGACGCCCCGGCGACCCCGGGCAGGAGCACGGGCCGCGGCGCCCTCACCGGACAGGCCCGGGCCGGGCCGGCGACCGCCGCACGAGGAGGCGGTCTTCGAGTCGATCGGCGCGATGCTCCCCGAGTCCCTCCTCGTCCCCGATCCCCACGCCGCGCCGTACCGCGCCGCCTCCCGGCTGACCTGCCCGGGGTCGCGGCACAGCAGGGCGTGGTCTTCGACCCGTCCGCCCTGGCGTTCCCGGGGACGACGGCCGGTCAGCCCCCGGTGCGCGGCTGACCCGCCGCCCGTCGCCTGCTGATCCCCAGCCGGATGCGGGCGGTCAGCGCGCCGGTGGCGAGGTAGTCCTCCACCTCCGCGAGCGGGGCCCGGCGGGCGAGCGGTTCGAGTCCGACGACCAGGGCGACCGGGCCGCCGTCCGCCACGAAGGCGGACCACCGCTCCCCGACGGCGACTTCGAGCAGGCACCCGCCCCCGTCCGCGTGCACGACGGCCCGGCCGGGGGCGCTCACGGTGATCCGCTCGCCCAGGTCGGGCAGCCGCCGCCCCGGCTCGGCCAGGCCGAGCAGTGCGGCGAGCCCCGCCGTGCCGTGCCCGCGCGGATGGGCCAGCAACAGGAAGGCCACCGGCCCGAAGGCGGTGCCGTCCAGCCAGGCCCAGGTGGCGGGCCTCACCGCAGCACCACCCAGACCTGCTTGCCGGTGGGCGTCGGGCGGGCGCCCCACCGGTGGGCCGCCGTCGCGATGAGGTGCATGCCGCGGCCGCGTTCGGCCGACCAGTCGAGCGGCAGCGGAGCGGGTACGGGCAGCCGGTGCGAGCGGTCGCTGACCGTGGCCCGCACGCCCTCGCCGGCGAGGTCGTGCAGGGTCAGTTCGCACTCGGGGGAGCCCGCGTGGCGGTGGACGTTGGCGAGTATCTCCGTGACGCACAGCGCGGCGGCGTGCGCGAGGTCCTCGCGGCCCCAGGCGCGGAGTTGTTCGCGCACGGCAATGCGCACGGCGGCGATACGGGCGGGCTCGGCGATGACACGCATCGCCGTTCCGGGTGGGGATTCCTGCGTCATGGAGTCAACGGTTCCGTGCCGCGGCTAGCCTGACCAGGGACGACCTGACCCCGGATCAGTTGTGTCGGGGAGGCCGGGCCGGTGTGTACGCGCTGTGTATCGGGGAGGTGGTGGCGTGCCGGCGACGAAGGGCGAGGGCTCGGCCAGCATGCGGATGTTCGGCTCGGTCGCGCGGTCGCTGCGCGAGGCGCGGGGGCTGACGACCGACGAACTGGCCGCGCGTGTCGGCTACTCGAAGTCCCTGGTGGTCAAAATCGAGCGGGGCGAGCGGATGCCGCCGCCGGCGTTCGTGGAGAGCGCGGAGGCGCTGCTCGGCGACGCGGGCGGGGTGCTGCGGGCCGCGGCGCGGCACCTGGAGCGCGGCGAGTTCCCGTCGTGGTTCGAGGAGTACGCGGAGCTGGAGCGCGCCGCGGCCTGCCTCTACAAGTACGACGCCCATGTCATCAACGGCCTGCTGCAGACCGAGGACTACGCCCGTGTGGTGCTGGGCGCCCACTGCCCGACGCTCGAGGCGGACGAGGTCGAGCGCCGGGTGCGGGCCCGGCTGGCCCGGCAGTCGCTGCTGACCCGGGCTCCCGCGCCGCAGCTCGCCTTCGTCATCGAGGAGTGGGTGCTGCGCCGCCCGGTGGGCGGCCGCGAGGTCAACCGCCGCCAACTGGAACGCCTGCTGGAGGCGGGCGCGCTGCGGAACGTCACCGTCCAGGTCATGCCGCTCCCCCACGAGGCGCACGCCGGTTTCGACGGGCCCATGACCCTGCTGGAGACCCCCGATCTGCGACTGCTCGCCTATCTCGAAGTCCAGGGTCGCAGCGTGCTGGTGGACCAGCGGAACGAGGTCAGCAAACTCAATCAGCGCTATGCGATGATCCGGTCGCAGGCCCTCAGCGTCGGGGACTCCGCGAAGGTGATCGAGCAGATTGCAGGGGAGCTATGACCGCCGAACTCGCTTGGTTCAAGAGCAGCTACAGCGGCAGTGAGGGTGGCGACTGCGTCGAGGTCGCCATCGGCCCGGCCGCCGTCCACGTCCGGGACTCCAATGACCCCGCGGGGCCCGCGCTCGCGTTCACGGCCGAGCAGTGGACGGCCTTCGTCGCGTACGCCGCCGCCGTGCCGGTGGAGTGACCTCACGCGTCGAAGCGCGAGGAGCCGAGCGTCACTTGGTGACCGACGAGGCTGATCTCGATGCCGTCGGCGGTGGCGCGCGCGGCGGTGAAGCCGAGGCCCACCGGGAGACTCATCTTCCACGCGCAGCCGGCGTCCGGCGCACCGGGAACGGTCAGAGTCAGCTCCGAGCCCTGCGCGAGGAGCGTTCCCGTGCCGTTCAGGGGTGTTCCGCCGACCGTTCCCGAGACCCGGAGGCGTGCCTCCTGGCCGTCCGACCCCGGGGCCCGCGAGACCCGCAGGGGGCCGCCTGCCCTCGCCAGCCGGGTCACCACGCCGGACAGGTCGTCGTACGAGAGGGTCAGGGTGCCGGTGGCGAGATCGGCCTGGGCGCTGCGCGCCGTCAGTGAGGTCACGCTCACGCCGCGCAGGTCGAGGGAGAGACGGGCGATGTCCAGGTAGCCGCCCTGCCGGTTGTCCGTGGTGTCGATGAAGAACTTCTCCGCGGTCAGCGTGACGTGCCGGAAGTCGCCGCCGATCGCCTGGGTCACGAACGGGAAGCCCTGGATCGCCACGCTCATGTGGCCGTCCGTGGTGTTCGCGTAGCCGTACTTCTCCTGCGCGAGCCGGAGCACCTCCTTGTCCGCGACGTGCACGGCCACCCGGTCCGCGGTCACGAACAGCACGGCCAGCACAACGACCGTGACAGCCAGGACTCTTACCCAACGACGTCCCACGCCGATCCCCCCATACGTTGTCGCGTGCGAGGTGATCATGCACGGTCACGCGCCCCGGCACCAGCCCCGGTCGACGGGGCCGGCCCCGCCCCAAGGGCGCGGGCAGTGACGGGCGTTCGTCGCGTGCGGCGCCGCGATGCCGATAGAGTGACCGCCCGATCACGCTTCGTGCCCACCGCATGAAGCGGCCCCCAGTGGTGCGCCAACACCGGCCGGGGGCCTACACCTCCGAGGCTTACGACAGGAGCCCCGTAAATGATGCGCCATGCTATCCCGCCGACCCGTTTCTTCTCCCAGACGCCGAACGACCTCATCCGCCATCCGCGGCTGAACGGAACGGCCGTACGACTGCTGCAGTGGGCGCTCTCCCTGCCCGGGGATTCGCGGGAGACCCTGCAGAGCATCGGCGAGAAGATGCCCGAGGGCCGCATCGCCCTGCGCCGGGCCCGGCAGCAACTGGAGGCCGAGGGCTTCGTCCACACCCGGCGCAGTCAGTGCCCGCGCACCGGCCGCTGGACGACGCGCGTGCTCGTCTCCAACGTCGCGCTGCGGACGGCGGAGGAGATCGAGGCGGCCTTCGCGGCGCCGGGTGACCGGATGCCGACGGTCGGCGCACCGGCCGGACGGGCCGTCGGCACATCCCCCAAGGGGAAGAACACCGATGAGGTGAACACCCCCCACCCCGCCGCGCCGTTGGTCGCCCGCGCGGCGGCCGTGCTGCACCGGGTGGGGCGGATGGAGGCCAGACTCGCGCTCGGCGTCGCCGAGGCGGCCGGACTGGCACCGCTGGCCGCGCGCTGGCTGGCGAACGGCGCGAGCGAACTCGAACTGCGCACCGCCGTGACCGCCGGACTGCCGACCGCCGTGCACTCCCCCGCCGGCTTCATCGCCCGCCGCCTGCGCGACAAACTCCCCGCGCCGCGCACCTGCGCCGATCCGGCGGCCCCGGCCGCACCGCTGCCCGAATGCCCGGGCTGCGGCGACCCGTTGCCGCGCGGCCAGGCCACCGGGGTGTGCACGCCGTGCACGGGAGCCGTGCCGTTGCCCGTGCCCGCGGCTGTGCCCGCTCCCGGCGGGCCGAGCGGCGCGGAACGGGTACGGGCCGCGCTGGCGGTCGCCCGTCCGGCCCCGCGGGCCTGAGTCCCCCGCCCCCGGCGGGTGGGCCGGGGGCGGGCAACGGCCGCCTTACTCGGCGGTGAGGAACTCGTCGTGGGACAGCGGACGGTTCACTATGCGGATGTCACCGACGTTGCCGTGGAAGACGACGTCGATCGCGCCCGCGTACTCGTGGCCGCCCACCAGCCAGGGCAGCCCGAGGGAGGTGAGGCCCTGCGAGATCCGGTTCGGGTTGTCGACGACGGGAGCGCCGTCGACGTACAGCCGGGTGTAGCGGCCGTCGTTGACGACCGCCAGGTGCCACCACTTGAGCTCCACCAGGCCGTGACCCCAGTTGGTCGTCGGGTAGGTGGTGTTCGTCGGGTAGTGGTTGAACTGCGGCTCGCGGCCGTTGTTCGTGATGTTGAACTGGGCCAGGGGCTCGTTCGGGTCGGTGTTCTTGCCGTGCTTGCCCGCGGCGCCGGCCGAACCCCGGCGGCTGAGGAACGACGCGTTGCCGTTCCTGCCGGAGTCCCAGTCCAGCGGCATCATGACGAACGACTCGATCGTGTAGCCGCTCCTGAACGTCTCGGTGTTCAGCGGCGCCTTCGGCCCGGTGGTGAGGTACGAGCCGTTGACCGGGTTCCGGCCGCCGGCGAACTTCAGGCTGGCGTGCGCGGGCTGGTCGGGGTGGTGGTCGGCGGACCAGGTCAGCGCGTCGGCGGCGGTGCCCGGCAGGGTCACCACCGTCAGGTCGTTGCCCTTGCCCGACAGGTCGCGGATCGTCTGGCCCGCGGTGAGCGCGGTGCCGGGCGCGCCCTGCCCGTCGAAGCGCCAGTACGCCAGGGTGCCCTTCACCAGCTCCTTGCTCGCCGGGCGGGCGGGCCGGGCCGGAACCGGGATGAAGCCCGAGAACCGCTCGTCGAAGTCGATCGGCATCGAGAAGTTGTCCACCGGGCCGGTGACCTGGGCGATCTCGGCGGCCAGCTCGGTGCGGGACTCCGGGTCCTGGGCCAGCACCCAGGGGTTGATCGTCTCGACGTCGATCGTGTTGCGGACCAGGTCGAAGTGGTACAGCCGGATCATGCCGCCGCCGCCGAAGTAGCGGTTCTGGTAGTTCGTGATGTGCATGTGCACGTCGTTGCCGGCGGCGTTCTTCTGGGTCATGCGCCCGGGCGGCCAGTAGTGGCCGTTGAGGGTCAGGAAGACCTGGTCGTTCTCCTTGATCAGCTTGTCCCACATCACCTGGCCGTTGCCCACGATCACGGCGTTGTTCTCGGGGTCGCCGGACTCGTAGGGGAAAACGTTGTCATCGTACGGAGAGGCGACGATGTCGTGCGACGTGACGATCACCGGCATCTTCGGGTGGGCCTTGATGACCTTGTTGGCCCACGCGTAACCCTGGTCGGTGGTCCGCCAGTCCAGCGCCAGCAGCAGCCACGAGCGGCCGGCGGCCTGGAAGATGTGCGCGGTGTTGTAACCGGTCTCGTCCGCCCCCGCGAAGGACTTGGAGTGCCGGAACCGCTGCGGGCCCATGGTCTGCAGGTACGGCGTGTCGCCGCGGGTGTCGTCGCCCGACACGTCGTGGTTGCCGGCCAGCACGCTGTACGCGGCGCCGTGCTGGTCCAGCAGCGCGAACGCCTTGTCGACCTGCTCGAAGGAGGACGGGTCGGCGTCCTGCGTCATGTCGCCGAGGTGCGCCATGAACACGATGTTGTTGTCGGGGTTCCCGCTGTTCTTGATGATGTAGCGGAACGACTCCTCCTGCGGAGTCCGGTTCACGCTGTCCTGGCTGCCCCAGTAGAGGAACTGGGTGTCCGGCATGATCGCGAGGGTGAACCGGAGCGAGGTCGGGTCGGGGTTCCACGTACCGGACGTGCCGCCGTGCCGCGCGGCGTCCGCGGCGCTCAGGGCCTCCGTGGCGGACGCGGGCGTCGCGCCGAACGCGGCCCCGCCGACACCTGCGGCCGCCGCTCCGGCACCGGCCAGCGCCGCGTTGCGCAGAAAGCCGCGCCGGCTGTGCCCGGCCTGCTCGTGTGACGGAGTGTCACCATGAGTGCACATAGGTCGCCCTTCCCGGGTCGATGGTCCAAAACCCCATCGACGCTACTCAGAAGGGTCGCCGGCTGGGCATACGTCAGATGACAAACGGAATGCGAGTCTCCGCCCAAGGTGTACGGCACTCGTCAGCCAGTGGCGGGAAGCGGGCCGCTCGATGAGCGGAGAGTGACCAGGAGAAGGCGATATCCCCAGGGCCCTGCCGCCCGGGAATATCCGCGCGGCCCGGGCGGTGGCACAGAGCGCTCAGGCCGCCCGCCGGTCACCCCGGGCCCACCCGGCCCCGGTCGGCATGTGGCTGGCCGAGGGCGGGCTGCCTGATCTGACCGGTCCCGTCGACAGCGCGGACGACCCGCACCGGGACGCATGACCGACCGCTTTCTGATCGACACCTCCGCCCTCGCCCGTTATCCGGAACCGCCGGTCCGCGCCATGGTCCAGCCGCTGCACAACGCCGGGCTCCTCGCCGTGTGCGGCGCGGTCGAGCTGGAGGTCCTCCGCAGCGCCCGTTCCAAGGCCGACGCCGGGCGCATCCGCGACGAGATGCGCGGTTTCGACTGGCTCCCCGCACCTGACGAGGCATGGGACCGCGCCCTGGAGGTGCAAGCCCGGCTCGTCGGAGACGGGAACCGGAGGGCTCTGTCCGTCGCCGACCTGATCATCGCGGCCACGGCGGAACGGCACGGCGCCACCGTCCTGCACCACGACGGCGATTTCGACATGATCGCGCGCGTGACGGGACAGCCCGTGCGGTGGGTGGCAGCAGCGGGCAGCGCCGACTGACCGGGGCGCGGGTCTGTCCGGGCGGCGCGGGGCCGACCCCGCACTATGCCCGCGGGGGATGCGGCGGCGGGGGCGGGATGGTGGTGAGGTCGGGGGCCGGTTCCGGCCAGACCAGGAGGACCGGGCACGGGGCGTGGTCCACGACGAAGCGCGCGGCGGGACCCAGGCTGTGCGGGCCGAGGTGGCTGCGGTCGCCGTCCCGCGCGAGGACGAGCAGTTCGGCGCCCTCGGCCGCGGCCACCACCTCCCGTTCGACCCGGCCGGTCAGCTCGCGCGGGACGCACGGCCGGCCCAGCCGCGCCGCGGCCGCCTCCAGCAACTCCCGGCCCGAGACGGTGGCCTGCTCCTCCATCCGCGTGCCCGGGTCCCGGCCCCAGCCGTGCGGCGATCCGTGCCCGCGGCCCAGCAGACCCGCGAACGCGCCGTGGGCGGCGTCCGGCACATCCTGGCCGCTGACATGGAGCAGCACGATCTCGGCACCCTCCCGCGCGTGGGCGCGGGCGGCGTCCACCGACGCGGGCCAGGTCCCCTCGACGGTCCAGACGACGACGGTCACCGCGGTCCCCCTTCCGACTCAGCCTCCGAAGACCGGCAGTGACACCCACAGTGCCACCACCGACAGCACCAGCGCAGCGGGCACGACGAGCAGCCCGAGGAGCATGAACTCCCGCAAGTCCACCGCCGCGTCGTGCGCGTGCACGATGCGGCGCCACAACAGCGTGGCCAGCGACCCGGCGTAGGTCAGATTGGGGCCGATGTTCACCCCGAGCAGGACGGCGAGCACCGCGCCCGCACCGCCCGGCGCCGCCAGCGGCAGCAGCACCAGCACCGCGGGCAGGTTGTTGATGACGTTGGCCAGCACCGCCGCCAGGGCCGCGAGTCCGAGCAGCGCGAGCAGGCCCGTGCCGTCGGGCACGACGTGCGCGAGCACCGAGGCGAGCCCGTTGTCCACCACCGCGCGCACCACGACGCCGAGCGCGAGCACGAACGCCAGGAAGGGCACGGCCGCCGACCGGCCGATCGCGCGGACCGTGGTCCGGCGCCGCACCAGCGCGCGCACCGCCAGTACCAGCGCGCCGGCCAGCGCCGCCCACGCCGGGTTCAGCCCGAACGCGGAGGTGGCGACGAAGCCGGCGAGCGTGCAGACCACCGTCACCAGGGCGAACAGCGGCACCTCGGGCGCGTCCCCGGCCGTCCGGGCGCCCGCCCCCGCGTCCAGCTCCCCCGCGAAGAAGCGCCGCAGCACCACGTACTCCACCCCGATCGCCACCAGCCACGGCAGCGTCATCAGCGCGGCGAACCGGGCGAAGGACAGCCCGCTGGAGGCGAAGGCGAGCAGATTGGTGAGGTTGGAGACGGGCAGCAGCAGCGACGCCGTGTTCGACAGGTGCGTGCAGGCGTACACGTGCGGCTTGGCCCGCGCGCCGAGCCGCGCGGCGGTCGCGAAGACCACGGGCGTGAGCAGCACCACGGTCGCGTCCAGGCTGAGCACCGCCGTGATCACCGAGGCGACGACGAACACCTGGGCCAGCAGCCGACGCGGACGGCCCGCCGCCGTGCGCGCCATCCACGCCCCGCAGAAGCGGAACAGCCCTTCGTCGTCGCAGAGTTGGGCCAGCACCAGGACGGCCGCCAGGAAGCCGATCACCGGGCCCAGCCGGGCGGCCTCCTCCCCGGCATGCTCCAGGGAGATCGCCCCCGCGCCGATGACGATCCCCGCCGCCGGGACGGCGACCACCGCCTCGGGCCACCCCCAGGGGCGCACCACGGCGCAGACCAGCACCACCACCAGCAGCAGGGCGGACAGCGCCTCCGCGTACGACGTGCTCAGGACAGGCTCCTCGGGGTGGGCGGACTACTCGCTCTTCGCCTTGCCCACCGAGTCTGCCGCCACGCACACGGCCAGGCCCAATGCGACCAGCACGACACACACGTAGATCCGGTAGCCGTCCAGGAAACCGATCCGCTGGGTCAGCGCCCACACGCGGAACCAGCCGCCGGTGACTTCGTAAACGATGCCGCCGACGCCCTGGGAGAGCAGGATGAAACCGATCAGCCCCATGAAACCGCTGTACCCGCGCAATGCCTTCATGCCCGAAGGCTAGGGAGCGGCCGGGCGGCCGGGCTGTCGTCCTAAGTAGCCGATCGTCGCCCTCCTGTCGTCCGAAGGTCCCGACTTGCGGCGCGGGTGGTGGTGGCGGCGCCCGCGGTCCGTAGATTCGGGGACATGCGACGCATACCGAAGGGCATCGGCGCCGACATCGCGGTCTTCCTCGGCGCGGCGGCCTTCTCCGTGCTGTCCGCGGGCGGGACCGGTGCCGGGACCGGGGTGGTGGAGCAGGCGGTGAGCGCGGTCACCTGCGCCGCGCTGTTCCTGCGGCGGCGGTGGCCGGTGCACCTGGCGGTGGCGCTGCTGGTCACCGGATGGCTCGCGCACCTGGTGGGCGGGCCGACGGCGGTGGCCGTCTTCACGGTGGCGGCCCACCGGCCGCTGCGGACCACGGCGTGGATCGCGGCGCTCGCCTTCGCTCCGCTGCCGTTGTTCCTCGCCCACGGGCCCGACCCGGACCTGCCGGAGACCGGCTCCGCACTCACCTTCTTCGCGATCATGGCCGGGGCGATCGGCTGGGGTCTGTACGTGCGCTCCCGGCGGCAGTTGCTCGCCTCGCACGCCGAGAGGGGACGGCGGCAGGCCCGCGAGGAGATCGCCCGCGAGATGCACGACGTGCTGGCGCACCGGCTGACGCTGCTGAGCGTCCACGCGGGGGCCCTGGAGTTCCACCCGGGGGCGCCGCCCGCCGAGATCGAACGGGCCGCCGGTGTGATCCGCGACGTCGCGCACCAGGCACTGGAGGACCTGCGCGGGATCATCGGCGTGCTGCGCGAACCGGGCGGTCCGGGCGCCCCCGGCGCGGGAGCTCGGCCGCAGCCCACGCTCACCGACGTGCCCCGGCTGGTGGCCGAGGCGCGGGAGGCCGGGATGCGGGTCGTACTGCAGACGGACCGCGCCGCCGAGGAGGGCGGTGCCGCCACCGGGCGCACCGTCTACCGCATCGTGCAGGAGGGGCTGACCAACGCCCGCAAGCACGCCCCCGGCGCGGAGGTGACCGTACGCGTCACCGGTGGCCCGGCACACGGGCTGACGGTGGAGATCAGCAACCCGGCGCCGGACGCGGCGTCCCCCGGCGCCCCGCGCTCCCCGGCCATCCCCGGCGCCGGGCAGGGCCTCGTCGGGCTCACCGAACGCGCCGCCCTCGCCGGCGGCCGGCTCGAACACGGCCCGGACGGCGGCGGCTTCCGCGTCCGCGCCTGGCTGCCGTGGGCGGGATGACGGGCGGACTGGCTACGGTGGGCGGCGTGACCGTGCTGCGTCTGATGCTCGTCGACGACGATCCCCTGGTCCGCGCCGGGCTGCGGCTGATGCTGGGCGGGGCCCCCGACATCGAGGTGGTGGCCGAGGCGGGCGACGGGGCGGAGGTCGCCGCGCTGGTCGAGGCGCACACCCCCGACGTGGTGCTGATGGACATCCGCATGCCGTCGGTGGACGGCCTGGCCGCCACGGAGGCACTGCGGGCCCGGCCGGGGGCGCCCGAGGTCATCGTGCTGACCACCTTCCACACCGACGAGCACGTGCTGCGCGCGCTGCGCGCGGGGGCCGCAGGCTTCGTGCTCAAGGACACCGCGCCGCGCGAGATCGTCGAGGCGGTACGGAAGGTGGCGGCGGGGGAGCCGGTGCTGTCGCCCGCGGTGACACGGCAGTTGATCGCGCAGGTGTCCGGCGGGGCGGCGGCGGAGCGGAGCACGGGCGCGCGGGCCCGCCGTCAACTGGCCTCGCTGGGCGAGCGGGAGCGCGAGGTGGCGCTGTCCATCGGGGAGGGCCGGTCGAACGCGGAGATCGCGGCGGCGCTCCACATGAGCGTGCCCACGGTCAAGACGCACGTCTCCCGCGTCCTGGGCAAGCTCGGCCTCAACAACCGGGTGCAGATCGCCCTGATCGTGCACGACGCCGACGGCGGCGCCGGCGGGGCGGGGTCGGGCCGGGCCTGAGCCCTTTGCCTCGCACTCGGCCAAAGGGCGTTGGGCGCCGGTATGCCCGCCTCGTCCACGCGGGCCGTTCCGGGGGCGGACCTCCGGAACCGCCCGCGCCTTCGTCGGCGTCGAGCCCGCCGACCCCGACGGCTCGGCCCTTCAGTCGCTCACGCGGTCCTGGGTCTCCTGAGCTTCGAGTACGGCCGCGAGGGCGTCCAGCAGACGCACCACGCCCTCCGGGCCGTCCACCACCAGATCCGCGCGGGCGGCCAGCTCCGCCACCTCCGGGCTGCCGCTGCACACCAGCACACCCGGCAGGCCGTCCGCGCGGCGCTTCTCCACCGCGCCGAACGCCGCCAGATCCCCCAGGTCGTCGCCCGCGTACAGCACCGGTCCTGCCCCGACCTCGCGCAGGTAGTCGCCCAGCGCCACGCCCTTGTCCATCCCCGGCGGACGCAGCTCCAGCACCATCCGGCCCGGCTCCACGATCAGCCCGTGCCGCTCCGCCAGATCCCCCAACGGCCCGCGCAGCGCCTCGAACGCGGCCTGCGGGTCATCCGTACGGCGCGTGTGCACCGCCACGGCGCGGCCCTTGTCCTCCACCCACGTGCCCTGCCACGCGCCGATCCCGTCCAGCACCCCGGGCAGTTCCGCGCGCAGCGCGTCCACCCCCGGGTGCGCGCCGGGCGCCCGCACCTCGCCGGAACGCGCGTCCCAGCGCTCGGCGCCGTAATGACCGAGCACCACCAGATGCTCCAGGCCCGGCACCCCGGCGAAGCCCCCGTACCGCACGGCGACCCCCGCGGGACGGCCGGTCACGACCACCACCGACCCGATGCGCGGCGCGAGGCGGGCGAGCACGCGTGCCGCGTCCGGGTGCGCCCGGGCGCTGTCCGGATCCGGCACGATCGGGGCCAGCGTCCCGTCGAAGTCCAGCGCCACGACGGCCCTGCGGGGCTCCGCGAGCAGTGCGGTCAGGCCGTCCCCGCCCTCGGGCGTCGTCGGCTCGGGCAGTTCGTCCCTGGGGTCCCTGAGGGTCATGCCCCGACCCTACCCAGCGGCGCGGGGGGCATGGCGGGCGTACGGAAGCATCGCCTTCCCGGGGGGCTTCCGGGGCGTTGCGGCGGGGCGCCGTGGGCGTGTGCGGCTGCCGCTGCGTGCGGCCGACCCGCCGTCGCCGTGTGCGGCATCGCTGCGCCTGCGGCGGGCTGTCTCCCACCCGCCCGCCCGTTGCCCCGGACGTCGGCCGGACGCAGCAGCGGGCCGCCGTCGCCGCGTGCGGCTGCGGCTGCGTGCGGCCGACCCGCCGTCGCCGTGTGCGGCTGCCGCTGCGTGCGGCCGACCCGCCGTCGCCGTGTGCGGCGCCGCTGCGCCTGCGGCGGGCTGTCTCCCACCCGCCCGCCCGTTGCACCGGACGTCGGCCGGACGCAGCGGCGGGCTGTCCGCCCGTTGCACCGGACGTCGGCCGGGCATACCGGCGGGGCGCCGTCGCCGTGGGCCGCGGGATCCGTTGCCGTTTCGCAACCTCATGAGCTCATGGCCATCGCATGCCGATCGCACCGTGAACCGACCTGGGGGCCGCCCAGGGGGTGCCCCCTCCATGTCGCACACCACCGGGGAAGAGACCAGCTCATGTCCAGCCAGAACACACCGTCCACGCCACCGGCACCGCCGCCCGTGCTGCTCCTCGAAGCGCTGACCCGGGTGCACGGCTCCGGGGCCACCGAGGTGCAGGCGCTGCGCGGCATCGACCTGGCGGTGTACCCGGGTGAACTCGTCGCCGTCATGGGCCCGTCGGGGTCGGGCAAGTCCTCGCTGCTGACCTTGGCCGGCGGGCTGGACGTGCCGACGTCCGGACGCGTGGTGGTCGAGGGGACCGACCTGACCGCCGCGAGCCGCAAGCACGTCGCGGCGCTGCGCCGGCGCAGCATCGGCTACGTCTTCCAGGACTACAACCTGATACCCGCGCTCACCGCCGCGGAGAACGTCGCGCTCCCCCGTGAACTGGACGGCATCAGCAGCCGCTCGGCCCGCCGCGAAGCGCTCGCGCTGCTGGCGGAGATGGGACTGGAGCAGCTCGCCGACCGCTTCCCCGACGAGATGTCCGGCGGTCAGCAGCAGCGGGTCGCCGTCGCCCGGGCCCTGGTGGGCGACCGCCGGCTGGTCCTCGCCGACGAACCGACCGGGGCCCTGGACTCGGAGACCGCTGAGGCGGTGCTGGCGCTGCTGCGGAACCGGTGCGACGCGGGAGCGGCGTGTGTGCTGGTCACCCACGAGTCCCGCTTCGCCACCTGGGCGGACCGGGTGGTCCTCGTGCGCGACGGCTCCGTGGTGGACATCACGCTGCGGTCGTCCGAGGCGTCGCTGCTGACCGGCGGGACCGCCCGGTGACCGCGCCGACGACCCGGCGGGTCCCGGGGGCCGCCCCGTTGCACGGCTGGCGGGTCGCGATCCGGATCGCCCGCCGCGACGCCTGGCGCGCCAAGGGCCGCAGCCTGATGGTGCTGGCGATGATCGCCGTACCGGTCGTCGGGGTCAGCGCCGCAGACGTCACCATCCGCAGCTCCCAGTTGACCCCGCGGCAGACGATCACCCGCGACATCGGGGCGGCCGACGCGCGGCTGGAGGACGCCGGCCAGGGCCACCAGGCGATCCTGCAGTCGCCGCAGGGCGACACCTTCGCGCCGGCGCGGCAGAGCGGCTCGGCGAAGGACTCCGCCGCACCGGGTTCCGCGGAGACGGCCCCGGCCGCCGTCGATCCCCGGACGGCCGCGCCCGCGGGATCCCGGGCCATCCCCGACACGAGCTCCTACGCCGACGTCACGACCGCCTCCGGCGTCATGAGCACCGAGGTCAGGGAACTGGACGCGGCCGACCCCATCGCCGCCGGGATCATGGACCTGACCCGGGGCCGCTTCGCCGCCGCGCCCGACGAGGTGACCGCGACCGAGGCGTTCCTGACGCGCAGCGGGCTGCGCATCGGATCCGAGGTCCGGGCCCACGGGCTGGACCGGGCCTACCGCATCGTCGGCGCCTACGAACTGCCCAGCAAGCTGGACACCGCTCAACTGGACTTCCGGCCGGGAGCCTTCATCGGCCGGTACCTCGCCGCCCGCACGGCGGCCGGCTCGGACCGGGGCGAGCCGATGTCGTCGTACCTGGTCGCGGCCCGGGGCGGCTTCACCTGGGACATGGTGCAGCGGGCCAACACCCTTGGCGTGGTCGTCCATTCGCGGACGGTGATGCTCGATCCGCCCGCCGACGCCGAGGTACCGCTCTACCGCCTCCCGGACCACGGCAAGTCCGCCCCGGTCCCGGACCGCGCGGCACCGGCCGCCGCGGCGACCGTCGCGGGGATGGCCCTGCTGGAGGTCTGCCTGCTGGCCGGCCCCGCGTTCGCGGTCGGTGCCCGGCGGTCGCGGCGCCAGCTCGGCCTGGTCGGCGCCAACGGGGGCGACCGCCGGCACATCCGGGCGATCGTGCTCTCCGGCGGCCTGGTGACCGGGGCCGCGGCGGCGGTCACCGGCACGGTCGTCGGCGTGGCGCTGACGCTGCTGCTGCGTACGAGGCTGGAGGACTACGCCGGAAGCCGGTTCGGCGGGATCGCCCTGCGGCCGGTGGAACTGCTCGGAATCGCGGCGCTCGCGGTGGTCACCGGGCTGCTCGCCGCGTTCGTGCCCGCGGTCACCGCCTCCCGGCAGAGCGTGCTCGCCTCGCTCACCGGACGGCGCGGCACGCGGCGGGCCGGACGGGTGCTGCCGTCGGCCGGTCTCGTGGCGGTCTGCCTGGGCGCGGTGATCGCCGTCCTCGGGTCGGTGCACAGCGGCAACGCCTACGTGGTGGCCGGTGGCTCCGCCATCGCCGAACTGGGCGTGGTGGCCCTCACCCCCCTGCTGGTCGCGGGCTTCGGCCGGCTCGGCCGCTGGCTGCCGCTGGTCCCGCGGCTGGCGCTGCGGGACGCGGTGCGCAACCGGGGACGCACCGCGCCCGCGGTCGCGGCGGTGCTGGCGGCGGTGGCCGGTACGGTCGCGGTCGCCACGTACGCGGCGAGCCAGGAGGAGCAGAACCGGCACGCGTACATCGCCAGGGCGCCGCGCGGAGTGCTCGCGGTCGGCCTGCCCTCGGAAGCGGGCCGGGGCGTCGCGGCGGTGCGGCGCAGCGTGTCCGCGGACGTCCCGGTCCGGCTGCGGGCGGACGTGTCCCGGCTGGTGGCCGGGACGCGGATCTGCGACGCGGGCAACTGGCAGGCGGGCTGCGGGAACGTGATGCCGGTACTGCCCGAGGCCAACCAGTGCCCGCTCGTCGCCGAGGGCTCCGCGGGGACCTTCACCGCGGCCCAGCTGCGGTCGTTCGCCAAGGACTGGCGGTGCCGGTACGACAGCGTCGATCCGGCGATCCGGGCCGAGGGCGGCCTCCTGGTCGGCGGACCGCAGGTGCTGGAGACGCTGGGGATCCACGACCCCGCCGCGCGGCAGGCGCTCGCCCACGGGACGACGGTGCTGTTCGACCGCGCCTACGGTGATCACGGCTCGCTGCGGCTCCGGGTGACCCCCGACGTGTCGAAGCAGGCGAGCACGGTCGCCACACTGCCGGTACGGCTGGTCACCGCCCGGTCCTACGGGGTCAAGGCGGTGGTGCCGCAGCGGGCGGCGGCCGCCGCCGGTCTGCGGACCGTGCCGCTGGGCTCGCTCTTCACCACCTCCCGGATGCCCACCGATGCCGAACAGCAGGCGCTGGCACGGGACATCGCCAAACTGGGCGTCACGTCCGAGGTCTACCTGGAGCACGGGTACACCGGCAGATACGGCGTCGTCCTGGCGGCGCTGACGCTCTTCGCCGCCCTGGTGACGATCGGTGCGGCGGGTGTCGCCACGGGTCTCGCCCAGGCCGACGCCGAGGCGGACCTCAGGACCCTGGCCGCGGTGGGGGCACCGGGCCGGGTGCGGCGCACGCTCTCCGGCTTCCAGTGCGGGGCCGTCGCGGCGATGGGCGTGCTGCTGGGGACGGCCGCGGGCATCCTGCCCGCCGTCGCGCTGCGGGGCGTCGACCGCCTGCAGCAACGGCAGATGGCCGAACAGGCGCTGGCCCATGGCGGCGACAGCGCCCTCGCGCACGTCGACGTGCCCGTGGTGGTGCCGTGGGCCACGATCGGCATGCTCCTGATCCTGGTGCCCGTCGGGGCCACGCTGCTCGCCGCCCTGGTCACGCGCTCCCGCACCGCGATGGGCCGCCGGGTCCAGGACTAGCCGGGCCCTGTCCGTCCGCAGGCGACACTCCCCCCGGGCCGGGGGGAGCGTCGCCCGTGCTGCGCGATGCGCCCCGACCGGCATGCCGCCGGGGGGAACGGCGCGGGGCGCCGGGATCTACCGGGTGGTGCGGTGGGTGTCGCGGGTGCGGCGGAGGCGGTTGACGGTGACGGGCGCGTGCGCGAGTGCCTCGGGATCGTCCAGCAGCGCGTTCAGGAGCTGGTAGAACCGCGTCGGCGAGATCCCGAGCCGCTCCCGTATCGCCCGTTCCTTCGCGCCGGGTCCCGCCCACGTGCGGCCGGCGATGTCGAGGACGGCACGGTCCTGGTCGGTGAGGGTCACCTCGACACGATAGCCCCGTGGCGAGGGACATATGAGGTCTGCACCACACGGGCCTTCCCTTGTGCGGCACGGCCGGGACGCCTGGCGGGCGGCCGGACGGGATCTCTTTCGACGAGTGGACTAGACCTTTTGCGCTGTCTCACGGGAGACTGTGCTCCGTGAGACACGTCATCGCCCTCGATGTGGGCGGCACCGGCATGAAGGCCGCTCTGGTCGCGGCGGACGGCACGCTGCTCCACGAGGCCCGCCGTGCGACCGGCCGGGACCGCGGGACCGAGGCCGTCGTCGCCTCCGTGCTCGACTTCGCCGCGGAACTGCGGGCGTACGGGGCGGACACCTTCGGCGAGCCCGCCGCCGCGGCCGGCGTGGCCGTGCCCGGCCTGGTCGACGAGCGGGCCGGCGTCGCGGTGTTCTCCGCGAACCTCGGCTGGCGCGACCTGCCGCTGCGCGACCTGCTGTCCCGCCGCCTGGACGGCACGCCGGTGGCCCTCGGCCACGACGTGCGCTCCGGGGGCCTGGCCGAGGGCCGGCTCGGCACCGGGCGCGGCGCCGAGCGCTTCCTCTTCGTCGCCCTGGGCACCGGCATCGCCGGCGCCATCGGCATC
Source organism: Streptomyces sp. NPDC088354 (assembly GCF_044753585.1). Taxonomy (NCBI): domain Bacteria; kingdom Bacillati; phylum Actinomycetota; class Actinomycetes; order Kitasatosporales; family Streptomycetaceae; genus Streptomyces; species Streptomyces sp. NPDC088354. The sequence goes on along the minus strand of NZ_JBIVNJ010000001.1, from coordinate 506,485 downwards.
GAGGGGCGGGTCGAGGCCACCGAACTCGGGCACATCGTCGTCCGTCCCGGAGGCGCGGCGTGCGGCTGCGGCCAGCACGGTTGCCTGGAGACCATCGCCTCCGCCGCCGGGGTGGCCCGCGCCTTCGGCGCCGAGGCCGCCGAGTGCGCCTCCGCCGTCGCCGCGGGCGACCCGCGCGCCGTCGCCGTGTGGGACGAGGTGGTCGCCGCCCTCGCGGACGGCCTGGTCACCGGGATCACCCTGCTCACGCCGGAGACGCTGATCGTCGGCGGCGGGCTGGCCGAGGCCGGCGAGACGCTCTTCGCGCCGCTGCGCGCGGCCGTCGAGGAGCGGCTGACGTTCCAGAAACTCCCCCTCATCGTGCCGGCGGCCCTCGGGGACACCGCCGGATGCCTGGGCGCAGGGCTGCTGGCCTGGGATCTTCTCTCCCTGGAGGTGACCGCTTGACTGCGGAACCAACCGTGCTGACCGGTGCCCGCGTGGTGCTGCCGGACGGCGTCGTCGACGGCGGCCGGATCACCGTCGAGGGCCGCTCGATCGTCCCGGACGACCCGCGCCGGCCCGCGGCCGCCCGCGATCTGTCCGGGCACTGGATCGTCCCCGGCTTCGTGGACATCCACGTGCACGGCGGCGGTGGCGCGTCCTTCTCGGCCGACCGCGCGGAGGACATCCTCACCGGCGTCGGCACCCACCGCCGGCACGGCACCACCACCATGGTCGCCTCCACGGTCACCGGCGAGCTGGACGACCTCGCCCGGCAGGCCGCGCTGCTGTCCGAGCTGGTCGAGCAGGGCGACCTGGCGGGCATCCACTTCGAGGGGCCCTTCATCTCCCCGCACCGCTGCGGGGCCCACAAGCCGTCGCTGCTGCGCGACCCGCACCCCTCGGACGTCCGCAAGCTCATCGACGCCGCCCGCGGGACCGCGAAGATGGTGACCCTCGCACCGGAACTCCCGGGCGGGCTCGACTCCGTACGGCTGCTGGCCGAGCACGGCGTCATCGCCGCCGTCGGCCACACCGACGCGGCGTACGAGGCCACCTTGGAGGCCATCGAGGCCGGCGCCACGGTCGCCACGCACCTGTTCAACGCGATGCCCACCCTGCTGCACCGGCAGCCCGGCCCCGTCGCCGCGCTGCTGGAGGACGAGCGGGTCACCGTGGAGCTGGTCAACGACGGCGTCCACCTGCACCCGGCCGTCCTCGAACTGGCCTTCCGCAGCGCGGGCGCCGGCCGGGTGGCCTTCATCACCGACGCCATGGACGCGGCTGGCTTCGGCGACGGACGCTACCTGCTCGGTCCCATGGAGGTCGACGTCACCGACGGCGTCGCCCGGCTGGTCGAGGGCGGCTCCATCGCCGGGTCCACCCTGACCCTGGACACCGCCTTCAAGCGGGCCGTCACGGTGGACGGGATCCCGGTCACCGACGCCGTGCGCGCCCTGAGCGTCAACCCGGCACGGCTGCTGGGCGTGTACGACCGCGTCGGCTCGCTGGAGCCCGGCAAGGACGCCGACCTGGTGGTGCTGAACGAGGCGTACGACCTGGTCGGCGTCATGCGCCGGGGTCAGTGGGTCGTCGAGCCGTAACCGTCGTGGAACGGGCGGACCTCCGGCCGTCGCTGTCCGGCGCCGGAGGCCCGCCCTGTCACAGGGGGCGGACTCTCACTGCCCCGCCTTCTCACCCTTCGGCCCCACGGCGAACCACGTCCCGCCGACGCCCTGACCGTTCAGGTCCCCGGGCTCGGTGTCCCCCGCGAAGCCGTTCGCCGAGGCGTACGACCTGGTCATCGAGCCGTCGTGGAACGGGCGGACCTCCGGCCGTCGCTGTCCGGCGCCGGAGGCCCGCCCTGTCACAGGGGGCGGACTCTCACTGCCCCGCCTTCCCGCCCTTCGGCCCCACGGCGAACCACGTCCCGCCGACGCCCTGACCGTTCAGGTCCCCGGGCTTGGTGTCCCCCGCGAAGCGGTAGACCGGCATGCCGCCCACCGTCAGCTGCACCTGGCCGTCCTGGCGGCGAATGGCGCCCACCTGGTCGCGGTCCACGCCCGCCAGGTAGACGTTGCCGCCCTGCTGGATGGTGACCGCGGGCCACTGGACGGCGCAGGCGTCGTTGCAGTGCGACTGCGTCGGGTCGGCGCTGTCCGGGTCGAAGCGGTAGAGCGCGGCCTGGTTGATGTTGATCAGATGCGGCGCCGTCAGCGGCGGCGAGGTGACCGCGGACAGCTGCACCCAGCGCGGCGGGCTCTCCTGGACGGCCGCCCCCACGACGGTGCCGCCGTTGCCGGTCAGCCCGGCCTGGGCGGCCGTCCGGTCGACGACCTGGAGCGCGGTGTTGCCCGCGGGCTGCGACGCGGCGGGAGGCGCCGCGGGCGAGGTCGCGGCAGGCGCGGAGGCGGCCGGGGCCGCCGGGGCGCCGGCGTCCCCGATGGTGATGGTCTTGCCGCACCCGGCCAGGCCCGCCACGCCGCACAGGACGACCGCGGTGGCGACGACCGCGCGGCGTACGGGACCGCGCGGGGCGGCGCCGGAGAAGTGGTGAAGAGAGGTCACCCCAGATACACGGGGCCGCGCGCGAAAGGGTTCACCCGTATTTCGCGGGTCTTCGCGGCAGCGGCTCCTCACAGGTACCCGCCGGAAGCCGATTGAACTCCGCGGGCCGTCCCACCCGTGTGACCCGTGAGGCCGTAAGCGGCGGAGCACGAGGGGATCGACATGGCCCAGGACATCAACATACCGGGGGACGAATTGCGCGAGGCCCAGCAGATGCTGGACTTCGTGCACGACTTCATCGACATCGGGCACCACACGTTCGACTTCGACGCGGCCTTCGGCCCCGAGCTCTCCCACGGCTCGGCACAGCACTTCGAGAACAAGTGGGAGGACGGCAAGAAGCAGCTGCAGAAGCAGGTCAAGGGCATCCGGGACGCCATCGGGAGCATCCTGGACTCCTTCGAGAAGACCGACCAGGACGCCGCTGCGAACCTCGACGACGGAAAGAGTGGCCAGTGAGCACCGCGCACCGTTTCCTGCTCGACGTCCCCGACCTGTGGGACACCATCGACCTGAGCGGGGAGGAGCTGTCCAGGACCCGCGCCAAGGCGCTCGCCACCACCGACGACCCCCGCGAGAAGGCCCGGATCAACGACATGTTCCGGCAGGGGCGGGAGGTGAGCCGGGCCGCGCGGCGGCACGGGGCACTGCTGGCCACCGGCACCGCGACCCTCTACGGCGACGACCTGTTCATGGCCTACGGCATGGTCTTCGCCGTCACCACGCCCGAGGGCTCGGAGCTGACGCTCCCGGTGCTCTCCGCGCAGCTGGGGGTCTCCTCCGCGAACGGGACGGCGCCCAAGGACCGGGTGATCACCTCCGTGAAGGTGCCGCACGTGGGCACGGTGCCCCGGGTGACCGGCACCGAGACCACCCGGCTGACCGGCGACATCGACGTCGAGCTGCTGACGATGCACACGATGATGCCGGTGCCCGGACGTGTCGACGACTTCCTCGTCGTCACCCTGGCCAGCCCCAACCTGCCGCTGAAGAACGAGGTGTACGACCTCTTCGACGCCGTCACCGGCACCTTCCGCTTCCTGACCGAGGAGGGCGAGCCGCTGGTGCCCGTCGCCGGCGCCTCCTGAGCCGGACGGGTACGCGAAGGGCGGCCGGGACATCGCGTCCCGGCCGCCCTTCGTCCGTACCAGGCCGTCAGACCTCCGTGCCGGACAGCGGCACCTGCACCGCCCGCAGCGACCCGTCGCCGAGGTGGATCAGGCCGCGGCCGGGCTGCGGTGCCTGACCGACCACGCCGCGGGTCAGCTTGACGCCGATGACCTCACCGTCGGCCAGGCCCTGCGGCGACAGCAGCATGCCGGTGCGGTTGCGCTTCACCTGGCCCATCCAGCCCGCCAGGCTCAGTGCCAGCGACTCGGCGTTGCCCGCCGCCAGCACGCCCCAGCCGTTGCCCGCGCCGCCGCGGGCGAGCAGCGCCAGGTCGGCGTCGATGTCGGAGCCCATGAACAGTTCGGCGTCGTCCACGACGACCACCGCGTTGTCCTGCGGAATCGCCCCGAGCACCCGCCGGAACTCCTCGACCGTCACCTGGGAGTCGGTGATCACGGCCGCCACCCCGGTCCTGCCCTCCAGGTCGCGCAGCGGTGAGCGGCGCGGCGCCAGCAGGACCAGGCCCGTGCCCTCCGCCAGCAGCGAGTGCGCCGCGGTGAGCAGCACCGTGCTGCGGCCGGTCCGCGGGGGTCCGGCGACGACGAACGTGGGGACGTCGGCGAGGTCCGGGCCCAGCGCGGTGAGGGTGTCCCCGCCGACCGCGACCAGCGGGCGCATCGGGCCGCGCCGCGTGTGCAGGGGCAGCGCGTCGCCGTAGGCGATCCGGTCCGGCAGCACGTCCAGGCGCAGCGGACGGCGTTCCTGCGGCACACCGGCCTCGCGCCCGGTGAGCGCCGTGCCGAGATCCGTGAGGAACTGCCCCTGCGCCGCGCCGGACAGGTCCCCGGTCAGCACCGCGATCTGGGCCTCCGCGAGGTCCAGGGTGCGGATGCCGCGCCCGGGGGCCGGGTCGCTCGGCGCCGACTTCGACGGGACGCCGACCGACGAGTAGTCCTGGCGGTCGTTGAGCTTGAGGACGATCTTGTCCTCGGTGGTCCCGGAGAACCGGCTGGAGCCCAGCACCCGGTCGCCGGCCAGCACGACGTGGATGCCCACGCCCGCGCCGTCCCGCAGCAGCCTGATCATGCGCTCCATGAGGCTGCCGTTGTCGTACGCGGTGAACTCGCGCTCGTAGACCTCGAAGCGGTCGACCAGCAGCACGATGTGCGGCAGCCGCTCCCCCGCGGCCTGGCTGCGGCGCAGCTCGGCGAGGTCGGCGGCACCACGGGTGCCGAGCACGCCCTGCCGGGCGGTGAGTTCGGCGTTCAGCCGGTCCAGCAGCCGGCCCAGGCGCTCCACCTGGTTGCGGTCCACGACCGCGCCGCAGTGCGGGAGCGCGGCCAGCGCGTTCAGCGCGCCGTTGCCGCAGTCGATCCCGTACAGATGGACGTCGTCCGCGCCGTGCGCATGTGCCAGCGCGGCGGCGAGCGTGCGCAGCGACTGGGAGCGGCCGCTGCGGGGCGAGCCGATCAGGTGCAGATGGCCCGCCCGGTCGATGTCGAACTCCAGCGGGGCCCGGGTCTGCCGTGCGGACAGGTCCACCATGCCGTAGGCGACGGGCGGCAGTTCGGCCGCCCGCTCGCCGGCCGGCCCGGGCGCGGGCGGCGCCGTCCACTCCAGCACCTCCGGCAGCGCGGGCAGCCAGGGGCTGGGCTGCCGGGGCACGTCGGCCAGCCGGGCGGCCTGGGCGACGGCCGCGGTGAGGACCGCGAGGTCGGTGACCGCCTCGGACTGCGCCAGGCCCGAACCGCCGCCGCGGGAGCGGCCGGTCGGCAGCGGGCCGCCGAGCTCCCGCCAGGTCACCGCGTGGGCCCGCACCGGCACTTCGGTCCCCTCGGCGACCGCGCCGCCGGGCCGCCGGCCGCCGACGCGCCCGGACTGGAAGGGCAGCAGCGCGGACGGTCCGAGGCGCGCGTAGGCGCGTCCCGGGTTGGCGGGCGAGATGTCACCGGAGTCGGGAGCGTCGATGATGTCGCGGCTCTCGGTGGTGTCGGTGGTGCGCAGGGCGATCCGCAGATTCGTGTTGGCCCGGATGTCCGGGGTGACCGCACCCCCGGGACGCTGGGTCGCCAGCACCATGTGGATGCCCAGCGAGCGCCCGCGCTGGGCGATGTTGACCAGGCCCGAGATGAAGTCGGGCAGTTCGCGCACCATGGACGCGAACTCGTCGACGACCAGCAGCAGCCGGGGCAGCGGCGGCAGCACGTCGCCGCCGCGGGACCGCTTGTCGAGGTAGTCCTCGATGTCCTTGGCCCCGGCCTGCGCCAACTGGGTCTCCCGGCGGCGCAGTTCGGCGCCCAGCGAGACCAGGGCGCGTTCCACCAGGTGCGTGTCGAGGTCGGTGACCAGGCCGACGGTGTGCGGCAGGTCGGCGCACTCGGCGAAGGCGCTGCCACCCTTGTAGTCGATGAGCACGAAGGTCATCTCGTCCGGCCGGTTCACGACCGCGAGCGTGGCGACCAGGGTCTGCAGCAGCTCGGACTTGCCCGAACCGGTGGTACCCGCGATCAGCGCGTGCGGCCCGTCGCGGACCAGGTCCACGGAGAAGTCGCCGTCGTAGCCGGTGCCCAGGATCGCCCGCGTGCTGCGGCCGCCGAGCGACCAGCCGGCCACCACCGCCTCGGCGGTGGGCGGTTCGATGCCCAGCAGGTCCAGCAGCCGCACCGATCCGGGCAGCGCGCTCTCGTCGCTGTCCCCGACGCCGCGCAGCGGCGCGAGCGCCCGTCCGAAGCGCTCGTACCAGGCCGGCTCCGGGGAGTCGGTACGCACGCCCTCCAGGGCGGAGCCGGTACCGGTGCGCACCCGCGAGACGCCCTGGGAGGCACCCCCGGTGACGACGACCGCGCCGCACTCCTCGGGCAGCAGCCGCTCCTCGCGGTCGATGCACAGGGTGTGGACACCCACCGACGGCCCGTCGCGCAGCAGCGCGATCACACCGGGCAGCGAACGGGCCCTGCGGGCCTGCTCCAGCACGACCAGGATGTCGGGGTAGCCGTTGACGCCGCCCCGGACCAGATCCGGTCCGGCCGCCATGCGCGAGGTGACGATCTGGCCGAGTTCGCCGATACGGCGGGCCAAGGAGTCGGTGGTGCTGCCCACCAGCGCGTAGGCGTCCTCGCCCTGCGCCTGCGCGTGCGGCAGCCAGCGGGTCCACGACCACGCCGCCTCCCCGTCCGCCCCGGCCAGCACCACGATCCGCAGGTCCGCCGGGCTGTGCAGCGCGGCGGCCTGGGCCGTCATCCAGCCGGCCAGCCGCTCCGCACCGGGGCCCGCCAGTCCGGCCACCCCCACCCTGCGCAGCGGCACGGAGACCGGCACCTGGCTGAGCGGCGGCACGGTGAAGCGCCGGTGCTCGTCCTGGGTGGGGTCCTCGACGCTCAGCGACGAGGGAAGATCCGCCGTGCCCACCCGGACGGAGAGGAAGTCGGGGTCCTGCCAGCGGCGTTCCCACAGCCGCTCGGACGGCCGTACCGCCATCTGCAGCAGCGAGGCCGGATCGGGCAGCGACAACCGCAGGCCGCGCTGTTCCTCCAGGACGGCGGACTCGATGTCCGCCCGCACCCGTCGCAGCGCGCCCTCGTACTCCTCCTTCTTCTCCAGGTACTTCAGCATCGCCTGCTTGCGCCCGCCGAACTGGGTGAACAGCGCGGCGAGCGGCGAGAGCAGGGCGATGAAGACGAAGACCCAGCTCTTGGTGACGAAGATGGCGATCGCGGCGCTGCCGGCGGGCAGCAGCAGGATCGGCAGCAGCGGGACGGGCCGCTTGTCGGGCCGGACGGGAGGCGTCGGCAGCCGGAACTTGCCGCCCGCGGGAGCAGGCAGGAAGCGCGGCGGCCGGTTGAACTCCAGGCCCAGGCCGTCGGCTGCCGGTGTCAGCGGCGCGGTCGCCGCCTCGCGCGACGCCAGTTCCAGCAGGGTGTCGCCGACGGCCAGCTGGCTGCCCTCCCGCCAGGCCGCACCGGGCTCCATCGGCTTGCCGTCGAGCAACGCGTCGGCGCCGGACAGCAGTTCCGCGCCGCCGTCGAGCCGCACCCGGATCTGGGCGGCGAACGCCGGGGCGTCCTCGGCCAGCCGGATCCGGCAGGTGGCGTCGCTGCCGAGGTCGTACTCGCCGGGCACCAGCCGGAAGACCGTGCCCGCGCCCCGCCCCGACACCAGCCGGATCTCGGTGCGGCCCTCCGGCTCGGGCTCCGCCGGCAGGGCGGAACCGAGCCCGAGGTCCATGCCGTCCCGCACCCCGGCGGCCTGCAGGGTGGCCTCCGGGTCGATCTCCCCGGCACCGATGAAGAGGGCGGGATCCCCCGTCCCCGCCCCGCCGGCCCCTTCGTGGTCGACGGCCCGCGCGAGCTCCGCCGCGAGACGGCCGGCCCGCGCGGTCGGCTCGGTCTCGACGACGACGGTGGTGGACACCCCCTCGACGCGGGGGTCACGAACGCTGACGTTCAAACGCACGATGCATCGTCTTTCTCACGAAGGGGCGGGACGGGGCGACGGGGTCACCGGCCTCAGCCGAGGTTGGAGCCGAGCTGGTCGTCGGTCTGGGAGAAGGCGTCGCCGACGGAGCGGACGTACTGCCCGATGCCCTGCAGACCCTGGTTGACCTGGTCGAAGCCCTTGGCGAACTCGTCGAAGAACGGCGAGAACTTCTGCTGGGCCGCGGGGGTGCTGTAGCCGTTGGCGAGCAGGTTGGAGATCTTGCCCTTGACCTCGCTCAGCTTGTCCTGCAGCTGCGAGAAGTCGTTGAGCAGCGCCTGCGAGGTGGAGGCGGTCTCGTCCGAGTTGACGCGGTAGTCGGGCATGTCGGTACTCCTTGCGTGATCGGGTGAACAATCCGTCCCTCCAGGGGACGGAGGTCTGTGGAGGTGCGGGTCCGGGCGGCGCTAGCGGCCGTCGGAGCCCGTCGTCCCGTCGCCCCCGGCGGGGCTGGTCGGGGCGGTGGTGAAGCCGTCGCTGCCGGAGTCCGAGCCGGACGGGGAGGTGGCCCCGCCCGGGGGGCTCGCCGGGCCCTGCGGGCTCTGCGGATTCTGCGGCGGGATGTCCAGCGGGGTCAGCGGCGGGCGCCCGGCGGCCGGGGAATCCGGCGCGGTGGGCGTGGTCGGGGTGGTCGGCGAGTCGGGCGCGGCCGGGGTCGTCGGGGTGGCCGGCGCGGCCGGGGTCGTCGGGGTGGCCGGCGAGTCCGGCACCGTCGGCGAGTGCGGTGCGGCCGGCGTCGTCGGGGAAGCCGGCGGCGTGGGCGAGTTCGGCGTCGTCGGGGTGGCCGGCGCGGCCGGGGCGGTCGGCGAGTCCGGCACCGTCGGCGAGTGCGGCGCGGCCGGGGTGGTCGGCGAGTCCGGTGCGGGCGCCGCGGGGGGAGCAGCCGGGGGAGCCGGCGTGGCGGTGCCCGTGCCCGGGCCGGTGGAACCCTTGATCGGGATGCCGTCGGCGACGCCGTCGATCTTGCGTCCCAGCCCCGCGACACCGACCGGTCCCGCTCCCAGCTTGGGCGCGGAGTTGGCGATCTCCCCGGCCGCGACCTCGTTGGGGTCGCCGCCCTGGGCGACCCCGACACCGATCTTCGTACCGAGGGTCGCGCCCTCCTCGACAAAGCCGCCGACCTGGTCCGAGGCCCGCTTGCCGATCGAGTCGCCCAGCGCGGGATCGGTGGTGTCCCCGAACCGGCCGCCGCCCCCGGGCGGGACCGGCGCGTTGCCGCGCGCGGAACCGATCTTGCCGATGCCGCCCTTGAAGGCCGCTCCGGCGACCGCGCCCGCGGCGGCGCCGCCGAAGACGCCGGCCGCGGTGATCTTGTCGTGGTTGGCGGCCTTGGCGGCCGCCTCCAGCGCCGAGTTGGTCAGGAACTTGCCGGTGATGTCCACGGTCACCTTGCCCACCGGGTTGGCGAGCACCGCGCCGACCGCCTTGTTGGCGGTGACGGAGTCACCGACCTTGGTGATCGTCCCCGAAACCTTGGCGATGGTCCCCGAGTTCTTGATCGCGGCGACCGCGGCCGGGGCGATCGCCTGGACCGCCTTGCTGCCGAGCTTGAACAGGGAGGCACCGGGGATGATGCCGATCAACCCGGCCACGAAGTCACCGGCCTTGATGCCGCCCGTCTGACTCGCCACCACTTGGTTGAAGACGAACAACGCCCCGCCGAGCAGCGCGCCCACCACCGGGAAGAACACGGCCACCACGGCGATCAGCGCGGCCAGCAGGATCTGGACGAACGGGAAGTCCTTGAAGAAGTCGGCGATCTTCTGGAAGACGTTGCGCTCGGGGATCGCCTCCGCCGCCGCGCGGTCCAGCACCTCGGCGCAGGTCCGCTGGGCGGACTCCCGCATCTGCTTGGCCTGCTGGGCGAGCCCCTTGGCGGCGCCGAGCTCGTTGGTGCCCGCGTCGATCTCGTCCTGGACGGCGCGGGCCTGCGACTTCTCCTGGTCGGTGGGGTTCTCGCCGAGCGTCTTCGGGGTCTGGCCCGCCTTGGCGGCGGCCGAGCGGGCCTGGTCGACGGCGCGGTCGAAGGTGTCCTGCGCCTCCTGGAGGCGGGGGATGTACTCGTTGTAGGCACGGGCCGCGTCGTGGTACGAGGTCGCCGTCTTGTTCAGCTTGTCGGGAAGGTCGTCGCCGATCTTCTCCTTGAGCTGGTCCATGGCCGAGCCGCGGCCGCGGGAGATGGTGCCGTCCTTCTTGAGGATGTTCAGCGCCTTCTCGGCCGCGTCACCGACGTCCTGGTACCGCTTGACGACCCCCCGGATCAGTTCGGGATCACCCGGCGTCGGGTCCCGGTCGAGCCCCACGAGGCGGAAGTCCTCGTCGCTCGCGTGCCGGCGTCCCATCCGTGTCCCTCCCAGGTCCGTGTGCGTTGTCGCTTGCCACACGGCGCCCGCCGGGACTTGGTTCAGATCTCTTTCGAACCTTTTTCCCGCGGCGCTCCGTGTAGGGGGTGACGGAGCCGGGGACCGGGGACCGGCACGCACACGAGAACTTGGTGGAGACGATGAGAGACGGCGTCAGCGCCACACGGCGGCACCGGCCGGGGGCCGCGACGACCGCACCCGCCCACGGGAGGGCGCTGCGCCGCGCCGCGGCCGCGGTACTGCTGGCGCTCTGGGCCCTGTTCGCCGCGAGCGCCGCCCCGGCGAGCGCGGACGACCAGCTCGTGAAGGTGTTCGTGGTCCAGGACACCGGCACGACCGGGGGCGCCCCCGCGACCCTCGCGTCGGTCGCGGCGAGCACCCTGGGCGACCCCGCGCGCGCCGGGGAGATCTTCGACCTCAACCGCGGGCAGGCGCAGACCGACGGCGCCGCCCTCACCAGCCCGGACGAGCAACTGCACCCCGGCTGGATCCTGCGTCTGCCGCAGGACGCCTCGGGCCCTGATGTCCAACTGGCCCGGGACACCGCCGCCCAGAACGCCTCCGCACCCCCGGCCGCGACCGACCCCGGCGCGGGCACGGGCACCGGCGGCGGTGCCGCCTTCACCATTCCGCTGCCGGCCGCGATCGCGGTGCTGGGCGCGGTGCTGCTCGCCCTGGTGACCGCGGGCATCGTCGGCAGGCGCCGAGTGGGTGCCGCATGGGCCGCGGCGAAGCGTGCGGTGCGCCGGCTCGGCGATCCCGTCGCCCGGCGCCGCCGCCTGGCGCTGCGCCGTACGGTGGGCCGGCAGTTCGCCGCCGACGCGGGCTCCGTGAGCCGCGCCTACGCGGCCGCCGCCGACCTTTCCGGCTCCGGGGACACCCCGGAGCGGCCGGTGCACGCCCTGCGCGTGGACAGCGCCGGGGTGACCGCGTGGCTGGCCCCGGGCGACACCCCCGGCGCCCCCTGGACCGCACTCGACGGCCCGGAGGGCGCACGGTGGCGCCGCACGGCCGACGCCGCGGCGTCCCGGGTCCCGGACGACCGGGCCTGCCTGGTGCGCGTCGGCGTCGACGCGGACGGCGAGCCGGTCTTCTACGACCTCAGCCGGCTCGACGGGGTCCTCAGCGTCACGGGTGACCGCGCCGTCGCCCGCGACGTGGTGCACGGCCTGCTCGAGGAGGTCGCCCGCAACCGGCCCGGCACCCCGGTGACCGTCCTGCGCGGCAGCGCGGACGCGTCGCCGCTGACCCTGCCGTCCGGCCTGCGCCAGGTGGTCCGCGTCGGGACCGAGGAGCGGACCCCGGTGTTCCCGGGGGACTCGGCGCCCGGGCCCCGCGGCACGGTGCGCGGCGCCGCCGCCCGCCGGCCGGTCAGGGGGCTGGTGGTCATGGCCGGCACACCCACCGGGCCGGAGGCCGCGGAACTGGCCGCGCTGTGCGGTCCCGGCGGGGCCGGATGGACCGGACTGGTCTGCGGCGAGGTCGGCGGCGCCCACTGGCGCTGGCGGGCCGGCGCGGACGGCGCGGTGGACATCCCCGTGCTCGGTGTCCGGCTCACGGTCCCGGCGTGAACGGCCTGCACGGCGTGTTCGCCGCGGTCACCACGCCGCGGCGCCGACCCGGCTGCGCAGATTGCTGAGCGCGTAGTGCTGCCGGGACTTCACCGTGCCCGCCGGGACGCCGAGTATCCGGGCCGTCTCCTGGACCGTCCTGCCGAACAGGTACGTGTGCACGAGCACCTCGCGGTGCTCGTGCGACAGGTGCCGCAGCAGGGCCCGCGTGTCGACCGAGGCCAGGACCGCGTCGGCGTGGTCGGCCTGGAGCACGTCGTGGTGGTCCGCGCCCACCGTCTCGTGACGGGAGCGGGCGCTGCGGATGTGGTCGATGGCCAGGTTGCGGGCCACGGTGAGCAGCCAGCCCCGGACGGAGCCCTCGTTGCCGTACAGCCGGTCGGTGTGGTGCCACGCCCGGATCAGGGTCTCCTGGACGACGTCCTCCGCCATGTGGCGGTCGCGCAGCAGGCGTTCCGCGTAGGCGAGCAGCGGTTTGCCGTGATCGGCCGCCAGAAGGGTCAGCAGATGTCCGGAGCGTGCCGCAGGGCGGACACCCGGAGCAGCGGCGAAAGTCATGGTCGGTCCCGGAAGGCACAACTCGTCCCCGTCAGCGCTCCCGGCTCTCGCGCCGGCGCCGCCGCACTGCGGGGCCGGTGCGCGGATCACCGAAGGACGGGGCGGGGCGGGCGCGGGCCGGACCGGGTGTGGGGCCCGGGGGCCGACGGGCACGACGGTTCGTGCCTGCTTCGGCGATGTTCCTGGCGGAAGCAGCGCGGGGCGCGATCGTAGGCAGGCCCCGCTGCCGAAAAACTGACGTGATTCTGACGGCCGGCTCCGCGACCCCGCGGACCGGAACGCCGCGACGGCCCGCCGGGGCACCGCTGCCCCCGGCGGGTCGTCGGCACGGCCCCCGGCCGGCGCGGGTGCGCCGCCGGGGCCGGGGCGGTCAGCCCTTGGCCGCCGGGACGGTCTTGCCGCGGTCGACCGTGATGTCCTGCTTGATCGCGAACCACACGCCCTTGACGTTCTGGCCGTTGGTGTCGCCGGGCTGGCTGTCGCCCTTGAAGGTGTAGCCGGGCCAGCAGTTGAAGGCCTCCTGCTGCGTGCCGTTCGGCGTGTTGAAGGTGAACAGTGCCGTGGGCGCCAGGCCCGCGGCCTTGGCGTCCGCGGCGGTGACCGGGGCGGTGGGGGTCCACTTCTGCAGGCAGGTCGCGTCGCACGCGGTCTTCATCGGCCACGGCTTGTCCTTGGTGAACAGGTACAGCGTCCGGCCGTTCTTGTCCTGGAGGATCTTCCCGAGCTTCGGGTCGTTCAGCACGCCGAGGGCCGGGCGCTCCACGCCTGCCTTCCAGCCGTCGGGCTCCGCGGCGTACCAGAGGCCCTTGACGCCCTGGCCGTTGGTGTCACCGGGCAGGCTGTCCTTGGCGAAGTAGTACAGCGGCTTGCCCGCGAGGGTCAGCTGCTTGGAGCCGTCGGTGCGGGTGATGGAGCCGAGCAGGTCCTGGTTCAGGCCCTTCGCCGCCTGGGCGTCGTCCGCGGGGACCGGCGGCCACTGCGCCGCGCACTCGCCCTCGCAGCTCGACGTGCCCGGCTTGGTGTCCTTGCTGAAGACGTAGACGGTCATGCCCTTGCCGTCCACGACGATCGTCTTGAGCTTGGCGTCGGTGCGCACCGCCAGTCCGGACGCCGCCTCCGTCACCGGCGGGGCCGACTCCGTGTCGTCCACGCTGGGATAGCCGGACACCGCGTTCACCACCGGCTGCTGCACCGACGCCGGGGCGGCCCCGGTACCGGTCTGCTGCCCGCAGGCCGTGACGGCCGTCAGCGCCAGGGCCGTACCGGTCAGGAACAGGGCGTTCCGCGCGTTCTTGTTCATCGCACTTCCTCAGGTCCACCAGACGTCCGCTCCGGGCCGGAGCTACGCCGCTATACACGGACCCGTGGCACCACTGGGTTCAGTTCGATGTCGCGCAATTTTCTGCGGACCCCCTCGGCGTCGGGATGACCCATGCCGTCCAGGATGGAAAGCGCCTGCCGCAGCGCGTCGGCCGCGGCGGTGGCGGCACTCGCGGCGAGGTGGGTGTCGGAGATGTGGACGAGGGTGTCGGCCTCCAGGTACGCGTCCCGGATCTCCCGGTACATCCGCAGCGCCCGCCGGAAGCAGTCCAGCGCCTCCTCGTGACGGTGCAGCCGGTGGTAGGCGCAGCCCAGGCTGTCCCATGCGGCGGCCTCACCGTTGCGGTCGCCGGTCTCCTGGTGGATGACCAGCGAACGGCGGCACTCCTCCACGGCCTTGTCGTACTCGCCGAGCAACATGTACGTCCAGCCGACCTCGTTGTGCACACTGGCCTCGCCGTTGAGGTGTCCACCGGAGCGGTACAGGTCACCGGCGAGCGCGTAGTGGCGCAGCGCGTCGGCATGCCACCCGTGCCGGTTGGACAGGAAGGCCCAGTAGCGGTGGACCCGGGCCTGGCCGCAGGGTTCGCCGACCTCCCCGAACAACTGCAGGGCGCGCAGCAGGTGTTCGCGCGCGCTCTCCCACCGTTCCAGCCGCCCGAGCGCGAAGCCGAGCGCCCGGTGGGCGTGCGCCTGGCCGAGGACGTCGCCCTGCCGCTGCGCCGCGGTGGTGGCCGTGGTCTGAGCGGTCCGCTGCTCCTGCCAGCGGCCGCCCCGGTCCAGGTACAGCTCCACGAGCACGGCCAGCCGCCAGCTGTGCGCCCCGTCCCCGTGCCGGCCGTCGTGCTCGATGACGGCGAGCAGCACCGACCGTTCGGCGTCGAGCCACTCGGCCGCGGCACGCCGGTCGGTGAAGCGCTCGGGGAGGGTGTGCGGGGCCGGGCGGCGCAGCGCGATCCGCTCGCGGTGCGGGGCGAGCGCGGCGTCGGCGGCGTGCGCGCTGTGCAGGTAGTGGTCGAGCAGCCGGGCGCAGGCCGCGGCCGCCTCCGCCGGGGCGTCGTGCTCGCCGGCCAGTTCCGTCGCGTACGCCCGCAGCAGCCCGTGGCAGGAGAACCGGCCCGGTACGTTCTCGAAGAGCAGATGCGCGCGGACCAGCTCCGCAAGCAGGGCGCGCGTCTGCCCGGGACGCCGGGCCGAAAGGCTCGCCGCGGCGGCCACCGACCAGTCGGGACCGGGGTGCACGGCCAGCAGCCGGAACAGCCGGGCCGCCTCCGGGCTCAGCGCGTGGTACGACCAGGAGAAGACGCAGCGCGCGTCGCCGAGCGGCACCTCGCCGGTGAAGGCGTCGAGGCTGCCGTGGCTCTCCCGCAGTTCCTCGGCGATGGCGGACAGCGGGAAGCCCGGGTTCAGGGCCGCGCGGGCGCTGACGATGGCCAGCGCCAGCGGAAGCCGTCCGCACAGCGCGACGATCTCCGCGGCCGCCGTCGGCTCCCGAGCGACCCGTTCGGCGCCCAGCCGCAGGGCCAGCAGTTCCACCGCGTCCCCGTCGCCGAGCAGGTCCAGGGTGAAGGAGCGCGCCCCCTCGGCGGCCACCAGCCCCTGGAGCTGGTGGCGGCTGGTGACGACGGCCAGGCAGCCGGGCGCGGACGGCAGCAGAGGGCGGACCTGCTCGGAGTCGCGGGCGTTGTCCAGCACGACCAGGACCCGGCGGCCGGCCAGCAGGCTGCGGTAGAACGCGGCCTGCGCCTCCAGGCCCGCGGGGATGCGGCCGACGGGTGTCCCGAAAGCGTCGAGCAGGGCGCGCAGCGCCTCGGCGGTGCCCATGGCCGCACCCGTGAGGTGGAAGCCGCGCAGGTCGAGGTAGAGCTGGCCGTCCGGGAACCGGTCGGCGATCCGATGGGCCCAGTGCACGGCCAAGGTGGTCTTGCCGACCCCCGCCATGCCGCTGATCACCACGGCCTGCGCCGGTTCCGCGGGGCCGGACGGCAGCATCCGGGACAGCTCCAGCTCCGCACGTCTCCCCGAGAAGGCGGCGAGGTCCCGGGGCAGCTGGGCCGGGCGCAGCAGCTCGGCGCCCCCCGGGGCGTCGGCCGCGGGACCCGCGGCGTCCGCCGGGACTCCGTCGAGGACGGGCACCGGGTCCTGCGGGGCCGGCCGGACCACGGCCGTGCCGTCCAGCACCTTGTGCTGCGCCTCCCGCAGCTCGGGACCCGGGTCGAGGCCGAGCTCGTCGGCTATCCGGGCCCGTACTCCCTGGTAGACCTCCAGCGCCTCCGCCTGGTGCCCGGTGGCGGCCAGCACCTCGATCAGCCGGGCCTGCAGCACCTCGTCCAGCGGGTGGTGGGCGGCGGCCTGGCGCAGGGTGACGAGCACCCGCTCGGTGAGCACGGCGCCCGCCGCCGGCGCGTACCCGGCGGCCTCCTTCACGGCGATCAGGTGCTCGTTGTCCACCGCGGCGAAGACCGGGTGCGCCCGCACCTCCGGCGCGATGCCGGAAGCCGTCGGACCGCGCCACATCCCCAGTGCCTCGACCAGGAACCCGGTGGCCCGCGCCCGGTCGCCGTGCAGCGCCACCTGCTGCGCCCTTGTGCGCAGCGCCCGGAACCGCAGCAGGTCCAGCTCGTCCGGCTCCACCTCCACCCGGTAACCGCCCGCGTCCCGCACCAGGCGGCGCGAGGCGGTCCCCGACGGCAGGTCGGGTTCGAGCAGCCGGCGCAGCGCGCCGACGTGCCGGTGGACGACGTTGACCGCGGTCGCCGGGGGCTCCGGTCCCCAGAGGGCGTCCAGGATCGCGTGCAGGGGCACCGGTTGCCCGCTCTGGGCCAGCAGCAGCGCGAACAGGGCCCGCCGCTTCGGAGGGCCCAGTTTGACCTCGGCTCCGTCCCGCCAGGCACGGACCGGCCCGAGGATCTGGAAACGCACCACCACCCGGCCAAGCTTGGCATGCCCGCCGGGCTGCGTCGCCCGCGACCGCGAAGCACCGGCCGCGGGCCCTGCGGGCGGGGTCTGTGCCCGCGACCGTTCCTTTGGCATGATCCCTTCCCATCGCACCCGCTGTTCGAAGGGATCACGCGGTGATCGTCACCGTCACGCTGAACGCCGCCCTCGACGTGACCTACCGCGTCCCCAGGCTGCGTCCTCACACCACCCACCGGGTGTCGGAGACCGCCGAACGCCCCGGCGGCAAGGGCCTGAACGTCGCCCGTGTGCTCGCCGCGCTCGGCCACGAGGCGGTGGCGACCGGCTTCGCGGGCGGCCCGGCCGGTGACCGGCTGCGGGACCAACTGGCCGACGTGGACGGCGTGACCGACGCCCTCGTGCCGATCTCCGGGACCACCCGGCGCACGGTCGGCGTCGTGGACGGGGCGGGCGGCGGCACGACCATGTTCAACGAGCCCGGCCCGACGATCACTTCGGAGGAGTGGACGGCCTTCCTCGGGGTCTACCGCAAGCTCCTGGACGACGGCGCGCGGGCCGTCGCCCTGTGCGGCAGCCTGCCGCCGGGACTGCCTGTCGGCTGCTACGCCGACCTCGTGCGCGACGCGCGGGGCGCGGGCATACCCGTCCTGCTCGACACCAGCGGCGAACCGCTGCGCCGCGGACTGGCCGCCCGGCCCGACCTGGTCAAGCCCAACGCGGGCGAACTGGCCGGTCTGACCGGCGCGTTGGAGCCCCTGCGGGCCGCCCGGGACGCCCGGCGCCGCGGGGCCCGCGCGGTCGCCGCCTCGCTGGGCCCGGACGGCCTCCTGGTCCTCACCGAGGACGGCTCCGTCCTGCGGGCCCGTCCGCCCGCGCCCGTCACCGGCAACCCGGCCGGCGCGGGCGACTCCGCCGTCGCCGGCCTGCTGTCCGGTCTCGTCGAGGGCCTGGACTGGCCCCGCCGGCTCGCCCGTGCCGTGGCTCTGTCGGCGGCGACCGTGGCCGCGCCGGTGGCGGGCGAGTTCGACCACGGGACGTACGCGGACCTGCTCGGCCGGATCGCGGTCACCCACGCGGAGGAGGAACCGCGCTAGGCCTCCCGGACCGTCGCGCGGCGCCCCGGCGCGTCAGCCCTTGTGCTGGCCCGCCTCCACCCACACCCGGTCGAGGTAGAAGTTGCACTGGTTGCCCGCCTCGCAGGACAGCGCCACTGTGTTCTCCCCCTTCTTCAGCGCGATGTAGCTGAAGGAGTTGGTCCAGGCGTGCTCGTAGTCACCCGGCTTGGCGTGCGACCAGTTCGACAGGCTGATGGGCCGTGCCTGCTTCGAGCCGTTGACCGTTATGGTCGCGTTGCCGTCCGCGCCGGGAACGGTGTAGTCGACGAACAGGGTGTACGCGCCGTCCTCGGGCGCGTCGAACTTCCACGTGACGGCGGCGCCCACGGTCTCCATACCGGCGACGTACTTGCCGCCGGCGGACTTGGCCCCGGGCACGTCCGTCGCGATGGTGGCGCCGCCCGACAGGGGCAGGCTCGCCGCGTCCGTCTTGCCCGGCAGCCCGCCGCCGGCGTCCTCGCTGGCGGCGGAGGACGGCTCGTCGCCGCCGGTGCCCGCGGCGGCGGTCGGCGACGGGGAGTTCCCCGCCTTCGCGTCACCGTCGGACCCGTTGGCCATGGCGACGCCGATGCCGATCGCGACGGCCGCGACCACGGCGACGGCGCCGATCAGCAGACCCTTGCTGTTGGGGCCCGTGGACCGGGAGGCCGCCGCGCGGCGGCCGCCGCCGGGACCGGCGGGGGCGGGCTGCGGCATGGCCTGGGTCGCCTGCGGCTGCTGGCCGTACCCCGGCTGCTGCTGCGGGGGCTGCTGGCCGTAACCGGGCTGCTGGGGCCGCTGCTGCTGTTGCTGTTGCTGTTGCTGCTGGGGGTAGCCGTAGGCGGGGGGCTGCTGCTGGCGGCGCTCGCCGACCCGCTGGACCTGGTTGTACGACGTGCGGGGCACACCCGGCTGCGCGACGGGCGACTGACCTGCGTCCTCGCCGTCCTGCCGGTACAGATACCCGAAGGGGTCGTCGTTCCCGGGCTCGGGGGCGCCGTTGTTGCCGGCCGTCATCCGCTCTTCACCTTCCACTGCCTATCGCTTGCACAGCACCTATCAGTGCCGGGAGACCCGGCATAAGGGGGTCTGCTCTCCGGATGGCCAATGTTCATGATCGATTCAACCGCGGCTGTCGCGGGCGGACACATCCCTGCCCCGGGTACCCTACCGGTCCGCGAAGAGCGACCGCGGATCGCGAACCCTCCGAGATGGGCCCATACGGTGGAGCCGTGACCGAAGACACAACCGGGGACCGGCCCGGGGACGCGGGCGGGTGGACGGGGTGGCGGGAAGCCACCGAGCGGGCGCTGTACGGGCCCGCCGGCTTCTTCCGGCGCGAGCGTCCGGCCGCCCACTTCCGCACCTCCGTGCACGCCTCGCCGCTCTTCGCCGGCGCCGTCGCGGAACTGCTCCGGCGCGTCGACACCGACCTCGGGCACCCGCCGGAGCTCGCGTTCGTCGACGTCGGCGCGGGCGCCGGAGAGCTGGTCAGGGCGGTCCTGGAGACCCTGCGGGAGCCCCGGCTGCGGGTCTGGGCGGTCGAGAAGGCGCCGCGTCCGCCGGGTCTGGACGAGCGCGTCGTGTGGTGCGCGGAGCCGCCGCGGGGCGTGCGCGGACTCCTTTTCGCCAACGAGTGGCTGGACAACGTACCGGTCGACGTCGCGCAGACGGACGCGGAGGGCGTCGCCCGGTACGTCCTGGTACGCGCCCGCGACGGGGCCGAGCGGCTGGGCGACCCGGTGGCCGGCGCGGACGCCGCGTGGCTCGACCGCTGGTGGCCGCTGACGGGCGCGGAGGAGGGGACGCGGGCGGAGATCGGCCGGTGGCGGGATTCCGCCTGGGCGGACGCGACGGCCCGCCTCGACGCGGGACTCGCCGTCGCGGTCGACTACGGGCACGTGGCCGGCGCCCGTCCGCCGTACGGGACGCTCACCGCCTTCCGCGAGGGCCGCGAGATCTCCCCCGCCGTGCCCGACGGCTCCAGCGACATCACCGCGCACGTGGCCATGGACGCCTGCGCCGCCGCGGCCGGCGCCGGGGCCGTCCTCACCACCCAGCGCGAGGCCCTGCACGCCCTCGGCGTCACCGGCGGCCGCCCCCCGCTCTCCCTGGCGTCGACCGATCCCGGCGGCTACGTCCGCGCCCTGGCCGCCGCCGGCCAGGCCGCCGAGCTGACCGCCCCCACCGGCCTCGGCGGCTTCCTCTGGCTCAGCCTGCCCGTCGCGCCCAACCGGCCCGCACGGCGGGTGGGACGGGTGGGAAACTAGGCGCATGACGGAGACCACGATCGGGATCGGCGGCGCCGCCGAGGGCACGGACATGGTGCTGAACATCGGCCCGCAGCACCCCTCGACGCACGGCGTGCTGCGGTTGCGGCTGAAGCTGGACGGGGAGCGGATCAGCGAGGCCGAGCCGATCGTCGGCTACATGCACCGGGGCGCGGAGAAGCTCTTCGAGGCCCGCGACTACCGCCAGATCATCATGCTGGCCAACCGCCACGACTGGCTCTCCGCCTTCTCGAACGAACTGGGCGTCGTCCTGGCGGTGGAGCGCATGCTCGGCATGGAGGTGCCGGAGCGCGCGGTGTGGACCCGCACCCTGCTCGCCGAGCTGAACCGGGTGCTCAACCACCTGATGTTCCTCGGCTCGTACCCGCTGGAACTGGGCGGCATCACGCCGATCTTCTACGCGTTCCGCGAGCGCGAGGACCTCCAGGCGGTCATGGAGGAGGTCTCCGGCGGCCGCATGCACTACATGTTCAACCGGGTCGGCGGCCTCAAGGAGGACCTGCCGAACGGCTGGCACGGACGCGCGCGCGCCGCGGTGGCGCAGGTGCGCTCCCGCATGGGGACCTTCGACGACCTGGTGCTGGGCAACGAGATCTTCCGCGGCCGCACCCGTGGCGTCGGGGTGCTGCCGGCGCGGGACGTCCACGCGTACGGCGTCAGCGGCCCGATCGCGCGCGCCTCGGGCGTCGACTTCGACCTGCGGCGCGACGAGCCGTACCTGGCCTACGGGGAGCTCCAGGACACCCTGGAGGTGGCGACCCGCTCCGAGGGCGACTGCCTGGCCCGCTTCGAGATGCTGCTGCACCAGACGCACAACGCCCTGGACCTCGCGGACGCCTGCCTGGACCGGTTGGCCGAACTGCCCCCGGGCCCGGTCAACCAGCGGCTGCCCAAGGTGCTCAAGGCCCCGGAGGGCCACACCTACGCCTGGACGGAGAACCCGCTCGGGCTCAACGGCTACTACCTGGTGTCCAAGGGCGAGAAGACGCCGTACCGGCTGAAGCTGCGCTCGGCGTCCTACAACAACATCCAGGCGCTGGCCGTGCTGCTGCCCGGCACCCTGGTCGCGGACATGGTGGCGATCCTCGGCTCGATGTTCTTCGTCGTGGGCGACATCGACAAGTAGGGCCGCGCAGGGGCACTGCGCCACTACGAGGAGGACCGGAACTACGAGGACTGGGCGCGCAGCTCGCTGAGGTCGAGCTGCTCGGTCTCGTCGTGCACGGTGAGGTCGATGACCTCGGCGCCCGCCTCGGCCGCGGCGCCGGACTGCAGCGCGGCGCGGGCGGCGAGCGCCTCGTCCCCGACGACGTCGGCGAGGTCCGCCTCCGCGGCCCCCTCCGCCCCCGGCGGCAGTTCCTTCGGCTGGCCCTTGGCGTTCTTGGCCGTGCCGAAGAAGTCGAACCCGCCCTGGGCACGGGAGGCCTGCTTGTGCGGCTTGGCGTACGGAAGGACGGCCGCGGCGACGGCCGGCAGCGCCTTGGGCTGGCGCACCGGCAGGGCCGGGTTGCCCGCGGGGCGCTCCAGGACGCCGCTGGTGGCCGTGGAACCGTCCGCGGCGGCGTGCCGGCCGTGCTGCTCGTCGGAGTCCGTCACGTCGCGGCGGCGGGCCTCCTCGACGGTGGCCGCGGCCTGCTGGCGGGCGGCGTTGCGCGACAGGTCCTTGAGCGCCGTGGCGGCCCGCAGATAGGCGGTGGGGCCGAGCGCGTTCGCCGGCACCGGCAGCGCGGAACCGGCGGCCTGGCGGGCCAGCACACGGCCGTCCTCCAGGGCGCGGGCGCGCTCGGACTCGGCGGTGGCGTAGCGGCGCAGCAGATCGGCGTGCTCGGTGCGCAGCCGGGCCAGTTCGGCGCGCTTGCCGCGCAGTTTGTTCTCCAGCTTGCCGCGCAGATCGCGGGAGTCCTCGAGGTCGACCTCCAGCTCCGCGATGCGCTCGTCGGCGCGCCACTCGTCGCGCACGCGGGCGGTCTTGAGGTCGGCGACCTGCTTGCCGGCCGAGCGGTCCCAACTGCGCAGCAGGAAGGCACCGGTACCGGCGGACGCCGCCGCCGCGAACACGAGGACACGGAGCAGCGCCGGATCACCGATCGCCAGCGCGCCGAGCGCGAGGGCCGCGGCGGAACCGGCGACCGTCACGGGCGGCAGCAGCCTGTGCAGCGGTTGGGAATGGCGGTGGCGTCCACGTGGCATGCCAAGGAACTTAGCGTGCCCGTGAGTCGCATGGGGCTCCGCCTTCCGATTTCTCACTGAACATACAACGACAAATACGGAGGGCGTCCGCGCCGATACCATGCGTTGCCCCCGGCCCTCCGCGGAGGAATTCCGCTCCCGCCCGGCACCACGGCGGGCCCTTGGACGCGAGGTGTTCCGCGGCCGCACGCCGGCCGTCCCCCTCCGCTCCACACGGGCCTGCTGGACCCGCCCCGGCCCCGCGGAGATCACTGGCGGGTGGGCGGCGGGCGCGTGACAATCGGCGGGAGGGCCGCCGGACGGCGTCCCGACGGGGAGCCGTCACATGAGCACACCGCGGGACTTGCTGATCACCGCCTCCGAACCGGCCGTCGGCCGCTCCGTGGAGCAGGGCGATCTGTCGCTCGCGCTCGCCGGGGCCGAGGCGGTCGACCTCATCGCCGCCGGGGCCGTGACGCTGGCGGACGACCGCCTCGTGCCCGGGGAGCGGTCCCCCCTGGCGGACCCGCTGCTGGACCGTGCCGCGGCGGCGCTCAACCGCCAGGCGCCGTACGAGACGGTCACCGACTGGCTGTGGCGCCGGGGCCGGGACCTGACCCCGGCCTACCTGGCCGCGCTGGAGGCGGACGGCGAGCTGGAGGAGAAGCGGCGGCGGCGCTGGGTGGTCCTGCGGACGACCTCGATCGTGCCGACCGACACCCCGGCCCGCCGTCGCGCGGCGGAGCGCTGGGCGGCGGCGGAACCCGTGCTGGCCGGCCTCGGGACGGCCGTGGGTCTGCGGGACGGAGCACCGCCGGCCGCCGACCCGGGGACGGCGGCCGTGCTCGCCGCCGTGGACGACGCGGTGGGCGAACTCGCCGCCGAGCGCCGGCGCCGCGCGAGGCGGCGGGAGGACGCCCACGCGGAGAACGTCCGGCGCGGCTACTGACCGCCCGCGCGGACCGTACGCGGCGGACGCGGCGTACGGCGTACGCCGAGCGCTACGCGCGGTCCCCTATGACGCCGTTGCGGTGGTCGTCCTCGTCCTCGGGGAGCCGGCAGACCCGCTCCAGGAAGAGCGCGGCGGCGCACACCGCGACGCCCGCGATCACCGCCGCGCCACCGTAGATCGCCTGGTTGCGGCGGGGCTCGTTGTCGAGCTCGTACATGATCAGGAACACGACCGCGCCGCCGTACATGCCCGCGACCAGGGAGGCCACCAGCGCGCTCGCCTGGCCGAAGACCACCGCGCGGGCGGCCAGCAGCGGGTCCACCCCCTTGGCGCCGGGGCGCCGCTCGCGCTGGGCCCGCAGCCGGGAGCGCAGCGACAGCGCGGTCGCGGCCAGCACGACCGCGATCAGCGCCAGCACGATGGGGGCGGCCACCGGCACGCTGGGCAGCGTGCCCACCGAGTCCCACAGCTTGGCGCCGGCCCAGGAAAGGACCCCGGCCACGACGAAGAGACCGACCAGGGTCCTGATACGCAGCGCCTTCACCGAGTACTCGCTCCCCACATCGACGGACACAACGACGAAGTCGTCAACGATTACTCGGGCAGCCTGAGTTCCACGTCACCGCGGGACCAGACCGCCTCCCGGCCCACACCGGCCAGCAGCCCCGCCACCGGGCCCGCGCCCGGCAGTTCCGCCGCGGGGTCGATGTCGTGCCACGGCGCGAGCACGAACGCCCGCTGGTGCGCGCGCGGGTGCGGCAGCGTGAGCTCCGGGTCGTCGGAGACCACGCCCTGGTAGGCCACGATGTCGACGTCGATGGTCCGGGGTCCCCACCGCTCGGTGCGGGTCCTGGCGAAGGCGTCCTCGATGGCCCGGCCGCGCTCCAGCAGCGAGGACGGCGGCAGGGTGGTCCTGATCAGGACCACGGCGTTGAAGTAGTTCGGCTGGGAGCCCGGTTCGACGCCCCAGGGCTCGGTCTCGTACACCGGCGAGACCTTCTTCACCCGGACGCCAGGAGTGTCCTCCAACGCGTCCACGGCGCCCTGGAGGGTGTCCAGGCGGTTGCCGAGATTGCTCCCCAGGGAGATGACGGCGTACTTGGGGTTCTGCAGCGTGGAGTCCGCCGCGTCGACCTGCGCGACAACGGAGGCCGGGACGGGCTGCACGGTGGGGTCGTAGCTCACGGGCGCCTCCGGATGATCGATACGGTCACGTCGTCAAAGGGAACGGTGATCGGGGCCTGCGGCTTGTGCACGGTCACCTCGACCTCCTCCACCAGCTCGTGCTCGAGGCACTGGTCGGCGATCCGCTGGGCGAGGGTCTCGATGAGGTCCACCGGCTCGCCTCGCACGACGGCCGCGACCTCCTCGGCGACGATCCCGTAGTGCACGGTCCTGGTCAGGTCGTCCGTGGCCGCGGCCGGCGCGGTGTCCAGCCCGAGGACGAGGTCCACCACGAAGTCCTGGCCCTCGCGGCGCTCGTGCTCGAACACGCCGTGGTGCCCGCGGGCCCTCAGGCCACGCAGCGCGACTCGGTCCACGATGCACTCCCACTGGTCATCGAACGCATGAACGAATTTGGCGAGGGGCAGGACGTAACAGTACGCCCTTACTCGAATCTACCTGCGACCGCCGACAGCCCCCAGTACCGGGGCAGTAGGGGGCCCGAACGACCCGCGCTTACCCCGGAGCGGAGGCCCGTATTCCGCTCCGGTCCGGTTGTTGGCACGAACGGGTGGCACCCACCGGGGTGTTCAGGCCGCACCCTCGCCGTCGTCCGCGCCGTCCCCGTCGTCCTCACCGGCACCGGCCATGACCGGGGAGCCGTGGTGCACCCACAGCCGCCAGCCCTCCGGTGTGCGCCGGAACACATTCGTGGCCACCACCAGACCGCCCACCAGCGAGCCCATCTCGCCCTCCTCCTCGGCCGGGCCGCCGGTGAGGATGTTCTCGGTGCACGTCACGAGCGCCGTGTCCCCGTCGACCGCGACCTCCACGTCCGTGAGGAAGAACTGGATGTAGTCGGTGTTCGCCATGATCAGCGCGTACGAGCGCATCACCTCACGGCGGCCGCGCAGCACCGGCCACCCCGGGTGCACCACCGACACCGTCTCCGCCAGCGGGCCGGTCAGCACCAGTTCCTCCAGCGCGTCCAGGTCCGAGCGCTCCACGGCGTCGTAGAACGCCTGGTTCGCCTGTTCGACCTGCGCCGCCTCGGCCGTGCGCGGCGTCACCGCGACACCCCCAGCGCCACGGTACGGCGCGACCGCGCCCCCCGACCCCACTGCCACCGCTCGCTCATCGCGCCCCTTCGATCGCCCGCGCCACACGGACCGCGTCCGCACTGTCGTGCACCTCGTGCACCCGCACCGCCCACGCCCCGCGGCTCGCGGCGATCGCGGTCACCGCGGCCGTCGCCGCGTCCCGCTCGCGCGCCGGCGGCGGATCGCCGCCCTCACCGGCCAGGACCCGGCCGAGGAACCGCTTGCGCGAGGCCGCGATCAGCAGTGGGCGGCCCAGCGTCCGCAGGTCCTCCATGTGCGCGATCAGCGCGAGGTCGTGCTCGGCGTCCTTGGCGAAGCCCAGGCCGGGATCGAGGACGATCCGCTCCGGGTCGATCCCGCCGGACACCGCCGCGTCGAAGCTGCGCCGCAGCTCGTCGGTGACCTCGCCGACCACGTCCGCGTAGACCGCGCGGTTGTTCATGTCGATGCTCTGGCCGCGCCAGTGCATCACGACGAACGGGGCGCCCGACGCCGCCACGACCGGGATCATCGCCGGATCGGCGAGGCCGCCGCTGACGTCGTTGACCAGCGCCGCGCCCGCCCCGACCGCCTTCTCCGCGACCGCGGCGCGCATCGTGTCCACGCTCACCACGACCCCGGCCCTGGCCAGTTCGCGGACCACCGGGATCACCCGGCGCAGTTCCTCCGACTCGTCCACGCGCGCCGCCCCCGGGCGGGTCGACTCGCCGCCGACGTCCACCAGGTCGGCACCGGCCGCCACCAGGTCCAGCCCGTGCTTCACGGCCAGCTCCGGGTCGAACCACTCGCCGCCGTCGGAGAACGAGTCCGGCGTGACGTTCACCACGCCCATGACCGCGCACCGGTCCCAGGACGGCAATCCGGCCACGTGGCCGCGCATCGTACCCATGAGGTCAGCCTATGTGGCGGCCCGGACACCGGTCACCGAAGACGCCGGGAGGCCCAGGCGGGCAGGGCGAGGGTGACGAAGCCCTCGGCCCGCATCGCGGCCAGGCCGATCCGGGGCAGGTCCTTCGTGGCGCGGAAGACCAGGAAGCGCGGCAGCCACTCGGGCTGGAACTTCGCGTTGAACTTGTACAGCGACTCGATCTGGAACCAGCGCGACAGGAAGACCAGCAGCCCGCGCCAGGTGCGCAACACCGGCCCGGCGCCCAGCCGCTCACCGCGGGCCAGCGCCGAGCGGAACATCGCGAAGTTCAGCGAGACCCGCTTCACCCCGAGTTCCGGAGCCCGTTGCAGCGCCGCGACGATCAGCAGCTCGTTCAGGCCGGGGTCGGCGGCCCGGTCGCGCCGCATGAGGTCCAGCGACATCCCGTCGCTGCCCCAGGGCACGAAGTGCAGCACCGCCCGCAGTTCGCCGTCCGCGTCGTGGGCGGTCGCCACCACGCACTCCGCGTCCGACGGGTCGCCGATCCGGCCCAGCGCCATCGAGAAGCCGCGCTCGGTCTCGGTGCCCCGCCACGCGTCGGCCGCGCGGCGGATCAGCTCGCGCTCGTCCTCGGCCACCTCGCCCACCCGGCGCACCTTGCACGCGTAGCCGGCCCGCTCGATCCGCTTGACCATCTGCCGTACGTTGCGCATGGCCCGCCCGGACAGCGAGAACGCCGCCGTCTGCACGATCGCCTCGTCGCCCAGCTCCAGCGCGTCCAGCCCGGTCTCCCGGGTCCACACCTCGCCGCCGGTCTCGCTGCAGCCCATCACCGCCGGGATCCACGCGTGCGCGCGGGCCTCCGCCATGAAGCGGTGTATCGCGCCCGGCCAGGCCTCGACGTCGCCGATCGGATCACCACTGGCCAGCATCACCCCGGACACGACGCGGTAGCAGACCGCCGCCTTGCCGCTCGGGGAGAACACCACGCTCTTGTCCCGGCGCAGCGCGAAGTGCCCGAGGGAGTCCCGGGCGCCGTGCCGGGCCAGCAGGCAGCGCAGCCGCTCCTCGTCCTCCGCCGTCAGTTCGGCGACCGGGTGGGCGGGGCGCAGCGCCAGGTACGCGGTGGTCGCGGCGGTCAGGAATCCGAGGCCGCCCAGCGAGTACGCGACGACGTCGGCCACCTGGTCGGTGGCGTAGGCGACCGGCCCGTCGAAGCCGAACAGCCCGTACACCACCTCGGTGAACCGCTGCGCCACCGTCGGGTCGCCCATCTCCGCCGCCGGGTGCGCGCTGACGATGAGCAGCCCCAGCAGCACGCTGAGCCCGCTCAGTCCGGCGAACGCCGCCACCGCCCGCCATCGCGTCCGCGGATCGCCGAGCGCCGAGAACTCCGCCCGGTACCTGATCAGCAGGGTCAGCAGCACCGCCGACAGGACCGCGCCGCCCAGGGAGTGACGGTGCAGCAGCTGCGCCACCCCGCCGATCGGCAGCAGGACCACCGCGGCCCGCCAGGCGCGCTTCTTCCCCCGCTTGAGGGCGTGCGCCAGCATCAGCATGAGGATGCCGGTCACCACGGCCGCCGCCGCGGCCACCGACGTGACGGTCCCGGGGACCACCCCGGCCAGCACGTGCATCCGGCTGTAGCGGAACCGGGGGAAGATCCCGGCCGCCAGGTCCATCAGCCCGACCAGCGCGCACGCCGTCCCCACCGCACGAGGGGACGCCGCGGCGGGCAGCACCGCGGGAAGCCTCCGCTCTGCTCCCCGGGAAACCCGTGCGCCGGGATCTTCCTGTGCGACGACAGACATGGCCCCACCAAGCTCCAGCGTTGCGGAAAAGTCCCGTACGCCCCACTCGCGTACGAAGATGTGCGCCCAGTAGGACGTGAACACCCGCCCTGGGGTTCCGTCGGTGGCACAACCGTGTCCCCCCGGATGTCGTGCCCGTCCGGGGGGGGACCCTCGCCGGACACCGCCGGCGATCAGCTCATCGCGACATGATCATGCTCATGGCCTCGGCCCGCGTGGCGGGGTCGCGCAGCTGCCCGCGCACCGCCGAGGTGAGGGTCTTGGCGCCGGGCTTGCGGACCCCCCGCATCGTCATGCACATGTGCTCGCACTCGATGACCACGATCACACCGCGCGGTTCGAGTATCCGCATCAGGGACTCGGCGATCTGCGTGGTCAGCCGCTCCTGCACCTGCGGACGGCGGGCGAAGACGTCCACCAGCCGCGCCAGCTTGGACAGTCCGGTGATCTTGCCGTCCGCCGACGGGATGTAGCCGACGTGCGCGACGCCCACGAAGGGGACCAGGTGGTGCTCACAGCTGGAGAGCACCTCGATGTCCTTGACCAGCACCATCTCGTCGTGCCCGAGGTCGAAGGTGGTCGTCAGCACGTCCTCCGGCTCCTGGTAGAGCCCGGCGAAGATCTCCCGGTACGAGCGCGCGACCCGCGCCGGGGTCTCGCGCAGGCCCTCCCGGTCGGGGTCCTCGCCGACGGCGATGAGGAGTTCGCGGATCGCGTTCTCGGCACGCTTCTCGTCGAACTCGCCGATGGGGCTCAGCTCGCCCTCAAGGGTCACCGGGTCGGTCATGTGTGCCTCGTTCCTCGTACGCCGTACCACGCGGAAAAGCCGCGCCCCCCAGGATAGGAAACCTGGGGGGCACGGCGGACATTCCGGTGAGCGTGAGCGATCCCACGCCGGGGGCGTCAGCCCTCGGTGCCGGGTTCCTCCGGGAGCTCGACGCTCTCGGCGGACTTGCTCAGGGAGCCGGCCGCGGTGGCCGTGCCGTTGGCCGACGGCTGGGTGCCGTTGGTCAGGGCGAGCTCCTTGGGCGAGAGCACCGGCGGGCGGGTCGACGGCGTGCGCCGCGAGGAGCCCGTCCAGGCCGGCCGCGGCGGGCGCTTGACGATCTGCTTGAAGACCTCGGCGATCTCCTCCTTGTTCAGCGTCTCCTTCTCCAGGAGGGCCAGAACGAGGTTGTCGAGGACGTCGCGGTTCTCGACCAGGATCTCCCACGCCTCGTTGTGCGCGGTCTCGATGAGCTTCTTGACCTCTTCGTCGACCAGCCCGGCGACCTCTTCCGAGTAGTCGCGCTGGTGGGACATCTCCCGGCCGAGGAACGGCTCGCCGTCACTCGTCCCGAACTTGATCGCGCCCAGCCGCTCGGTCATGCCGTACTGGGTGACCATCGCACGGGCCGTCGCGGTGGCCTTCTCGATGTCGTCCGCGGCACCGGTGGTCGGGTCGTGGAAGACCAGCTCCTCCGCCGCGCGGCCGCCCATGGTCATGGCCAGCCGGTCGAGCATCTCGTTGCGGGTGGTCGAGTACTTGTCCTCGTCCGGCAGCACCATGGTGTAGCCCAGGGCACGGCCGCGCGACAGGATCGTGATCTTGTGCACCGGGTCGCTGTTCGGAGAGGCCGCCGCGACCAGGGCGTGTCCGCCCTCGTGGTACGCGGTGATCTTCTTCTCCTTCTCGGACATGATCCGGGTGCGCTTCTGCGGGCCGGCCACGACACGGTCGATGGCCTCGTCCAGCATCACGTTGTCGACCAGCTTCTTGTCGCTGCGCGCGGTGAGCAGCGCCGCCTCGTTGAGGACGTTGGCGAGGTCCGCACCGGTGAAGCCGGGGGTGCGGCGGGCGACGGCCTTGAGGTCGACGTCCGGCGCGACCGGCTTGCCCTTCTGGTGGACCTGGAGGATCTCCAGGCGGCCCTGCAGGTCCGGACGGTCGACGGCGATCTGCCGGTCGAAGCGGCCGGGACGCAGCAGCGCCGGGTCCAGGATGTCGGGGCGGTTGGTGGCGGCGATCAGGATGACGCCGCCCTTCACGTCGAAACCGTCCATCTCGACCAGCAGCTGGTTCAGCGTCTGCTCGCGCTCGTCGTGCCCGCCGCCGAGGCCCGCACCGCGGTGCCGGCCGACGGCGTCGATCTCGTCGACGAAGACGATGGCCGGGGCGTTCGCCTTGGCCTGCTCGAACAGGTCGCGGACCCGGGAGGCACCGACACCGACGAACATCTCGACGAAGTCGGAACCGGAGATCGAGTAGAACGGCACGCCCGCCTCGCCCGCGACGGCACGCGCGAGCAGGGTCTTGCCGGTGCCGGGCGGGCCGTACAGCAGCACACCCTTGGGAATCTTGGCGCCCACGGCCTGGAACTTCGCCGGCTCCTGGAGGAACTCCTTGATCTCCTGGAGCTCCTCGACCGCCTCGTCCGCGCCCGCGACGTCGGCGAAGGTGGTCTTCGGAGTGTCCTTGGTGATCAGCTTGGCCTTGGACTTCCCGAAGTTCATGACCCGGGAGCCGCCGCCCTGCATCTGGTTCATCAGGAACAGGAACACGACGACGATCAGCACGAAGGGCAGCAGCGAGAGCAGGATGCCGACGAAGGCGTTCTGCTTCGAGGGAGCGACGGTGTACCCCTGCGGGAGCTGGCCGTTCTCCGACTTCGTCTGCAGCGTCTTCGCGATGTCGACGCCCTGGTCGCCGATGTAGCTCGCCTTGATCTTCGAGGAGCCGAGGTCCTTGCCGTTGACCTTGGCGCCGTCCTTGAGCTGGACCTTGATGGTGCTCTCGTCACCGGTGGTGAGCTCTGCCGACTTGGCCTGATTGGTGTCGATCGCCGCGATGACCTGGCCGGTGTCCACCGTCTTGTAGCCGCCGGACGAGCCGACGACCTGCATCAATACGACCACGGCGAGGACAGCCAGCACGATCCACATGACTGGCCCACGGAAATAGCGCTTCACGTCCATCCATGCGGGGCGATCACGCCCCGTCCCTCCTGCCACAGTGAGGCACAGCGGCCGGAGAGCCGCCGGTGCATCCGGTGTATGAACCGACCTTCGGACGGTACCCCAGCATTGTCACCCGAAGTCGCCGGAGACCGTTAACAAACAGCGTTACCACCCTCCAACGCCGCGGAGGGCGTGAGGGTTCCCGCAGGCCTCAGCCGCCGTACACGTGCGGCGCAAGAGTGCCGATGAACGGCAGGTTCCGGTACTTCTCCGCGAAGTCGAGGCCATAGCCGACCACGAACTCGTTCGGGATGTCGAATCCGACGTACTTGACGTCGATCGTGACCTTGGCCGCATCAGGCTTCCGCAGCAGCGTGCAGACCTCCAGCGAGGCCGGACGGCGCGAGCCGAGGTTGCTGATCAGCCACGACAGGGTCAGGCCGGAGTCGATGATGTCCTCGACGATCAGGACGTCACGGCCCGCGATGTCGGTGTCCAGGTCCTTGAGGATGCGCACCACGCCGGAGGACTTGGTCCCGGCGCCGTACGAGGACACGGCCATCCAGTCCATCGTGACGTGGGAGGACAGGGTGCGGGCGAGATCCGCCATGACCATCACCGCGCCCTTGAGGACGCCGACGATGAGCAGGTCCTTGCCTTGGTAGTCCCGGTCGATCTTCGCCGCCAGCTCCGCCAGCTTGGCGTCGATCTCTTGCTTGGAGATGAGCACCTTCTCGAGGTCGGTGCCCATGTCGTTCTCGTTCACCCGTACAACTTCCGGCTCGGTCTACAAGGCCTGGAAGAACAGTCTGCCATTGCGCCGCCCGACGGCGACTCCGCCCGGCAGGTTGAGCGGCTTCTGACCGCGCCAGGCGGTGAGCAGGCGGTCGGTCTCCTCGATGTGGCGGGCGAAGAGCGAACCGGCGGGGGAACCCGCGGCGAGGGCCGCGCGGCGCAGCACCCGGCGGCGGACGGCGGGGGGGAGCACGAGCAGGCGGGCGATGTCCAGGCCGCCCTCGGCGTCGGAGGCGGACCGTTCCGCCTCGGCGGCCCACTGGTCGAGGGCGTCCGCGTCGTCTCGGGAGAGCTGGGCGGTACGCGCCAGCGCCTCGACCACGCCCTTGCCGAGGGACTTCTCCAGCACGGGCAGCGCCTCGTGCCGGACGCGGGAGCGGGTGTAGGCCGGGTCGTGGTTGTGCGGGTCCTCCCACACGTCGATGCCCTGCGCCAGGCAGGCCTTGCGGACCGTGTCCCGGTCCAGCAGCAGGAACGGCCGGCGGTAGCGGCCGTTGACCGACGGCATGCCGGACAGCGACCGGATGCCCGAGCCGCGCGCCAGCCCCAGCAGCACCGTCTCGGCCTGGTCGTCGCGGGTGTGGCCGAGCAGCACGGCGGTCGCGCCGGCGCGCTCCGCGGCGGCGTCCAGGGCCGCGTAGCGGGCGTCACGGGCCGCGGCCTCGGGGCCGCCCTGGCGGCCCACGGTGACCGCGACCGCGTCCACCGGGTCCAGGCCCAGGCCACGCAGGCGGGCGGCCACGTCCACGGCACGGACGTCCGAGCCGTCCTGGAGGCCGTGGTCGACGGTCACACCGCCGGCGCGCACGCCGAGTTTGGGGGCCTCGAAGGCGAGCGCGGTGGCGAGCGCCATGGAATCGGCGCCGCCGCTGCAGGCGGCGAGCACCAGCGGGCTGCCGCCCGCGTGGTCGGTCAGGACGTCCTGGAGTACGCGGCGGACCGCGAGGCGTATCGCCGCGACCGCGGGGTGGGGACCCATGTCCGGTTTCCCTCCTGAAGAGCACTGGCGGAGCAGTGGAGGCAGTGGAGACGGTGGAGTGACGCAGGGTAGCTAGATGGTGACAGACAGCGTGCGATACCCGAGCATTGCACGCTTACGCTGCGCCGACGGTCCCTCGGACGGGTGAAAGGACAGGCGAAAAGACGAGCAAAGGGCGGCTGGAACAACGGCTGGGGACGGGGTGGGGTAACGGGTGGGGGCGGGATGCGCCGGAGCGGGAACGGCCCCGGTGGCTCAGGTCTCGGTCCTGCGCTGCACCCGCGCCACCCAGTCCGCCGGTTTGGCGATCTCCAGCTTCGTCGGCAGCGTGTTGGGCGAGGTCCAGATCCGGTTGAAGCCGTCCATGCCCGCCTGGTCGACCACGGCCCGCACGAAACGCTCGCCGTCCCGGTACTGGCGCAGCTTGGCGTCCAGTCCCAGCAGCCTGCGCAGCGCCTGGTCCAGCCGCCCCGCGCCGCTCTGCCGGCGGAGCTGGAACTTCTCCCGGATCTCGGCCACCGACGGCACCACGTCCGGCCCGACGCCGTCCATCACGTAGTCGGCGTGCCCCTCCAGCAGCGACATCACCGCGGTCAGCCGGCCCAGGATCTCCCGCTGGTTCGGGGTCTGCACGAGGTCGATCAGGCTGCGGCCGTCCTCCGGTCCGGCGTCGATCCTCTCCTCCTCGGCCTCGGGACGGCCGCCGGAGAAGGACTGGAACGCCTCGCGCAGCCGCTCGATCAGCGTGGAGGGGTCGATCTCGGTCTCGCCGAGGAAGGCCTGGACCTCCTGCTCGATGTGGTCGCGCAGCCACGGGACGGCCGTGAACTGCGTGCGGTGGGTCTCCTCGTGCAGGCACACCCAGAGCCTGAAGTCGTGCGGGTCCACGTCGAGTTCGCGCTCCACGTGGACGATGTTGGGGGCCACCAGCAGCAGCCGCCCGGTCCGCGGCTCGCCCGGTCCCGGCACCGCCGGGCCGGCCGGCATGTCGCGGGACGCCGGGGCGAACGTCTCGTACTGGCCGAGGACACGCGAGGCCAGGAAGCTCAGCAGCATCCCGACCTCGACACCGGTCACCTTGCCGCCGACGGTGCCGAGCACGGCGCCGCCGGGGCCGCCCGGCTTGCGGGCCTGCATCTTGTCCAGCAGCGGCTTCAGCACCTCGCGGAAGCCGGCCACATTGGCCTTGATCCATCCTGGGCGGTCCACGATCAGCACGGGCGTGCCGGCGTCCGTGGGCTCCTGGTCCCCGAACATCCGCGTGAACGCCCGTACGTGGGCCTCCGACTCCTTCGCGTACCCCCGCAGCTCCGCGACCACCGCGCGCGCCTCGTCCCGGCTGACCTCGGGTCCGGGCCGCACGAAGCGGGTCGCGGTCGCGACCGCGAGATTCCAGTCGACCATCTCCGCACCACCGATGCTCGTCATTCCTTCACGGTACGTGCTGTCCCCCGCGCTCGGGAGCGTTCGCGGGGTGTCGGGTCAACCGTGGCAACCGCATTGGGCCACCGCCGAGGCGAGCCGGTCCAGGGCGCGCATGGCCGACGCGGGGCTGGTGGTGCCGTTGGTGAGGAAGGCGAAGGTGACGAGCCGGCCGTCGGCGTTCACCACGGTTCCGGCCAGCGCGTTGACCCCGGTGAGGGTGCCGGTCTTGGCGCGGATGACGCCCAGGCCGCCGCCGGCGTCGTCCGAGGTGAAGCGTTCCTTCAGGGAGCCGGTGAAGTGGGCGACCGGCAGGCCCGTCAGGGTGGGCCGCAGTTCGGGGTACTCGGGGTCGCCGGCCAGCACCAGGAGCCTGGCGAGCTGGTCGGCGGTGAGCCGGTCGGCCCGGTTCAGACCGCTGCCGTCGTTGAAACGGGCGCCCTTCAGCGGGACCCCCAGCTCGCGCAGCGCGGAGGAGATGCCCTTGGCGCCGCCGCTGAAGGAGCCGGGCAGACCGGCGGCGAGGGCGGTGTGCCGGGCCAGGGCCTCGGCGATGTCGTTGTCGCTGTTGGTGAGCATCCGCTCGACCAGGTCGGACAGCGGCGCCGAACGCACCACGGCCAGCCGGTCGGCGGCGTGCCCCTCGGGGGCCGAGCGCCGGTCCACCGCTCCGGTGACCTTCACGCCCCGGTCGCGGAGCATCCCCGCGAAGGTGGCCGCCGCCTTGGCCGCGGGGTCCCAGACCCGGGCCACCGGGCCCTTCCAGCTCTTGACGTCGGCGCGGCCCTCGTCCGCCATGAGGGCGTCGACCGGGGCGATGTTGTCGTTGTGCCCGATGGGATGCACCGTGGGCCCGCTGTAGAGCGACGTGTCGTACGACAGCCGCACGGTGCGTGTGCCGCGGGCCTTGAGGGCGCGGGCGGTGCCGTCGGCGAGGGCGCGCAGCGAGGCCGCCGCATAGCCGCCCCCGGCGGACTTGCGGGCCGTGAGGGTGGGATCGCCGCCGCCCACCAGGACGACGCGGTCGTCGCCGTCCGCGACGACACCGGTGGTGAGCCGGTGGTCGGGTCCGAGCAGCGACAGCGCGGCGACCGCCGTGGCGATCTTGGTGGTGGAGGCGGGCACGGCCGCGGTGCCCTCGCGGTGGCCCCAGACGCCCTCCCCGGTGGCCGCGTCGACGACCGCGCCGGTGGTCAGCGGCCCGAGCGCCCGGTCCTTGAGCAGCGGGGCGAGCCGGCCGGCGAGGCCGCTGCCGCCTGGCGGCAGGGCTCCCCGCGGGCCCACGGCGGCGGCGAGCACCCGGGGCGCCGGAACCGGCGCGGAGGCCCCCTTGCGGCCCCCGGAGGGCCCTTGGGACGGTCGCCCCGCCCCGCCGGCCCCGGCCGGCTTCTCCTCCCGGGAGGCGGCCCTCACCCGTTCGGCCGTACGCTGGCCTGACTCCCACGGTCCCGCGAGGGCCACCGCTGTCAGCGCCACGGCGAGGCCGGCGGCGGTCGACCCCGCCACCACCTGCCAGTTCTTGGAGACGGGCACCCCGGACCAGCCCCTTTCGCGACCACACACAAGCGTGGGAGACACTTAATCACCAGAAGTATGTGCTGATCATGGAGGACAGGCTGTGCTCGAGTTCGACGTCACGATCGAGATCCCGAAGGGTTCCCGGAACAAGTACGAAGTGGACCACGAGACCGGTCGTATCCGCCTGGACAGGCACCTGTTCACCTCGACGGTCTACCCGGCGGACTACGGCTTCGTGGAGAACACCCTCGGCGAGGACGGCGACCCGCTGGACGCCCTCGTCCTGCTGGACGAGCCGACCTTCCCCGGCGTGCTCGTGCGCTGCCGCGCGATCGGCATGTTCCGCATGACGGACGAGGCCGGCGGCGACGACAAGCTGCTGTGCGTGCCGGCGTCCGACCCGCGCGTGGAGCACCTGCGGGACATCCACCACGTCTCGGAGTTCGACCGCCTGGAGATCCAGCACTTCTTCGAGGTCTACAAGGACCTGGAGCCCGGCAAGTCCGTCGAGGGCGCCAACTGGGTCGGCCGCGCCGAGGCCGAGGCCGAGATCGAGGCGTCCTACAAGCGCCTGAAGGAGCACGGCGGCCACTGACGCCGTGCGACCGCCGAGGGCGGCGCGCTCCCTGCCGGGGGCGCGCCGCCCTCGTGCGTGCTCAGGGCTGCGGCCGCGGACCGTCCTCGCCCTCACCGCAGGCCGCCAGCAGTTCGGCCAGGGAGCCGTGCAGCGCGGCGGCCAGCGCGTCCGCGTCGGGCACGGCGGCGGCGTCCGCGAAGAGCCCGATGTGGACCCGGCCCCGGTAGGTCGAGATGGCCACCGCCAGCGACTGGCCGCGGGCGAGCGGGGCGATCGGATGGAGTTCGGTCATCCGGCAGCCGCCCAGCGTCAGCGGCACGTCGAGCATCGGCACGTTGGTGACCAGCACGTCGAACAGCAGACGCGCGGAGGCGGCCAGCAGCGGCGCCGCGAAGCGGTGCGCGAGCGGCGGCACGCTGTCGGCGAGCAGCGCCACCGCCCCGGGGCCGGTGTCCGGCCCGGCGGCCTTGTTGCGGTCCATGCCCTCGCGGACACCGCGCAGCCGGGCCAGCGGGTCGGCCTCGCCGACCGGCAGCCGCAGCAGGTAGCCGGAGATGCGGTTGCCCCGGCCGCCGCGCACGCCCTTGCGGCGGCGGCGCGCCACCGGGATCAGGGCGCGCGGGCCGGGGCCGTCCGGGTCGTCGCCGCGCGACTCCATCCAGCGCCGCAGGGCACCGGCGACGACGGCCATGACCACGTCGTTGACGGTGCCGCCGCTGGTCTTGCGGACCCGGTGCATGTCGTCCACGTCGAGCGAGGCGCCGGCGAAGCGGCGCGGCGCGCCGCCGTGCCGGGGGGCGGCACCGAGCGCGGCCGGTCCGCCGGGGTCGAGAGAGGCGCGCAGCACCGCCGAGCCGATGCCCAGCGCCCGGCCCGCCTCGCGCACCCGCGACGGCAGGGAGGCGACCATCTGCCGCGGGTCGGGGAGCCCTGAGAGACCCGGCAGTCCGGTCAGGCCGGGCAGTCCCGGCAGCGCGGGCAGGTGCAGACCGGCCGGCCGGCGGGGCGCGGGCGGCACGGGGGCGGCGGCAGCGGCCGGTGCCGCCGCGGCGCGCGGCGCCGGGGCGGCCGGCCGTGCGCCCTGGTCGAGCAGGACCGCCCCGAACTCCACGGCGCGCAGACCGTCGGCGAGCGCATGGTGGAGTTTGACGAGTACGCAGACGGGCGCGTCGGGCACCCCCTCGATGACGTACACCTCCCACGGCGGGTGCGCGCGGTCCATCGGACGGGACATCAGCTCCGCGACGGCCGCGGAGGTGTCGGCGCGCCGGACGGCGTGCACGTGCCGCCGGGCGTCGAAGTGCTCGTCGGGGGCCCAGGCGGCGCCGCCGACGCCGTACCAGACGTCGCGCACGCGCTGGCGCATGCGCGGCGCGTTCTCGGCGCGCGCGGTGATCAGGGCCGCGAGGCCCTCGGCGTCGACCGGGTGCCCCGGGTCGCGTTCGAAGACGGCGACGGCGCCCAGGTACATGGGGTGGCCGGGTGAGTCGAGATTCCAGAAGGCGAGATCCAGCGGGCTCAACAGCTCGTCAGCCAAGGCTCCTCGCCTCCGAAAGTTCGGTTTTGCCCCGGATCGGACACCCACGTACGCAGTGAAACGCCTGGGAATGATTACAGTCAACTACGACCACGATACGGACAGTTAACATCAGATTTCCCGACGCATCATCAGGAACGGCCGTCCGGGGGTCCGCAGAGCTCAGAATCCGCGCGTGCGCTTCGCCGCCGCGCGGCGTCGTGCCTGGTCAGCGCCCCCGGGCAGCCTCAGGAAGAGCCGCGCGATCTCGCCGCCGAGGTTCACTCCGATGGCCACCGCGAGCGCCAGCGCGGCGGCCTTGGTGAGCGAGGCGAAACCCTGGTCCAAATGGCCCCGGGTGAGCCCGAGGAGTCCGTAGTACGTCGCCGAACCGGGCAGCAGCGGCCCGATCGCGGCCGTCACGTACGGCAGCGCGGAGGCGAAGCGGTAGCGGGAGAGCATCTGCCCGAACAGGCCCACCAGGCCGGCGGCGACGGCGGTCGCGGCCACCGGCGACATCCCGATGCCGACGGACTCCTGGTGCAGCGCCGCGTAGACCGTCCAGGCGACACCGCCGTTGAGCGCGGCCAGCGCCAGCACTCCGCGCTCGCACTGCAGCAGCACCGCGAAGGCCAGGCTCAGCACCATCGCCGCCACCAGTTGCAGCGGAGGGTTCTCGTACGCGCGCAGCGCCTGGTCCGGGTCCAGCTGCGCGCCCAGGCTGACCCCGGCGTACAGGATCAGGGTCACGCCGATGACGATGCCGGTGAAGAGGTACATCACCTCCAGCAGCCGGGCCGAGGCGGTGATGTAGAAGCCGGTCAGGCCGTCCTGCACGGCGGCCACCAGGGCCCTCCCCGGGATCAGCGCGAACAGGCCACCGGTGATGACGGAGGAGGCCTGCAGCGTGCTCGTGCCGGGCAGCACATGGCCGAAGCGGGCGATGAGCACACCCAGCGCGGCGGCCGGCATGGCCGCCGCGACGAACTGGTAGAACTCCGGCAGGCCGCGTCCCGCGCACAGCCAGGCCAGCCGGTCGCCCAGCACGGCCCCGAGGGCGGCGACCGCGAAGACCACCGGGCCGCCGCCGCCCACCAGGAGGCTCGCCGCGCCGGCGAGCATCCCCGCGGCGGCCGTCAGCAGCCAGCCGGGGTAGGGGTGGCGGTTGCGCCGGATCAGCCCGAGACGTCGGTAGGCGTCCTCGAGGGTCAGGTCGGCCGCGGTGATGTCGTTGATCAGCCGGAAGACGGCCGCGAGGCGCGTGTAGTCGGTGGCCCGGCGGCGCACCGTGCGGTTGGCCGTGGCCGGCGGGTCCACCAGCGAGGGCTGGTACGAGATGCTCAGCAGCGTGAAGGTCACGGTCGGCTCCACCCGGCCGAGCCCGTACGCGTGGGCCACGCCCAGCATCGCGGCCTCGACGTCCTCCGCACCCTCGCCGCCGGCGAGCAGCAGTTCCCCGATGCGCAGTGTCAGGTCGAGCACGCGCGGCACGGCGGGCCCCGTGCCTGCCTCCGGCTGCACGGTGGGCTGCTCCGGCGCCGGGCGCTCGCCGAGCGGCATGCGCAGCATCGTCCGCATCCGGTCCGGCCAGGGGGCCTCCTTGGAGAGGCTGACCACCGGGACCCCCTCGGGGGGCGTGAACGCAGGGTGCGACAGCTGCGGGGAGGTCCTGGGGCGCGTGAAGGCGGAACCCCGCGGTTCCGGCTTGGGCAGCTCGACCCCGAGCGGCGGGGTGAATTCCGAGCCGCCGGTCGGCTGCTCGGGCTCCTCCGGGTGCGCCACGGCGTTCCTCCTCTCGGCTTTCGGCTCTCGGCTCTCGGCGTGCTCCCGGGCCGGGCGTGGCTGGGGGAGGGTGTCGCCACCCTCCCCCAGGCACAGTGGTTCGACTGCTTGACTGCCCCTGACCCCGGACGTTAACGCCGGTTCGCACGGTGGCGCCCGCCGCCGGAGGCGGTGGGGTTCTGGACGGGCGGCTGCATCGGCCCGGCGCCGTCGGCCGGGGACTCCGGCCGCGGCGGGGCCTTCTTCGCCGCGGAGCGGGCCCGCAGGAACTCGATGGCGATCGGGACGACCGAGACCAGGACGATCGCGACCAGGATCAGCTCGATGTGCCCGCGCACGAACGCGATCTGCCCGAGCCAGTAGCCGAGCAGCGTCACCCCCGCGCCCCACAGGGTGCCGCCGACGATGTTGTAGGTGACGAAGGTGCGGTAGTTCATCCGGCTGACGCCGGCCACGATGGGCGTGAACGTACGCACGATCGGCACGAAACGGGCCAGGACGATCGACTTCGCGCCGTACTTCTCGAAGAACTCGTGCGCCTTCTCGATGTTCTCCTGCTTGAACAGCTTGGAGTTCGGGCGGCGGAAGAGCGAGGGGCCGACCTTGCGGCCGAAGAGGTAGCCGACCTGGTCACCGGCGATGGCGGCGAGCACGACGAGCAGGCAGACGGCCCAGATCGGCCAGTCCAGCTTGCCGCCGGCCACCAGCAGGCCACCGGTGAACAGCAGGGAGTCACCGGGCAGGAAGAACCCGATGAGCAGACCCGACTCGGCGAACACGATCGCCAGCAGGCCGATGAGGCCCGCGGACGAGATGAGGTAATCGGGGTCGAGCCATTGCGGGCCCAGGGCGATAGTCGTCACGCGCCAAAAGTATCAACGCGGTCGCGACCGAACCGTTCCCCGTACGCGAACGGCCGGCCACGGTCACCCCACGCGTTCCGCGGTGCGGCACCGCACATCGCCCGCCGCCGACGGAATCACCGCCTTCGGGGGGGAACCGGCGGGAAGCATCCCCTTTCCGCGGCGGCCCGGCGTGCGTCCCGCGCGGGACGGCGATCGCCGCGCACGATGCCCCCATGGATATCGACGAGTACGGCGGCGGACAGCGGCAGGGGTCCGACGTCCTGGTGGTCACCACGAACGACGTCCCCGGCTTCCGGGTGGAGCGGGTGATCGGTGAGGTCTTCGGCCTCACCGTCCGCTCCCGCCATCTGGGCAGCCAGATCGGCGCGGGCCTGAAGTCCCTGGTCGGCGGCGAGCTGAAGGGGCTCACCAAGACCCTGGCGCAGACCCGCACCCAGGCGATGGAGCGGCTGGTCGAGCAGGCGCGGGCACGCGGCGCGAACGCCGTGCTGACGATGCGCTTCGACGTCAGCGAGGCCGCCGACGTCGGCACCGAGGTGTGCGCCTACGGCACGGCGGCGGTCATCACCCCCGAACCCGCCTAGCGTTGGCGACGATCGCGTCGTGCACGTACTGGGCGGTGCCCGGCGCGATCGCCTCGTAGAAGGCGTTGAAGCGCGGGTCGGCCAGGTACATCCCGGCGAGACCGGTGTGGATCTCGTACGTGCAGTCGTAGTAGTGGTCCACGATGAAGCGCCGGTGCTCCTCGGCCAGGTCCATCGCGGCCTCGCCGTCGGCCGGGGCGCCGGACTCGCGGAGCGCCACGAGCCTGCCGCCCCAGTCGTCCTGCTCGGCCTTGATCCGCAGCCAGTCGTCCTTGGTGTACGAGGCGGCGCGGCGCTGCGACTGCTCGTACGCCGCGGTGTTCCCCCAGCGCTGCCGGGTCTCCTCGGCGTGCTGGTCGGGGTCGTAGTCGCCGAAGACCTCGAACTTCTCCTCGGGCGTGAGGTTGATGCCCATCGTGCGTGCCTCCATGGCTCGTTGGACGGCGTCGGCCATCTCCGTCAGCTTCCCGATCCGCTCGGTCAGCAGGGTGTGCTGCCGCCGCAGGTGCTCCCGCGGGTCCGCGGCCGGGTCGTCGAGGAGGACCGCCACCTGGTCCAGGGGAAAGCCGAGCTCCCGGTAGAAGAGGATCTGCTGCAGCCGGTCGAGGTCGGCGTCGCCGTAGCGGCGGTGGCCCGCGTGGCTGCGGTCGCCGGGCGACAGCAGCCCGATCTCGTCGTAATGGTGCAGCGTGCGGACGGTCACGCCGGCGAAATCCGCCACCTGCCCGACCGAGTAGCCCGTGCTCGTGTTCATGACCACACCCTCCGGCCTCACGCCACGTGAGGCGCAAGTGCCATATTGGTGCCCATGCTGGGTATCACCGACCTGTCGACCTACGTGCTGGGCACCGTACTGATCGTGCTGCTGCCGGGGCCCAACTCCCTCTACACCCTCTCCGTCGCGGCGCGGCGCGGGGTCCGTACCGCCTACCGCGCGGCGCTGGGCGTCTTCCTCGGCGACACGGTGCTGATGACCGCCTCGGCGGCCGGGGTGGCGGGCCTGCTCACCACCAACCCGGTGCTCTTCGGCGTCGTGAAGTACGCGGGCGCCGGCTACCTGGCGTGGATCGCGTTCGGCATGGCGCGGGCCGCCTGGGGGATGTGGCGGGCGCGTCCCGGCGAGCCGGAGCAGGAGCCGGTGCCGGTCGCCGCCGTCGTGGTCGAGAGGCCCGCGCAGACCGAGCAGCCGTTCCGGCGGGCGCTGGTGATCAGCCTGCTCAACCCGAAAGCGATCCTGTTCTTCATCTCCTTCTTCGTGCAGTTCGTCGACCCCGGGTACGCCCATCCGGCGCTGTCCTTCCTGGCGCTGGGCGCGATCGCCCAGGTCTTCAGCTTCAGCTACCTGACCCTGCTGATATTCGGCGGCACCCACCTGGCCGCCCAGTTCCGCCGCCGCAGGCGGCTCGCGGCCGGGCTGACCTCGGGCGCGGCGGCGCTGTTCCTGGGCTTCGCGGCGAAGCTCTCGATGGCCTCCTCGGTCTGACGGCTCGACCTGCCGAGGCGCCGCGTCGCGCTTAGTGTGAGCGCTATGTCGCTGCACAAGGGTGCCGAGGGTCTGCCGAAACTCGCCGTCAACCCCTTCTACGCGGGGGCCGATCCGGTCGCGGGCATGCGCACCGCGCCGCCCAAGCACCAGCTCCCGGACGGCCCCATGCCGCCCGCGACGGCGTACCAGCTGGTCCACGACGAGCTGATGCTCGACGGGAACGCCCGGCTGAACCTGGCCACCTTCGTCACCACCTGGATGGAGCGCGAGGCCCAGGTGCTGATGGCCGAGTGCTTCGACAAAAACATGATCGACAAGGACGAGTACCCGCGCACGGCCGAACTGGAGCGGCGCTGCGTGTCGATGCTCGCCAACCTGTGGAACGCGCCGGACCCGGAGAAGGCCGTCGGCTGCTCCACCACCGGCTCCTCCGAGGCCTGCATGCTCGCCGGGATGGCGC
The DNA here is from genome assembly GCF_044753585.1 of Streptomyces sp. NPDC088354. Taxonomy (NCBI): domain Bacteria; kingdom Bacillati; phylum Actinomycetota; class Actinomycetes; order Kitasatosporales; family Streptomycetaceae; genus Streptomyces; species Streptomyces sp. NPDC088354. The sequence continues at coordinate 463,250 of NZ_JBIVNJ010000001.1, read as the reverse complement.
TCAAGCGGCGCTGGATGAAGCGCCAGGGCGACCGCTATCCGGCGCAGGCCCGGCCCAACCTGGTCATGGGCGTCAACGTGCAGGTCTGCTGGGAGAAGTTCTGCAACTTCTGGGAGATCGAGGCGCGCACGGTGCCCGTCGAGGGCGACCGGCTCCACCTGGACGCGGAATCGGCCCTGGCACGGTGCGACGAGAACACCATCGGCGTCGTCGCCGTCCTGGGCTCCACCTTCGACGGCTCCTACGAACCGGTGGCGGAGATCTGCGCGGCCCTGGACGGCCTCCAGGAGCGCACCGGCCTGGACATCCCCGTGCACGTCGACGGGGCCTCCGGCGCCATGGTCGCGCCGTTCCTCGACGAGGACCTGGTCTGGGACTTCCGGCTGCCGCGGGTGGCGTCGATCAACACCTCCGGCCACAAGTACGGGCTGGTCTACCCGGGCGTGGGCTGGGCGTTGTGGCGGGACACCGAGGCACTCCCCGAGGAGCTGGTCTTCCGGGTCAACTACCTCGGCGGCGACATGCCGACCTTCGCCCTGAACTTCTCCCGGCCCGGATCGCAGGTCGCCGCGCAGTACTACACCTTCCTGCGGCTGGGCCGCGACGGCTACCGCGTCGTCCAGCAGACCGCCCGCGACGTGGCCACGTACCTGGCCTCGCGGATCGAGGAGTACGGCGACTTCCGGCTGATCACCCGGGGCGACCAGCTGCCGGTGTTCGCCCTCACCACCGCCGACCACGTCACCGCCTTCGACGTCTTCGACGTCTCCCGGCGGATGCGGGAACGCGGCTGGCAGGTGCCCGCCTACACCTTCCCCGCCGACCGCGAGGACCTGGCGGTGCTGAGGATCGTGGTCCGCAACGGCTTCTCCGAGGACCTCGCGGACCTCTTCCTCGCCGACCTGGAGCGCTACCTGCCCCAGCTGCGCGAGCAGGAGCACCCCCTGCACCCGCCCGGCACGGCGCCCACGGCCTTCCACCACTGAGTCGCCCCGCCCCGGGCAGACGCACCCCATGGGCAAGGACACTCAGACCAAGGGCACCGTCTTCGTCGCGCTCGCCGCGAACCTGGTGATCGCCGCGGCGAAGGCGGTCGGAGGCCTCCTCAGCACATCGCCGGCACTGCTGTCCGAGGCGGCGCACTCGGTCGCCGACACCCTCAACGAGATCTTCCTGCTCGCCGCGCTGCGCCGCAGCCGGCGCGAGCCCGACGCGCAGCACCCCTTCGGCTACGGCAAGGAGCGCTGGTTCTGGTCGCTGCTCGCCGCCGTCGGCATCTTCGTCATGGGCGGCTGCTTCTCCTTCTACCAGGGCATCACCGCCTTCCACGAACACGAGCCGCACACCCTCAAGGCCTTCCTGATCGCCACCACCGTGCTCGTGGTCTCCCTCATCGCCGAGGGGTCGTCCCTGGTCAAGGCGCTGCTCCAAGTACGGGGCGGGGCACGCGAGCACGGTCGCGCCTTCCGCACCGAGCTGCGCGAGGGCGACGACCCCACCTTGCGCACGGTGATCGCCGAGGACAGCGCGGCGGTGCTCGGCGTCCTGCTGGCTCTGGCGGGCGTGGGGCTGCACTGGGCCACCGGCGGGCGGCAGTGGGAGGCGTGGGCGTCCCTGGGCATCGCCGTGCTGCTGATGTTCGTGGCCTACCGGCTCGGCAAGGACTGCCGCGACACCCTCATCGGCGAGGCCGCCGACCCGCGGCTGCGGCAGCGGGCGCACGAACTGCTCGGGCGGCAGCCAGAGATCGACACCGTGACCGCGCTGCTGACGATGCGGCTCGGCGTCGACTCGGTGCTGCTGGCCGCCCGGGTCGACCTGACCGGGGGCATCGACAGCGAGACGGTCGAGGAGGCCGCCGTCCGGATCAAGAAGACGCTCGCCGAGGAGTTCCCCGAGCTGGACCAGATCTTCCTGGACGTCACCGACGCCACCGCGGAGGACCGCCGCGAGGCGCACGAGCTGGGCCGGTCGCTGCGCACCGAGGCGTCACGGCACGAGGGCGGGGACTGACCGGTCGCCCGGCCGGTCCCCGCCCTCGTGCCCTCGTGGTGGTGCGGGCGTTACCGCACGTCGACGAAGACCGCGGTCCCGTCGCTGTCGAAGTGCTTCGCGTCACCGAAGTACTGGATCAGCCACTTGCCGTCGGAGGCCGGCTTGCCCTTGAGGGTGGCCTTGCCCGTCGAGTTCGTGGTGCCCGAGGAGATGTACGTCCACTTCGTCGAGCCCTTCTTCTGGAAGAACAGCTCGACGTGCCCGCTCCTGTACGGCCGCCAGGTGCCGGAGACGTACTCCTTCAGGGTGCCGGTGAAGGTGACCGCGGCCCCCTTCTTGACCTTCGTGGAGGACGCCTTCATCGAGTACAGCCGCGTGTTGGTGCGGGTCAGCCGGACGGGCTTGCTGGCGGTCTCGGCCAGCTGGTCCGAGGTGTAGTGGTGCAGACGGTAGTAGCCGTCGAGGTAGCCCCACTTGCTGATGGTGACCGTGCCGCCGTTGTCCGGCGCGTACCCGGTGCCGAGGTCCTTCCAGCCCGACTTGCCGTCCTTGGAGTACTCCAGGTGGACGAACTGGTGGTCGTAGATGCTCGTCACGCGGTCGTACGCCGCGAACAGCCGGGCCGACACGGTCACCTTGACGTCGGCGCCGATCCTCGAGGTCACCTCGGTGAAGACGGAATCCGCCGGGAGGAGGATCGAGCCACTGGCGGCCGCGGAGGCGGTCAGGTAGGGGTCGTCCTCGGCGGCGGACCAGCCGCCCCAGTCGTTCTGCCCGCGGGCCGCGACCACCTTGCCGCTGAAGGAACCCGTGGCGCCGGTGACGACCGTGACCGGCTGCGCCGCGCCGAGCGCCAGTCGCACGGACGCCCCGGCGACCGGGGTGCCCGTAGTGTCCTTGACGGTGCCGCTGATGGTCACCGCCTGGCCGGACACCGCGCGGGTGCGGTCGGCCTTGGCGGTGACGACCACGTTCGTCTGCTGCATCTGCGGGTTCCCGGCGGCCGACTGGGCGGTGCCGTGCACCTGCGCGTCGTCCGCGGAGAACGCGGCGGACAGCCCTGCCCAGGTGACGACGGGGAACTCCGGTGAGACGAAGGAGCCGTCCGCCCCGGTGACGGCCTGCCCGGTGCTGTCGGGGCGTCCGTCCACGGAGTAGTAGGTGCGGGTCACACCGACCGTGGCGCCCTCCAGGGGCACCTCGTCGCCGCTGCCGGGCTGCACCCCGAGGAGGGTGCCGGTGACGCCCGCCGTGCGGTGGTCCCTGTCGAGCAGCGTCCGGGTCAAAGCGGTGGTGAGGACGGGCCGCAGGGTGAAGTCCAGGGTGCCGGCACCCGTGCGGACGACGGTGTCGCCCTGGTCGTCGGTGGCGGTGACGTCGATCGCGTACCGGCCGAGGTGCGGCATGACGCCGCCGTCCTCGGTCAGCTTCAGCACGGCGTCGGAGGGCACGGACCACTGCTCACCGGAACCGGCGAGCCGCAGACCGTCCACCACGACCGCGTCACCGTCGCGCACGGTCGCCGTGACCGAGGTGACCGTGCCGCCGGGGGCGTCGGTCCACACCGGCACGGTGAAGGACCCGCGCTGCGTGTCGACCGTCCGCGCCACGCCGATGCCGAGCGGGCCGGCGTCGGCGGCGAGGGCAGGGGCGACGGCGAGCCCGCCGGAGAGCGCGGCCACCGAGGCGATCAGCGCGAGAAGGCGCCGGGACTCAACGGGCATTGATGTACTCCGTCTTCGACTCGCTGTAGAAGTGCGTGGAGTCCGCCTCCAGGTACGCGCCCCACGTGGCGTCGGCGTACGCCTTGGTGCCGAGGCTGAAGTGGCCCGCCGCGTCGGTCTTCCCCTTCACCGTCCAGTACCAGGAGCTTTCGCCCTTGGGCTTGAGGACGATGACGATCTTCCCGCCCTTGTACGCCCTCCACTTGCCGCCCGACAGGTACTGCAGCGTGCCCTTGGCCTTCAACGCCCCGCCCAGACGCGGGCTGTTCGGCGTCATGTCGAAGGACACGATCCGGGTCACCGTGCGGTGCAGGCGCTTGGTGGCCGACGCCACCGCGAGCATCCCGTCCGACTCGGAGTGGTAGACGCGGTAGTAACCGTCCGTGTAGCCCCAGGCGCCCATCGAGAAGGAGCACTTGCCCGTGCCGTTGTCGCTCGCCTGGACCGACGTGAGGGACTTCCAGCCGGTGCGGCCGTCCTTGGAGTACTGCAGCCAGACCTTGGCGTTCCAGCAGGAGCCCTTCAGAGTGCCCTTGGCGGTGACCTTCCCGTAGGCGTCCAGCGACATGCTGACGCCCGAGTAGGTGCCGGCCGTGGGCACGTTCACAAAGTGCTCGGCGTACGCGAAGTCGGCGAGGTACTCCGACGGCCTGACGTAGGTGTAGTGCCAGGTGCTCTTGGTCGCCGTCACCGGGAACGCGAAGTTCCCCGAGGCGTCCACGGTGCCCGTGCCCATCAGGCCGGGCACGCTGTAGCGGTACACGTCCGGGGGCTGCGGGGTGGTGACCAGGGGAGCACCGGCGAAGGGCTTCCACCCCTGGTCGGTCAGGCGCTGGACGGTACCCCGCATCGTGAACGTGCTGCCTTTGTGGACCCGCTTGGCCGACGGGTCGGCGCTGATCCGGTACTGCACGGCGCGGGCCGACAGTTCGGGCAGCGCGACCGCGGCCGCCGGGTCGGTGTCGGCCCTGCCGAGGACGACGGCGCTGCCGGAGGTGACCGCACCGCCGGGCGTCACGCTCACCGAGAAGGCGCCGTCGGTGCCGGAGGTGGCCGTCGCCGAGCCGGACTTGGCGTCCACCCCGACACGGGCGGTCCAGTTCACCCGTACCTGCGTGCCGGGCGCGGCCGGACCGGTCGTCCCGGTCGCCGGGTCGAAGGTGGTGACGGTGCCGCTGAGCACCGCCGTTCGGTGGTCGAAGTCGGTGCTGTCACGGTCGTAGCCGAGCTTGCCGACCCCGGTGTGCAGCCGGTAGTCGAACTGGCCCGCCGTACCGTGCTCGGCACCGGTCCAGTGCTGGACGGTGCCGCCGGGCAGGCGGTAGTCGACGTCCACCGGATAGTCCCCGTACGCCTTGCCCTCGGGCAGGGCGAGCGGCTTGACGGTGGACCAGCCGCGCTGCCAGGACCAGGTCAGGTCGTCGGTCGAGGCGAGCACCGCGGCGTCCGCCGCGGCGGACTCCCGGACGCTCACCTTGACCCACAGTGCCTCGCTGGTGTCGAGGCCGACGGCGAGTGTGCCGTCGTCGCCAGTGGACAGACCGCGGACGGTCTCCCCCTCGGCGAAGGCCGGCGCGGCGGCCAGCGGTCCGGCCGCGAGGCCGGCGGTGAGAAGAAGTACGGCTCCGCTACGGATGACGGCAGGCCGATGTGCGCGGGATGTGCGCATGCAGGACCCCCCACAGGTCAGAAAGAACCGGCGGCGGCAAGATCGCACGCCGGAGGCCGAACAGTAACGGACCTGTGCGACAGCTGTGACGAGTGGGGGTGGGGTGCCGGGAGTTCAGCCGTCCGGGCCGGGCACCCGGACGCCGTGCCGGGCCAGCCAGGGGAGCGGGGGGACGGCCGAGCCCATCTGCGGGGTGACGCGGACCTCGAAGTGCAGGTGGGGGCCTGTGGAGTTGCCCGAACTGCCGGACAGCCCGATGAGCTGACCGGCGCGCACCCGGCGGCCCGGCGCGGTCTCGATGACGGACAGGTGGGCGTAGTGCGTGCAGTAGCCGTCGTCGTGCCGGACGACGATCTGGTTGCCGAAGCCGTCGCCGCAGCCGGCCGCCACCACGGTGCCGTCGCCGACCGCGCGGACCGGGGTGCCGGAGGCGACCGCGAAGTCCTGGCCGGTGTGCCGGTGCGCCCAGTGGGAGCCGGCGTCGTCGAAACCGGCGGACAGCCGGTAGTGGGCCACCGGGCTCACCCAGCGCGCGACGCCGCGGCGGGCGGCGGCCTGGACCGGAACGTCACCGGGGTCGATGTGCGGGCAGCGGTCGGGGACGTCGCCGCCCAGCAGGGCGAGGTAGCGGGCGGCGAGCCCGGCACCGGCGCGCACCAGCTTCTCCTGGATGCTCCGCCGGAGTTCGGCCTGCCGCCGGGCCTGGCGGTCCAGCGCCTCCAGCGCGGCGGTCACGGCCGCCGTGTCCTCGGCCAGCCGGCGCTGTGCGACCCGGTGCGCGGTCAGCAGCGCGGCCTCGGCGTGCTCGCCCTGGCGGACCAGGGTGACGTCCTCCAGCAGGCGGTCCGGGCTCCCCGACAGCAGCAGCCGCGCCGACGGGCTCAGTCCCGCGTTGCGGTACTCGGTACGGGCCATGGCCCCGACCCGGTCCCGCAGCAGCCGCAGCCGGCGGCGCTCCCCCCGGGTCGTCGCCCGCAGCCCGCGCAGCTCGGCGCGCTTGCGCTCGGTCGCCAGCTCCACCGCCTGGTACCGCTCCACGGCGCGTTCGGCCTCCGCGTACAGCCGGTGCACTCCGGGGCTGTCCGCGGGCCGGTCCGTCGCCGCCGGCGCTGTCGTCGCCACGGCCGTCCCCCGCAGCGCGAGGGGCATCGCCAGCAGCAGGCACAGCACCGCGGCCACCGCCTTGCATCGCATCGGGCCGATCGTGCGGCCGGCCGCGCGCGGCACTCCGGCGACACGCCCCGCCGGGGCCCATAGCCACCCGCCGGGGTGATCGCATCCGGGCGTGCGCCGAACGGCCGACCGCCGGATCACGGGTACGGGCGCACTCGGCGGACGGGAGGATGACCCGGGTGAGCGCGTGACAGGGGCCCGGCGGCTGGTCACCACTGGACCTCGAGGTTCTGCGGCAGGTGCTGGACGGCACGCCGGCGGGCGTGGGCATCCGCCGGGCACCTGCCGCCCGCCCTGATCCGCCCGGACGGCTCAGTGGAGCTGATCCGGGTGCCGGTCGGCCCTCCGCTGGGCACCGGGCACGGCGGCTACGAGATCGTCTCGGGCCGGTGCGGGCGCGGCGACGTCCTGCTGCTCTACACCGACGGCCTGGTCGAGCGGCGTGGCGAGGACATCGACGCGTCCCTCGAACGGCTCGCCCGGTTGCGGTTGCCCCCGGACGGGGATCTGGGCGGCCTGGTCGACCGGATCCTGTCCTTGTTGGTCTCCGAGCCCGCCGAGGACGACATCGCGGTCCTCGCGGCACGCATCGTTCGCTAGGCCGCAGGAGGGACGCGTCCTCCGGGCGGCGCAACACTACGGGCGAAATCGGGGCAATACCGTCACGATGATCATACGGGACTGCCACCGGGGCGGTCCCGGGAACCGGCTCCCTCGGGGAGGACCTGCCGTGACCGTCAGCCTCGCGCAGTTGCGCCGTTGCTCCGTAGCCGTCGATCTCGGCGCCTCACGGACCCGCGTCTACATCAAAGGACAGGGACTCGTCGTGGACGAGCCCAGCGTGGCCGCCGTCAACGCCCACAGCGGGGCCCTCATCGCCGTCGGATCGCTCGCCGAGCAGATGACCGGGCGCACCCCCGACCACATCCGCGTCGTCCGCCCCATCCAGGCCGGCATGGTCGTCGACATCGACATGGCCCAGCGCATGCTCCGGCACCTGCTCGGCGGCCGGCTGCGCAAGGCGTGGCGGCGCAAGCCGATGCTGCGCGCCGCGGTGTGCACCCCCAACAGCAGCAAGCCGCTGGCCCAGCGGGCGGCCATCGAGACGCTGTACGGGCTCGGTTCGCGACGGGTCGAACTCGTCGACTCCGTGATCGCCGCGGCGGTCGGCTGCGGGCTGCCGGTCGAGCAGCCCGAGGCGACGATGATCATGCTCAGCGGGGCCGGCACGACGCAGATCGCGGTCCTGTCGCTGGGCGCCATCGTCGCGGCCGAGACCATCCCGGTCGGCGGCGACGCGATCGACCACGTGGTGGTGCAGCACGTGCGCAACGCGCACGAACTGGTGCTGCCCACCCAGTCGGTGCGGCCGTTGCACGAGATCCTGTCCGCGCCGGGGCCGATCGCGCCGAGCACCGAGGTCCAGGGCCGGGACGTGGCCAGCGGCATCGCGCGCACGGTCACCGTCGACATCGAGAGCGTCCGCCGGGCCATCCGCATGCCCATGGCGGCCCTCGTCGACGGCATCGGCACCGTCCTGCGGCGCTGCCCGCCCGACCTGGTCGCCGACCTCACCGACCGCGGCATCATGCTCGCCGGGGGCAGCGCCCTGCTGCCGGGCCTGGACATGATGCTCCGTCAGGCCACCGGGATGCCCGTGACGATCGCGGACCGCCCGGACGTCTGCGCGGTGCGCGGGCTCGGGGCGATGATGGAGGGCGAGGTCCTGCCCATGCCGATGGACCCGCTGTCGGCCTAGCCGGCCCGGGCCCGTCACACGTCCAGCACCAGGCGCGCGCCCGCCTCGGCACGGGAGACGCAGACGAGCATCGCGTCCCGCGTACGGCGGGCCGCCGCGCTGCCGAGGTGCCGCACGCTGTCGCCGCCGGACAGGACACCCACCCGGCACGTGCCGCAGAAGCCCTGACGGCAGGAGTACGCCGTGTCCGGACGCGCGGCGCCGAGCACGGACAGCGCGGACCGGTCGGCCGTCACGGGCGCCCCGCCCCGGCCGAGCTGGATCTCGAACGCCGAGCCGTCGGTGATCGGTGGCGGCGAGAAGCGCTCCAGGTGCAGCGCCGGGACGAGCGCGGGCGGCCCGCAGAAGTAGACGGCGGTGTCCGGCCCGGCGCCCGCCAGCAGTCCGGCGGCGGTGGGGACCGCCGGCCTCCGCGTCGCTGCGCACCCGCACCCGGGCGGGGTCCGGCGCCGCCAGTCCGCGCCCGCGGCGGCAGCGGCGCGCACCATGGGCAGGATCGGTGTGATGCCGATCCCGCCCTCGCCGTCCGGGACGAGCCGGACGGCCACCCGGTAGGCGTCCGGGTCGGCCGGGTCACCGGCACCGGGCCGCCGGCCGGGCAGCGGCGCGGTGCCGCCGTCCGCCCGCACCAGACGCAGGGCGACCACGCCCTCGGCCTCCACCGTGACGCCGGCGACGCGCAGCGGGAGCGAGCGGTCGACCACGACCGGCTTCCGCGGCGCGCGCCGCGCGCTGCCGCGCACCAGCAGCGGCGTGATCCGGGCCAGCAGCGCGAGCAGCGGCTCGGGGCGCGAGCCGCCGGCCCGGCGGGGCGGTGGGACGCGCAGGTCGTACGGGGACACGGGCGGGAACCCCGTCAGTGGAGCGCGGCTCCCGCCGCGTGCGAGGCAGGCCGCGGCGGGTCCTCGGCCCAGCAGCGACTGGTGCGCCTGGGCGTGCATCGCCTCCTGCCCGATGAACCCGATGACGTCCTCGCGCAGCCGGTCGTCCGCGATCATCGGCACCGCCTGCCGGAAGACGGTCAGGAACCGTGAGGAAGGCGTCGTCGTCCAGGTAGCGCAGCGGCAGCCCCGTCCCACTCCCACCGCACGTCACGGGGCCTGAGGACGATGTGCTCGGGCTCGGCGGTCATGCGGCGGCCCCCTCCTCCTCGACGCGCTCGACCAGCCGCGCCACGAACTCGGCGACGAGGCCGGGGCGGTGGCTGGGCAGCCAGTGGCCGCCGTCCACGTGGTGGATCTCGGCACCGGGCGCCCAGTCGGTGATCTCCGTCTGCCACGGCGGCAGCACGAACACGTCCATGGACGGGGCCAGTACCTGCGCCGGCAGGACGGCGTGCCGGACCCGCGGACGGAGCACGCGGGGCAGCACATTGGCCCGGTAGAGCTTCAGCCCGGCCCGGTTGCGGGCGGCCGGCCCCGGCCCGTACCCCTGCGGGGGCTCACCGGTCTCCAGGCGGCGCAGCCTCTTGGTGACACCGTCCAGGATGCCGCTGCGGCACGCCAGTTCGGCGACACCGGGCAGATGGAAGAAGCCCACGTACCACGAGGCCAGCGACTGCCGCACGAGCTTCCCCAGCCGCGCGGGGGTCGGGCGGCGCAACTGGGCCCGGTACCAGCGGCCGGTGTGGTCGAGGTCCGGGCCCGAGATGGACGTCATCGAGGCGTAGCGGTGCGCCAGTTCGGGCGTGCTGACGGCGTGCCAGCACTGCACGGAGCCCCAGTCGTGCGTCAGCAGGTGCACCGGCGCAAGCGGGCTCACCGCGTCCGCCACGGCGGTGGTGTCGGCGGCGAGCTGCGGCAGCCGGTACGCGCGGGTGCGGCGCGGCACGCCGGACGCGCCGGAGCCGCGCACGTCGTAGGTGACGACGTGAAAACCGCGGGCGGCCAGGCGTGTTGCGACGCCGTCCCACACCCCGTGGTCGTCGGGAAACCCGTGCACGCACAGGACGGTGGTCCCGGCGGGGTCGCCCTGCTCGTACACCGCCAGACGTACGCCGTCGGAGGCCGTGACCCAGCGCTGCGCCATGCTTGCCGCCCTTCGGTCGGTGCGCCGGCCTCACGATGGCAGCTTGTTGACGTCCTGTCTACCAGTGCGCTGCGCTTGCGGTCCGGGTAGGTTTTCTCCCCGCCCGCCCGCCCTCCCCCAACCTTCGGCCGGGGGTGCCCCCAGCCCTGTGAAGTCAGTGACCCCGGCGCGCGTTTCGTGGGGTGCCGGGGTCGGGGCCTCCGGGGCTGGCCATTCTGGACAGCACATTTAGGTGCCTCAAGCACCCTCAACTGATCACCCCGGGTCATGCACCCACATATGCTCCACAGTCCAGAACACCCACCCTCCCCCAGCCTCCGGCCGGGGGTGCCCCCAACTCCCCCGCCCCCTCCGTCTCGTCATGCGCCTGATCCCCGGAGGGTGGTGATGGCGGCACCGTGCTCGGGCCACCGTTGGCGCGGCGCCGTCCAAGGGCCCAGCCGTCACCGCCCACACACCGGTGGGGGGATCCAGGCAACCGCAGCCGCCCCGGACCGCCTTCTCACCCCCCACCGGGGATCAGGCGCGATACGAGACGGAGGGGGCGGGGGAGTTGGGGGCACCCCCGGCCGGAGGCTGGGGGAGGGTGGATGTTCTGGACGCTGCGGGATATTTGTGCGCACCATCCGGGCAGGGACGGGATGAGCAAGTGCTGGAAACGCGCGTAAATATCCCAGTCCAGGACGTGCAGCCCCGGAGGCACCGCACCCGGCCCACCCCGCACGCGCGCCGGGGCGCCCAGACTTCACAGGGCACACGGGCGGGCGGGCGGGGAAAAAACCAACGGCGCGTTGCGCGAACGAGACGGATCCGCAACGCCACCGAAGCCCCCCTGGGAAGGCCCCGTACGTCACAGTCACAGAAGCCGGACGGGGAGGGGACCCACATGAGGCGAACCGCGGGAACGGTCACGAAGGCGGTCACGGCGGCAATCGCGGTGACCGTCGCGACAGCGACACTCGCCGGGTGCGGCGCCGTGGGCCCGCGTGGGAACAGCCACGACGCGGGGCCCCGCCCCGCCCCCGCGCGCGTCGCGCAGGGCACGCAGGCGCCGGACGGCGAACGCGCCCCCGCACGGGACGAGTTGTCGACGTTCGCACTGGACGTGGACACCGCCTCGTACGGCTACGCCAAGCGGCAGCTGGGCAACGGGGAGCTGCCGGAACCGTCGGCCGTGCGGTACGAGGAGTTCGTCAACAGCTTCCGCCAGGACTACCCGAGCCCGGACGGCGACGGCTTCTCCGTCACCGCGGACGGCGCCCGCACCCCCGGGGCCGGCTCGCGCTGGTCGCTGCTGCGGATCGGGCTGGCCACGCGCCCCGCCGACAAGGCGGCACGCAAGCCCGCCGCGCTGACCTTCGTGGTGGACGTCTCCGGTTCGATGGCCGAGCCGGGCCGGCTCGACCTCGTGCAGAAGGCGTTGCGTTCGGCGGTCGGTGAGCTGCGCGGGGACGACTCGCTGTCCGTGGTGACGTTCAGCGAGCGGGCGCGGGTGGCGCTGCCGATGACGCGGCTGGGCGCCGACGGCGCCCGCGCGCACGCGCGGGAGGTGATCGACGGGCTGCGGCCGGAGCAGTCCACCAATCTGGAGGCGGGTCTGCGGGCCGGCTACGACGTGGCGCTGGAGGGCGCCCGCGCGGGGGTCACGAACCGGGTCGTGCTGCTCTCGGACGCGCTGGCGAACACCGGCGAGACGGAGCCGGACGCCCTGCTGGAGCGGATCGACCGGGCCCGCAGGGAGCACGGCGTGACGCTGTACGGGGTCGGGGTCGGCAGCGAGTACGGCGACGCGCTGATGGAGGAGCTGGCCGACAAGGGCGACGGCCACACCTCGTACGTCTCGACCGAGGGCGAGGCCCGCGCGCTCTTCGTGGACCAGCTGCCGGCCAATGTGGAGCTGCGGGCCCGCGACGCCAAGGCCCAGGTCGCCTTCGACGAGCAGACGGTGGAGCGGTACCGCCTGATCGGCTTCGAGGACCGGGCCGTGGCCGACGAGGACTTCCGCGACGACGCGGTGGACGGCGGCGAGGTGGGACCCGGGCACACCGTGACCGCGTTGTACGCCGTGCGGCTCAGGCCCGGTGCCCGCGGTCACGTCGCCACCGCCACCGTGCGCTGGCTGGATCCCGCGAGTCGCGCTCCGCACGAGGAGTCGGCGGCGATCGAGGCGGACCGGCTGGCCGCTCCGCTGTGGGACCCCGCCACCTCGCCGCGGCTGCGGGTGGACGCGGTGGCCGCGTACTTCGCCGACGCGCTGCGGACGTACTCCACCGGTGACGAGCAGCTGCCCGGTGCTCCGGGGCTGGCCGAACTCGCCGACCGCGCTCGCGCCCTGGCCGACACCACCGAGGACCCGGCCGTGGCCGACCTGGCGGAGTCCGTCGACCGCGCGTACGCGCTCCGCGCGGCCTGATGGAGTATCAGTGGAGTCATGGCAGCAGAAAAGGAACCCGAGGCCGAACTCGACGCCCGCTACAGCAGTGACGGCGCCGACCCGACGACCTGGAGCCAGGCGCGCCGCTTCCTGGCCGATGCCGAGATCTACTGGCTGACCACCGTGCGCCCCGACGGGCGTCCGCACGTCACCCCGCTCATCGGGGTCTGGCACGAGGACGCCCTGCACTTCAGCACCGGTGCCGACGAGCGCAAGGCGCGCAACATCGCCCGCAACGCGAAGGTGGTGATCACCACCGGCAACAACGCGCTGCGCGAGGGCCTGGACGTGGTCGTCGAGGGCGAGGCGGCGCGAGTGCGCAGTGACACCCAGCTGCGCCGGATCGCCGCGGTGTACGAGGCCAAGTACGGGGAGGAGTGGCGCTTCGAGGTGCGAAACGAGATGTTCCGCGGGGAGAGCGGCAACGAGGCGCTCGTCTACGAGGTCGAGCCGAAGACGGCCTTCGCCTACGGACGGGGGACGACGTACAGCCAGACGCGCTGGCTGTTCTAGGGCGTGTTCCGGAACAGGGCGGTCCACAGGAAGGGCTCGCCGAAGTGCGGGGAGTCCAGCGGCTCGTCGCGCATGCGGCGCAGTTCGACCTCGGTGAGCCCGGAGAAGATCGCGCGCAGCGACTCGGGGGTGTAGGCGAGCCCGCCGTGCAGGCGGGCCTGCCGGTAGAAGTCGGTGTCCGGCAGCTCCGAGCCCATGCCGCCGGCGGCGAAGCAGGTGAGGGCGAGGTGGCCGCCGGGGGCGATGACCCGGTCGAGCAGGGCGAGGTAGCTGACGCGGCGGTGCGGCGGAAGGTGGTGGAAGCAGCCCGAGTCGTGGACCAGGTCGTACGGGCCCTCCAGCGGGCCGCCGGCCGCGGTCAGGGCGAAGGCGTCGCCGCGGTGGAAGCGCACGCCCCGCGTGCCGGTCTCGCGGGCCCGGTCCTCGCCCCAGGCGACGGCCGCGGGCGAGAGGTCGACGGCGTCCACGGCGAAGCCCCGGGCCGCCAGGTGCAGGGCGTTGCGGCCGGGGCCGCAGCCGAGGTCGAGGGCCCGGCCGCCGGGGGCGAGCAGGCCCCGGTCGAGGTAGGAGACCAGGTTCTCGTCCGGCTTCGGCACGAAGAACGGCACCGGCCTGGAGCGGTCGGCGTAGAAGCCGTCCCACCAGTCGGCCGCGCCGTCCGTCCAGCGGTCCGCCTCCGGCGCGAACAGGCCGTCCAGCAGCTCCAGCACATCCTCGACCGTACGGATATGGCGATCCATCAGACCCCTTCCGGCGATGTCCGCAGCCTAGCCGCGAGAGGCGCGAAAGCCCAGCTCAGGACGGGTATGGCGGGAGCCTGTGCGGGTGCCTGCGGGGCTGGCCCGGCCCCGGCCGGCGACTCCCTCAGGACCGGGTGCGCACGGCCGTCCGCGCCCCCGCCAGGGGGCGCCGCGGGCCCTTTCCCGGCGGCGCGCGGGCGGCTTTCCGGCCCGTTTACAACTGCGCGCCGTCCGCCGCGGCCGTGCCGTGCTCCCAGCCCTCGCGGTCGCGGCCCTTGAGCCGCTGCGAACGGGTCTGCGGGAACATCTGGTCGGCCGCCCGGCCCACCGCGACCTCGCGGGCCGCGAGCACGGGCAGCACCTCCGCTGCCGCGCCGCTCTCCTCGCCGGCCTCGCGCGTGGCGTCCCGGGTGGCCGTGGCGAGACGGTCCCCGATCCGGCCGGCGTAGGCGATCAGGAAGGACTCGCGGAAGTTCCGGGACAGGTTCTTGCGGCCCTTGGGACGTGTCGTGCCGCCGCCCGCCGCCGGGGCGCCGCCGCGGAGCATCGCGGCCTCGGCCTGGACCAGCAGCGAGGTGTACAGCACCTCCACGGCCTCCAGATCGGCCTCGTACCCGACCACCGTCGAGAAGCCGAACTCCGCCGACCACACCGCCCGGCACCGGTTCGCCGCCGCGACGGCGTCCAGGAGCAGCGCCTTGGGGGCCTCGTACGGCCGGTCCACGCCGACGCGCCGCGCGCCGGGCCCGTCGCCGGGGGCGGTCCCCGCCACCAGGGCCTCGTCGACGCTGTAGCGGGCCATCAGATGCTGCGCCTTGGCGCTGAGCGCCTCGGCCTCCTCCGGGTACGGGGTCGACTCGGCCTTCGCCAGCAGCGCCCGGATGCGCCCCAGCTTGGAGCCCGCGCCGCCCCCCGCCGAGGGCCGCGGCGGCGCGGCGGTCAGCGGGGTGATCCGGGGGAGACGGCCGAGCAGGCGGACGAGTTCCAGCACGGCGGTCGCCGCCCCGAAGCGGTCCATCCGCTCCTCGCGGGCGTACCCCGTCAGCAGGGCGGCCGCCTCCGTCCGCGGCCCTCCGTCCGCGGCGAGCAGCCGCTCCGCGAGCCGCACGTGCTCGGGGCCCAGCTCCCGGCGGGCCATCCGCACCAGGTCCGGGTCCCCCCAGCCGCGGGCCCGGCAGCCGCTCAGCAGATCGTCCGCCGCGGCCACCACCGCCGGACCGGCCTGCTCCCAGCCCGCCGCCGCCAGCGCCGACGCCCCCGCGTCCACCGCGAACTCGGCGTCCTCGCCGGCCGCCCCCACGGCGCCCGCGAACGCCTCCCGTACCACCGTCGTCACGTCCCGCACGCCGTCCAGGATCGCATCCCGGCGACACGCCGCGTACGGAGCACGGTGGTCGCGCGACCAGGGCGGCGGCACCAGGGTGGGGCCCCGTGAGCACCGAGACCCGCCCCGCGGACTGGGACATCCGGACCGCCGGACCGGCCGACGCCCGGCACAGGGCGCTGCTGCTGCCCGGCGGCATGTGCACCGCCGAGTTCTACGCCGACGTCATGGCCGAACCGGCGATCGCGGACGCGCGCCTCGGCATGACCGCCGTCACCCTCCCCGGCTTCGGGCGCACCCCGGCACCGGAGGACGTCTCCGTGGAGAACTACGCCCGCCTGCTCGGCCGGCTCGCCGCCGAACGGGACTGCGACCTCGTCGTCGGGCAGGGCCTCGGCTCCACGGTGGCCATCGAGATGGCGGTCACCGGCGCCTTCGCCGGGCCGCTCGTGCTGCTCTCCCCCAGCTTCTCGCGGGACGACGAGGCCCGGGAGTTCGCGCTGCTGGACCGCCTCGGCCGGGTCCCGGGACTGGGCGGGGCGGCCTGGGCGGTCGCGCTGCGGCTCTTCCCGCGGGCCGCGCGGGACGGCCTGCCGCCCGGACGCCGCGACACCCTCGCCGCGGTCCTGGCCGACAACGACCCCGCCTTCTGCCACCGCGCGCTGCGCCACTACTACGACCACCTGGACCGGCACGGCTCGCTCGTCCCCCGGCTGTGCGCCACCGCCCTGCCCGTCTGGGTCGTCCGCGGCGACGCGGACGACATCGGCCTCACCGACGGCGAGCGCCGTGACCTGGACGCCTGCCCCACCATCACCCTGGTCCCCGTCCCCCGCGCGGGCCACGGCGTCCTCGTCGAACAGCCCGCCCGCGTCGCGTCGATCATCGCGGAGGCCGCGGCGCGCCTCGGCTGACGCCGCGGTACCGGGCGCTCCGTGGGAAGCCCGGCGCCCTCGGGCGCGGGTCCGCGGAGGCCGATCGCGCCGTATCCCGCGCCCCCCAGGGCACACACCCGCACTCGGACCCACCGCATCCGCGACCGGCCCCGGGATGATCGGTCACTCGCCCGTCGCTCGCGCGTCGTTCGACGGTCACCCGGCGATGCGATCGTGCGGTGGTGACTCGCACCACGGCCCTCGGACTCGCCGGGACGGTCGCGCTGGCCGTCGGCGGAAGGGCCGCAGGGGCGCTGCCCGTTCGGGACGGGATCGCGCTGCCGCGAGGCGAGGCGGCGATCGGGCTGCTGGTGGCCTACTTCGGGCTCGGGCTGCTGATCGCGGCGTGGTGGCAGCTGGGCCGGCTGGTGCGCGGGCCGCGGCCGCCGACGACACGGAGCCTGCTGACGACGTTCGCCGTGTGGGCCGCGCCGCTGCTGCTGGCACCGCCGTTGTTCAGCAGGGACGTCTACAGCTACCTGGCGCAGGGCGCGATGGTCAGCAAGGGCATCGACGCCTACACGTACGGGCCGAGCGTGCTCGGCGGCGCGGCGGCGGCCGAGGTGCCGGCCATCTGGCGGGACACCCCCGCACCGTACGGTCCCGCCTTCCTGGCGCTCGCACGGCTGAGCGCGCACGCCGGCATCACCGGGATGCGGGCGCTGGCGCTGCTCGGAGTGGCGCTGCTGGCGACGCAGTTGCCGCGGCTCGCCCGGCGCTGCGGCGCCGACCCCGCGCAGGCGGTGTGGCTGGGGGCGCTCAACCCCCTGGTGCTGCTGCACCTCGTGGCCGGCGCGCACAACGACGCGGTGATGCTCGGCCTGCTGGGCGCCGGTCTCGGCGCCGCGCTGGCGCGGCGGCCGGTGGTCGCGGCGGTGCTGGTGACGCTGGCCGCGCTGGTGAAGGCCCCGGCCGCGCTGGGACTGCTGGTCGTGGCGACGCTGTGGGCGGAACACCTGGAAGGACGCTGGCGGTTGGCCCGCACGGGCGCCGGCGTGGCGGCGGTCGCCGGGGCCACGACGGTCGGCATCACGGCGGTGACCGGCGTGGGGTACGGCTGGATAGGCGCCCTGTCCACGCCCGCCTCCGCCTCCAACTGGTCGCTGGTCAACACGATGGCCCGCTTCATGGGCACCCCGCACACCTGGCGGGTGCTGAGCCTGGTCGCCGTCGCGCTGGCGATCGGGGCGGTGTGGCTGTTCCGCCGGCGGCTGGGCCCGGTGTACGCGCTCGGCCTGAGCCTGCTCGCGGTGGCCCTGCTCGGCCCCGCGATACGCCCCTGGTACCTGCTGTGGGGGCTCGTGCCGCTCGCCGTGGCCGCGCCTGACGGGCGGGTACGCCGGACGGCCGCCGTCGGCAGCGCGGTCCTGGCCCTGGCGGTGCTCCCCAACGGCTTCCCGGCCACCGTGCACCAGGTGGTCCTGGCGACCGCGGGAGCCGCCGCGGCCCTGCTGCCGATCGTCCTGCTCCATCTCGTGCGGCTGCTCCGGCCGACCCGCCCGGCCCCGGCCCCATGAACGTCAGGACCTCCATGCCCCGTCCCCCTCGCGCACTCGGCTCCCTCGGATCGCCCGGCACGCGACGCGTGGTGAGCGCCGTCCTGGCGGTGACCGCGACCGCCGTCTTCCTGGTCACGGTGCCGCTGCACCGGCACTGGTTCGACGTGGCCGTCTACCACGGGGCGGTCAACTCCTGGGTGCACGACGGCGGCGCGCTCTACGCCTACCTGCGGCCGGGCACCGTGTACGGCTTCACCTATCCGCCGTTCGCCGCGCTGTGCATGCTGCCGATGGCCTGGGTCGACTGGCCGACCACCGTGGTGCTGGCGGCCACCCTCAACATCGTCGCCGGGCTGCTGGTGCTGCAGTGGACGGCCGGACCGCTGATCCGCCGCCAGGGCTGGCCGTACTGGTACGCGATGGTGCTGGCGGGCTGCCTGCTGTCGCTGCTCGAACCGGTCCGGGACACCTTCACCTTCGGGCAGGTCAACCTCGCGCTGCTCGCGCTGGTGCTGCTCGACGCCGAACTGCTGCGCCGCGGCAGCCGTTGGGCCGGGTACACCACGGGCCTGGCCGCCGCCGTCAAACTGACCCCGGCCCTGTTCATCGGCTGGCTGCTGCTCGCCGGGCACCGCCGGGCCGGTCTCACGGCGGCGGTCACGGCCTCCGCGGCGACCCTGTTCGCCGCGCTGACCGCGCCGGGCGCGTCCCGTACGTTCTGGACGAGGGCGCTGTGGGACACCGACCGCGTCGGCTCGCTCTCGTACGCCGGCAACCAGTCGCTGCGCGGCACCCTGGCCCGGCTCGACGCGCCGGAATGGGTGTGGGCGGTCGCGGTGGTGGCCGTGCTGGCGGTGTGGGCGTACAAGGTGCGGCGCGCCGACGTCACGCACGGCGTGGCGCTGACCGGTGTCGCGGCCTGCCTGGTCAGCCCGGTGACCTGGGTGCACCACCTGGTGTGGATGATCCCCGCGCTCGCCGTGCTGGCGGGCGAGGCGCTGCGGGTGCGGACCCGGGCCCGGGTGGCGGTGGCGGCCGGTGCGTACGTGATCCTGTGCAGCAGCATCGTGTGGCTCTGGCTGGACGACCCGGGCCGGGGCGGCGTGGGCTCGCTCGTCGGCGGCAGCGCGTACGTCTGGATCGCCATGGGACTGCTGCTGGCACCCCGGCACGGATGGCGTAGCCGGGCGCGCACCGGTCCGATCTTGGCTGACAGGGTGGGAGAGCGGGCCGGCTGACGGCCCGACGGCTCACGCGGCCCCCCTGATGACGACCGAGGAGTTCACGCATGCGTGTGTCCCTGCGCCGGACGTTGACCATGACCGCCGCGTGCGTGAGCGCCCTCAGTGCCGTGTGTGTGCTGCCCATGGCGGCCGCCGCACCCGTGCGGGCGCCGGCCCCGCTGCCCGTCCTCGCCCCGCTGCTGGGCGCGAGCGCGCCGAACGCCATCCCCGGCGAGTACATCGTCACCCTGGTCCCCGGCAGCGACCCCGCGGGCGTCGCGCGCGACGCCGGGATCACCCCGCACCACCTGTACCAGGACGCGATGGTCGGCTTCTCCGCGCCGCTGACCGAGCCGCAGTTGGCGCAGGTGCGGGCGCTCCCCCAGGTCCGCAAGGTCGAGCAGGACACCAAGGTCACCCTCGCCCCGGAGGACCGGGCCGGCTCGCCGCGGCGGCTGCTCCCGCGCCCGGGCGCGCACGACGGGCACGGGACCGACGGTCCGGGCGCCACGGACGCCGAACTCGCCGCGCCCGGCATCTTCTGGGGCCTGGAGCGCATCTCCCACCGCACCCCCCACACGCACGGCTTCACCGTGAGGGCCACCGGCTCCAAGGTGACGGCCTACATCATCGACAGCGGCATCGACTTCGCGCACGAGGAGTTCGGCGGCCGCGCCACACCCGGCATCGACGAGGTCGACGACGGCCTGGACGGCGAGGACTGCGCCGGTCACGGCACGCACGTCGCGGGCACGGTCGGCGGCGCGCACGCCGGCATCGCCCGCGCGGTCCACCTGGTCTCCGTCCGGGTCCTCGACTGCGACGCCGCGGGACCCAACTCGGGGATCATCGCGGGTATCAACTGGCTGGCGCGGAACGCGGTGAAGCCCGCCGTGGCCAACGTGTCGCTGGGCGGCATGTACTCGCCCGCGATGAACGACGCCCTGGACGGCCTGGCCCGTGCCGGGGTCTTCCCGGTCGTCGCGGCGGGCAACGACGACATCAACTCCTGCGTGATCTCCCCCGCCAGCGCGACCGAGGCGTTCACCGTGGCCGCCACCGACCGGGCCGACCACCTGGCGTCCTTCAGCAACTTCGGCAGCTGCGTCAACCTCACCGCGCCCGGCGTGGACATCGCCTCCGCCTGGCCCGACGGGTCGTACGCCCTGATGAGCGGCACGTCGATGGCCGCCCCCCACGTGACCGGGATCGCCGCGCTCTACAAGGACACGTACGGGGACGCGCCCTTCGACGTCGTGAAGAAGTGGCTCATCGCCCAGGCCACCCCCAACGCGTCGGCCGGTGCCCCCTGGGGGACGCCGACGCTGCTGGCCTTCACCGGCGATCTGTGAGCGAGGTCCGCCGAGGTCGCGGAATCCTGGACTCCATATGTCCGTGATCGTGGGTTCTGGACATGTAGCATCGAGAACATGCGGATGAACGAGGGCGTGGAGTGGGCACTGCACTGCTGCCTCAACCTGGCCTGGGCCGGTCCCGAGGAGGCCGTCACGGCGGCCCGGCTCGCCGCCTTCTACGAACTGCCCACGGCGTACCTCAACAAACAGCTCCAGGCGCTGGCCCGCGAGGGCATCGTCTCGTCCACCCCCGGGCCGCGCGGCGGCTTCCGGCTCGCCCGGCGGCCGGAGGAGATCACCGTCCTGGACGTGGTCACAGCCATCGAGGGACGCGACCCGGCCTTCCAGTGCACCGACATCCGCCGGCAAACCCCCGGCCACGGCCGGATGCTCGGTGACGACTTCCGCCAGCCGTGTCTGGTGCACCAGACCATGTCCCGCGCGGATCTCGCCTGGCGGCGGGAACTGGCCGGCCAGACCCTCGCCGACCTCAAGGTCTCCGTCGAGGCCGTCGCCCCCCAGGCCCCGGAACGCACTCGCGGCTGGCTGCGGGAGGCTCGGGCCTGACGCCCGCTCGCTGCGCCCGCCCTCCCGGGTGCCCGGCGCGGTCCGGCACCCCGGCGCGCGTTTCGTGGGGTGCCGGGGCCGTGGCCTCCGGGGCTCGCCGGCGGAGACGGGGTCGGGGGGCGAGGGTCAGGTCAGGTCGCGGGTGAAGTGCAGGGCGGTGATCGCCATCCGGCACGTGTGGAAGAAGCGGTGCGCGCCGTGGTTGGTCACGCCCGAGTGGAGCTCGATGCGCTCGCAGCCCGCCTTGCGGGCTCTGATCTCCAGATCCTCCAGCAGCCGGGCCCCCACCCCGGCCCGACGTGCGTCGAGGGCGGTCACCAGGTCGTCCACGAAGAGAGTGCGGCCCCGGCTGGTGGCGAGCACGCGGTGCGTCGCGACGGCGAGGTACCGCCCCAGGTCGTCGCGTGCAGCGGTGAAGACCAGGCCCTGCGCATGCGCCTCACCGGCGAAGGCGGCGAAACCGTCGGCGGTCAGAGCGGGCCTCAACGTCCGTATGAGCGGGCCCACCTCGGCCGTCATGTCCGGATCGCCGGGCCGTACATCCACGAATGTCAGCTCCATGCGCAGATCCTAAGAGGGCCTGACGGACACCCGGCGGGCCACGAGCTTCTGTGCTAAGGCGCCTCCGTGGCGTGCCGTGCCTCGACGACCATCGGAAGGCGGTCGGGGTGGGGCACGGCGGCGGCCACCTCGCGGGCGAAGTGGCCGGTGGGGCGCAGGCGGCGGTGGGAGAGGAGCGTGGCCAGCGAGACGATCATCTGCATCCACGCGAACGAGTCCCCGATGCACTTGCGGGTGCCGCTGCCGAACGGGACGAACGCGCCGCGCGGCCGGTCCGCGCTGCGCTCCGGCAGCCATCGGTCCGGGTCGAAGCGCTCCGGGTCCGGGAACGAACGCGGATCGCGGTGCAGCGCGTAGAGGCTGAACGCGATCTCGGTGCCCGCGGGAAGCAGCACCCCGCCGAGTTCCACCGGTTCGACGGAACGGCGCATGAGCAGGGTGACGCCGTGCAGCCGGACCACCTCGTTGATCACCCGCGGCAGGTACTCGTACTTCGCTACGGCGTCCACGGTGACGGGGCCGCCGCCCGACACGGCGGCGATCTCGTCCAGGAGGCGCTCCTCCACCTCGGGGTGCCGGGCTATCTCGTGGAAGGCCCAGGTGAGCGTCGTCGCGGTGTTCTCCGCGCCGGCGAACAAGATGGTGCTGAGCTCGTCCCGCACCTCCACGTCCGTGAGCGACTCCCCGGTGTCCGCGTCCCGCGCCGCGAGCAGCGTCGACAGCAGGTCGGGACGGTCGGTGTCGCCGGCGGTGCGGGCCGCGGCCACGACGTCGTCGATGACCCGCAGCAGCTGACCCGCCGCCGCGTCGAAGCGCCGGTTCGCGGGGATCGGCACCCGGTCGAGGAAGCTGGGCGAGGCGGTGCGCAGCAGCAGGGTGTTGACGATGACCGGCAGGTGCACGCGGATGGCGTCGACCGCCGGCTTGCCGATGTCGGTGGAGAACATCGTCCCCGAGAGGGTGTTGACCACGAGGGCGGCCATCTCCCGCTCCACCGCCACGGTCTCGCCCGGCCGCCACGACTCGGCGAGCGCCAGCGCCTGGGCGTTCATGATCTCGGCATAGCCGGCGATCCGGGACCGGTGGAACATCGGCTGCATCAGCTTGCGGTGCCTGCGATGGGTCTCGCCGCCCGCGGTGACCAGGCCGTCGCCCACCAGGATCTTCAGGCGGTCGAAGAAGCGGCCCTTCTCGAAGCTGCGCCCCTTGGTGACCAGGAGCTCGTTGACCAGCGCGGGGCTGTTGACGAAGTAGACCGACATGGTGCCGACGTCGACCCGGACCAGGTCGCCGGTGTCCCGGAGGGACTTGACGAAGCCGAGCGTGTCACGCGCCAGCGGCCACACATGGCCGAGCAGGGGTAGCCGCCCAGGGGCGCGCGGGACGGAGCGCAATTCAGCATTCACCCCGAAAACTCCTCTTCTTTCGTGGAATCTATGCCGTGCGCTGTGCGATCGGGTGTAGGAAAGAGTCGACGGATGCCTGTGCGATTCCCTGTGACGGACGGGACTCGTCCTGCTCCGGCAGCACGTCCCACCACCAGGAGATCGCGGGGATGTCCAGGGGCTCCGGGCTGTCGTCGCTCGGGGTGTCACGGAAGGTCGAGGGGAGGTTCGCCGGATCGTCGGGTGTGGTGTAGCGGATCGAGCTCACTCCCCAGTCCTCGGCCCCCCGGATGAAGTGACCGAGACTGTCGAGGAATTGGCGCAGTTGAGGGCTGCCGTAGGTCTGCAGGTACTCGGCGGTGCGCAGGAAGAGGTTCATCACGCGGTCGCGCTGGGCGATGGCCATGCTCAACGCCTCGTCCCGCGGGATGTCGTGCTCCACCTCCAGCACACGAACGGCGTTGAGGTAGAAGCCGCCCGCCCGCGCCTCCTTGTGGTGGGAGAAGACGTCGTTGTCCCAGCAGATGATGAAGTACGCCATCTCCGCCGCCGCTCGCACGGCCGTGAGGTCCCGCTCGTGCGCCTGGAGTTCGTAACCCTGCCCCATTTCCAGGAGCGGCATCATGACGGACGTCGCGCCGTCGTAGATCCGCATCAGGGTGTAGTCGTTGAGATCGGGCACGGTGCCGGCGCTCCGGAAGGACGCCTCCCAGACGACCGAGGAGAAGTACTCCCGCAGGGCGTCGATCCAGCGGGCGACCTGGCCCGGCGTGCCGTACAGGTCCATCCGGTACCGGAGGTCGCGCAGGCCCTGCGCCAGCGGGTCCTCGGCCAGCATGGGGACTTCGGGGTTCTGGGCGATGCGGAGCAGCCGGGAGAGCGCTCCCATGAGTTCGCCGGGACGGGTGCCGAGCTCGCCCTCCTCGCAGTAGCCGTCGTCCACGCCGAAGAGCCAGATGATGAAGTCCGCGGCGATGGCCACGACTTCCTCCCTGCCCTCGGGCAGGACCCGCGCGGCGAACGTCCCGATGTCGTGTTTCACCAGCCGGCCGCGCAGTTCCTCGGAGCCGATACGGAACTGCTCCGCCCAGGCTGCCGCCCGTGCGTCGATCGCCGCGTGGTGCGGGTGGATCGCCGGCTTGAGGGGAGAGTAGATCGGTGGAACTACCAGGTCAGGCCCCACTGACGATCACCTCTCAGTTGTCCGCGCACTGACCACCACGAAGGTCCGCACGGCACGTGGCCGCGCGGAGTGCGAGTGGATCAGCTTCAGCGACCATTACCCCGGCATATCGCCACCCCGTCAAGGCGCGAAATCTCGCCATGCGAACGGCAGTTGGCGCACCCCCTCCTTGCGCTGGGCGTGCGCTTCATGTGCGCCGGGCGCATGACCCGGTCACGACCAGGGGACATGGCAGCGCCGAGCACGGACAAGCGCACGGCGGGCGCACGGGCGCATTCGCCCGTGCGCCCGCCGTGCGCGGGTCACAGAATGAGACGATCGCCTAGCGCCTCAGCCACCCCGTGAGAACCCGCCACCACGAGCGCCTCGGCGCGCGGGGCGGGAAGGCCGGCTGCGGCGGAAGCGTCTGCTGCGGCACCGGGGACGGAGCGGGCCGGGGGACGGCCTCCGGCTCGGCCACCGGGCGCGAGGCGGCGGCAGCGCCCTCGGCGTCCTCGTCCCGCTGCGGCCTCCGCGGGGTGAACTCCACCGGGAGCTCCAGCAGATGACGGGAGGTCCAGGACGGGACCCGGACCAGCGCGTCCTCCTCGACGGCCAGGTTCAGGTCCGGCAGCCGGCCGAGCAGCACATCGATGCCCGTCTCGGCGATGGCACGGCCGATGTCCTGACCCGGGCACTCGTGCGGACCGCCGCCGAAGGCCAGGTGGGACCGGTTGCCGTGCATGGAGGCGGCGAGGTCCGGGCGGATCGCCGGATCGGTGTTCCCGGCTGCGAGCCCGAGGAGGAGCATGTCGCCCTCCTCGATGTGCTGGCCGCCCAGCTCCATGGGGCCCGTCGCGTACCGGCCGGGCATCACCCACAGCGGGGGCTGGTCCCAGAGCACCTGCTCCAGGCCGTCCGGCAGCGTCATGTGGCCACCGGAGAGGTTCCCGCGGAAACGCGGGTCGGTGAGCACCAGCTTGATCATGTCGGAGATCAGATTGGCCGTGGTCTCGTTGGCCGCGACCAGCACCAGCCGCAGGTGCTGCACCACCTCGTCGTCGCTGAGCTCCGCCTCGTCCTCGATCAGCCAGGAGGCCAGGTCGTAGCCGGGCGAGGCGTGCTTCTCCGCCACCAGCTTGGTCAGCGCCTCCAGGATGTAGCCGTAACTGGCGAGCGAGGTCTCCGTGCCCTTCATGAGGTCACGGCACGCCTCGGCCAGGCGCGGGCCGTCCTGTTCGGGCAGGCCCAGCAGGTTGGTGAGCACCAGGACCGGGAGAAGCTCCGCGAACTGCCCGACCAGGTCCGCCCGGCCCTTCGCGCAGAACTCGTCGGCCAGTTGGTGCGTCACCCGGGTGACGTGGCGCCGGATGCCGTGCCGGTTGAACCGGCTCAGGCCCCGGCTGACCGCACCGCGCAGACGCTTCTGGGCGTCGCCGTCGTTGAAGTTGACCAGCGGCTGCCACATGACCGTCGGGGCGATCGGGTGCTCCGGCGGCACCTTGCCCTCCTGGAAGGCGTGCCAGCGCCGGGAGTCGGAGGAGAAGCGCGACGGTGTGCGCAGCACCTCCAGGTTCTCCCGGTAGCCGAGCACGAGCCAGGCGGGCAGGTCCCCGTGGACCAGGACCGGGGCGATCGCCCCGTGCTCGGCGCGCAGCTTCTCGTACACGCCCATCGGGTCGGCCTCGGCCTCGGCGCCGTACAGCCGCCGCGCGCCGCCGGCGCCGAATCCCGCGGCGTGGGCCGGGCATTCGGGGGGTGGAGTGGTCACGATGCCTCCGTGGTAACGGCAAGGGAGTGCAGGTATCGCATCAAGGTCATCAGCACATCGCGGCTGGACTCCCGCTTGCGGGCGTCGCAGTCGACTATCGGTACGTGCGCGGGCAGGTCGAGCGCGGCCCGCAGGTCGTCGACCGGATGGCGGGGCGCCTCGGGGAAGGTGTTGATCGCGACGACGAAGGGCACTCCGCGCTCCTCCAGCCGGCCGATCACGTCGAAGCTGACCTCCAGCCGGCGGGTGTCCACCAGCACCACCGCGCCCAGGGCCCCCTCGAACAGGCCGTTCCACAGGAACCAGAAACGCTGCTGGCCCGGCGTGCCGAAGAGGTAGAGCACCAGTTCCCTGTTGATGCTGATCCGGCCGAAGTCCATCGCGACGGTGGTCGCCGTCTTGCGTTCGACCCCGGCGATGTCGTCCACGCCGACACCCGCCTGGGTCATGGTCTCCTCGGTGGTCAGCGGACGGATCTCGCTGACCGAGCCGACCAGGGTCGTCTTGCCGACCCCGAAGCCTCCGACGATCACTATCTTGACCGCGGCGGCGGCGGATTCCGGGAGTACGTCCTCGCTTCGCGGTCCCGGGACCACCCGCGGGTCAGAGCTTCTCAAGTCCATGTATCACCGCCTCGATAAGAGCGACATCGGGAAGTTGGGCAGGGGGGATGGGCGACCGCGCCTCGACCCGCTTCTCGGCCAGGAGGTCGAGCAGGAGCACCGTGACCACGCTCACCGGCAGGCCCAGGTAGGCGGAGATCTCCGCGACCGAGAGCGGTGAGCTGCACAGCCGCACGATCGCCGCCTGTTCGGGGGGCATCCCCGGCGGTGGCCCGGTCCGCGACCGGACGAGCGTGACCAGGTCGAGGGCGGAACCGCCGGACGTCCCGCTGCGGCCCCGGGTGATCACGTAGAGCCGCTCGGGGCTGCCTTCCTCCCATCCCTGATCCGCTTCACTCATCCTGCCTGCCCGTCACTACGGGGAGGGCTGCTGAGGTGCTCGCCGATGCGGGCGACGAGGTCGCGCATACGCTGCCCCATCAGTCCGGCGTCGACGCCCTCGTCCGCCAGCACCGCGAGATACGCCCCCGCCCCGGCCGCCATCAGGTAGAAGAAGCCGCCCGACATCTCGATCACGACCAGGCGCATGCGCCCGTCACCGTGCGGGAACTCGGTGGCGACGGCCGCCGCAAGGCTCTGCAGTCCCGCGCAGGCGGCGGCGAGCCGGTCGGCCGTGTCCGTGTCCGCCCCCCACTGGGCCATGCGCAAACCGTCCGCCGAGAGCACCACCACATGGCGGGTCTGCGGAACGCTGGTCGCCAGGTCCTTGAGCATCCAGTCCATGTTGGCCCGCTGCTGAATCACGGCTACTCACCCTTATCTAACGACTCGTCACTCTTGACGGGAGCGGCAGGCGGCGTCTCACCGGACACGCCGCTCTGGAAGGCGGCCAGCCACATGCCCGGCTGCACCGGCTCATCGGCCGGCGGCTTGGCATGGGAAGCGGTGACGGAACCGGCGGCGGACCCGGACCCCGCACGAGCGGCCGGAGCCGGGGGAGTCGCGCGCCGGCGGCGTTGCGGCAGTCCGTTCGCGGTGCGCTCGTGCACGACGGGGATCTCGTCGGCCATCTCGGCCGACACGGTCCCGGTCTCCACCGTCTCCGACCGGCGGGGACCGGTGGCCGGGCGGGTCTCCGGAACGGTCCTCGAACCCCCGGGGCGGGGTGCCGGCACCGGACGAGGACCGGACGTGGCACCGATGCCGTGGGCCAGCCCCGTCGCGTTGGTCATCGTCGTGATCAGGTCCTGCGGTACGACCAGCACCGCGCGGACACCGCCGTACGCCGACGTCCGCAGGGAGACCTGGAAGCCGTACGCCTTGGACAGCCGGCCGACGACCGCGAGGCCGAGCCGCGGGGTCTCGCCCAGGCCGTTGAGGTCGATGCCCGCCTGGGCCTCGGCGAGCATCTGCTCGGCCCGCTGCCGGGCCTCCTCGCTGAGGCTGACGCCGCCGTCCTCGATCTCGATCGCGATACCGGACTGCACCTCGACCGCGGTGACGTGCACCCGGGTCTGGGGCGGGGAGTAGCGGGTGGCATTGTCCAGCAGCTCCGCGGCCGCGTGGATCAGCGGCTCCACGGCGGGGCCGACGATCGCCACCTCGGAGACCGAGTGCAGCTCGATGCGCTGGTAGTCGATGATCCGCGACATCGCGCCGCGCAGCACGCTGAACAGCGGTACGGCCTTGCTCCACTGGCGGCCGGGACGGGCACCGCCGAGGACCGCGATGCTGTCCGCGAGCCGGCCGATCAGCGCGGTGCCGTGGTCGAGCTTGAGCAGGTCGCCGAAGACCTCGGGGCTCTGCCCGTGCCGGTCCTCCATGTTCCGCAGGTCACTGGCCTGCTGGTGGACGATGGCCTGCACGCGGCGGGCGATGTTGACGAACGCGCGCTGCGAGGACTCGCGGATGTCCTCCTCCGCGGAGACCGCTCCGAGTGTGGCGCGGATCAGCGCCTGATGCGCGCCCAGGAATTCGGGGGTGAGTCCCTCGGGCCGGGTCTCGATCTCCTTGAGCACGTCCTCCATGAAGTCGCCGCGCTGCAGGCGGGCCATCGCGGCGGGCACCTGCTCGCGGGCCAGCCGCAGCGTCTCGGCCTCCTGCTGGGAAAGCCGGTACTGCAACTCGGCGTTCTGCCGCGCGGCTTCCTCGCGCAGTTCCTCGTTGAGGGCTCCGCGGCGGGCGACTTCGACCGCCAGCACGGCGACGGCGACGGTGGCGGTCACACCGCACCAGAAGACCGCCTCCCTCGCCCCGGCCGGGACGGTCCATACGGCGACGGCCGTGACCGCCGCGACTACGACGGCCGGCAATAACCACGCGGACGTGGCGGCAGGCCGGCGGTCTCCGGGGGACGATCCAGCACGAACCATCAGCATCCTCAGGTGATCGCTTGACAGGGACGACAGCACGAGCACGAGCACGGATTCGGCAGCGGCGGTGCGCAAGCGCCGGACACATCGCCACAAGTGCCGTGACCAGGCGTAATTACTACAACACGCTGAGCCGCAAGTAGCATAGCCACTTCCGATCGTGGCCGATGCCCCGTCAAGATGCCTATGACACATGCCGGTTGACGTATCGATACCGGCTGGGGAGCGCTCGCGCAAACCCCCCGCGGCGATCACGCCACACGCGGCCCCCGGACCCGCCGGTCCCGGCGGTGACGGATCCCGGCCGCGGCGCCCTACCGGCCGGACGGGACCGGGGACCGGACGTCGCGATGACCGGAGCCCCCCGCGGACCGCGGCCGCACACCCGCACGACCAGCACTTCCGCAGGTGACGCGCCCGCGACCGCGGCAGCCCGGCCAGGGAGCGGAACGCCGCGAGGGAGCCCCCGGGCGGCCGGTCCCGGCCGCCCGGCGCAGACCTGCGGACCCGCGGGCCCGGAGGTCCGGTCGTGGGGAGCCGACCGCTGGAGGCCGCCCCCGCCCCGCGCGCGGACGGACCGATCCGGGCCGACGCCGCCCATCCCACGCCCCCGCGCCGCCGCCGGGCCCGCCACGCGGGCATTCCCCCGCTTCATCCGTAAGAGTGATGGGGACTTGCGCCCGGCCGGAATCAGTGGGATGCGGACCCCGGACGACCGCGCGGCGACCGCCAACGCCACACGTGATCATTACGTCGTCCGGTGAGCGACGCGCACGGCGACCACTCGGCCTACGCCACCCCGCCCGCCCGGGCTCCCCTCCGCGACCACCCCGCCGTACGCCTGGCGCGGCGGACCGCCGCGACACCGCCCCACGCCCCGGCAGGCCCCGTCCGCCGCGAAGACCTAGCATGAAAGACACGTTTCCGCAGAAATGGGGCACCGTGATGGTCACCCCGAAGGAAGGTGGGCCGGACCCGGCGACGGCGCCGTTCGACATGGGGTTCGCCGCGTCCATGGTGGTCGACGCCGACGGCGCGGTGGCCGCCTGGACGCCCGCGGCGGAACGCCTGCTGGGCTGGCCGGCGGCCGAGGTGGTGGGCCGGCCTGCCGAGACGCTGCTGGCCGACCCCCTGCACGCCGACGGGGCCACGGACATCGCCCGGCAGTGCCGGGTCCGCGACGGCTGGGGCGGTCTGGTGGCCGCCCGACACCGCGACGGACGGCGGCTGGAACTGGGCGTACGCGTGTCGGCGCTGTCCGGCACCGACGGCGGCGAACGCTGGCTGCTGTCCGGCATCGACCTGGCCCACAGCCCCTCCTGGGCGGTCAGCGGCACCGTGCTGGAGGCCTTCCTGACCCAGTCCCCGCTCGGCATGGCCGTCCTGACCCCGGAACTGCGCCTCGTGTGGATGAACGAGACCCTGGAGCGCTTCAGCGGTGTTCCCGTCGAGCAGCGCATCGGCGGCCGGATGGGGGACGCGCTGCCCGGCATCGACACCGCCCCCATCGAGAAGATCATGCGCAAGGTGCTGGCCACCGGCAGGCCGGTGGTCGACTACGAGTACCGGGGCTGGACCCTGGCCGCGCCCCACCAGGAGCACGTGTACTCGACCTCGTTCTGCCGCCTGGAGGACTCCGAGGGCCGTGTGACGGGCGTCTGCTACATGGCCATGGACGTCACCGACCGGTCGAAGGCGCACGAGCGCCTCGCCCTCCTCAACACGGCGGGCGCCTGCATCGGCACCACCCTCGACATCGGCCGGACCGCGCAGGAACTGGCCGACGTGGCGGTGCCCCGGCTCGCCGACTTCGTCACCGTGGACCTGCTGGAGGGGGTCCTGCGCGGCGACGAGCCGCCGCGCGGCCTCGCGCTGCGGGCGACCGCCCTGCGCCGCGCCGGGCTGAGCTCGGTGCGCAAGGGCGCCCCGGAGGCCGTGGCCCGGATCGGGGAGGCGATCCGGGCGCCGGAGGACTCGCCGTACGTACGCTGCATGACCGAGGCCCGGTCCCTGCTGCGACACGACTTCGACGTGGACCAGGCGACCTGGCTGACTGCGGACCCGGCCCGGCGGACCAGGATCCGCGAGTTCGGGATGTGCACGGCGATGTGGGTGCCGCTGCGGGCGCGCGGCAACGTCCTGGGCGTGGTCACCTTCTTCCGTGCCCGGCGGCCCGAACCCTTCGAGCAGGACGACCTGCTGCTGGCCGAGGAACTGGCGGCGCGCGCATCGGTGTGCGTGGACAACGCCCGCCGCTGGACCCGCGAGCACGAGGCCGCCCTCGCGCTCCAGCGCAGTCTGCTGCCCCACGCGCTCACCGGCGGCACCGCCATGGAGGTCGCCTCCCGCTATCTGCCCACCGACGTCCAGGACGGCGTCGGGGGCGACTGGTTCGACGTCATCCCGCTCTCCGGGGCCCGGGTGGCCCTCGTCGTGGGGGACGTCGTCGGGCACGGCCTCAACGCGGCGGCGACCATGGGGCGGCTGCGCACGGCCGTGCACACCCTGGCCGACATGGACCTGCCGCCCGAGGAACTCCTGGCCCACCTGGACGACCTGGTCATCCGGCTCACCGAGGAGGACAGCGCCGACGACGCGGTGGCCACCGCCGTACTCGGCGCGACCTGCCTGTACGCCGTGTACGACCCGGTGACCGCCCGGCTGACCGCGGCCCGCGCGGGCCACCCGCCGCCGGCGATGATGACGCCCGACGGCACCGTCATGTTCCCCGAGCTGCCCCCCGGACCACCGCTGGGCCTGGGCGCGATGCCCTTCGAGTCGGCGGAGCTGAACCTGCCGGAGGGCACCGTCCTCGCCCTCTACACCAACGGGCTGTTCACGTCCTTCGGCGAGGACCCCGACATCGGCCTGGACAAGCTCGCCCACGCCCTCGACCGGCCCGGCCTGCCGCTGGAGGACCTGTGCGCGTCCATCACCGGCTCGCTGCTCACCGGTCCGCCGGAGGACGACGTCGCGCTGCTCCTCGCCCGCACGCAGGCCCTCGGGCCCGGCCGGGTCGCCACCTGGGACCTGCCCTGCGATCCCGAAGTGGTCAGCTGCGCCCGCGGTCTGGCGGTCCGTCAACTCGCTGCCTGGGGGCTGGAGGAGGTGGCCCCGATCACCGAACTGGTGGTGAGCGAACTGGTCACCAACGCCATCCGGCACGCGTCGGGGCCGATCCGCCTGCGGCTCATCCGGCACACGGTGCTGATCTGCGAGGTCTACGACGGCAGCAACACCGTGCCGCGGCTGCGCCACGCCCGCACCACCGACGAGTCCGGCCGCGGCCTGTTCCTGGTCGCCCAGCTCACCCGGCGCTGGGGCACCCGCTACACCGGCGACGGCAAGCTCATCTGGGCCGAGCAGGAGCTCCCGGTCGCCGCCGCGGGCTGAGCGGGCCGCGGCGGGCGCGGCGGGGGCGGGATCGCTGAAGCCGGGGACCGCTGTCAGTGGGGTGTGCTGAAGTGGACTCGTGGGCGTTCCCGAAGCGACGGAAGGCGGAGAAGCCCCATGAGCGACCTTGCTGCACCACCGGACGTGGCGACGGAGCTGGAGCGCCACCGCACCGAACTGACCGGCTACTGCTACCGCATGCTCGGCTCCCTCTTCGAGGCCGAGGACGCCGTCCAGGAGACCATGGTGCGGGCCTGGCGCGCGTACGACCGCTTCGAGGGCCGCTCCAGCCTGCGGTCGTGGCTGTACCGGATCGCCACCAACGTGTGCCTGGACGCACTCGGCGGCACCGGGCGCCGGGCCCGGCCGATGGACCTGGCCTCCCCCGGCAGCGCCGAAGGACCGCTGCCCGGCGCGCTCCCGGACACCGCCTGGATCTCACCGGCCCCCGACGGGCGCGTCCTGCCGGAGAACGGCGACCCGGCCGACGTCGCGGACCGGCGCGAGTCCGTGCGGCTGGCCTTCGTCGCCGCACTGCAGCACCTCGCCCCGCGGCAGCGGGCCGTGCTCATCCTGCGCGAGGTACTGGCCTGGAAGGCCGCAGAGGTCGCCGAACTGCTCGACACCACCGTCGCCTCCGTCAACAGCGCCCTCCAGCGCGCCCGCGCCACCCTCGCCTCGGCCGCTCCTGCCGCCGGCGACCCGGCCGCACCCCTCGACGAGGAGCAGCGCGCGCTGCTGGCCCGCTATGTGGCCGCCTTCGAGTCCTACGACCTGGACGCCCTCACCTCGCTGCTGCACGAGGACGCCACGCTGTCCATGCCGCCCTACGAGCTGTGGCTGCTCGGCCCGGCGGAGATCAGGGCCTGGATGGCCGGCCACGGCATCGGCTGCCGCGGCTCGCGGCTGCTGCCCGTCGCCGCCAACGGCATGCCCGGCTTCGCCCAGTACCGGCCGAGCGCGGACGGCGGGCACGAGCCGTGGGCGCTGCAGGTCATCGAGATCTCACAGGGCCGGATCACCGGGCTCAACTCCTTCCTCGACACCCAGCGGCTCTTCCCGCTCTTCGGTCTGCCCGCGCATCTGGAGGCCGGCCGGCCCTAGCGTCCCGCCGAGCCCCACCAGGGCGATCAGCTGCCGCAACGGGCGCCCGGCTCCGCGCAGGACGACGCGGACGCCCTGACGGCGGGCGGTGAGCTGCAGCCGGGCCAGCGCGTCGATCAGCACCATGTCCGGGTCGGCGGCCGGTCCGCTCACGTCGCAGATCACCGTGGCGGCGCCCGGGTGCCCTGCCAGCAGGCATCGCAGCCGCTCGCACAAGCCCGGGACCGCCTCCCGGGCCACCGTCGCGGGCAGCACGAGCACGGGGGGCCCGTCGTCGGGCCTGGGCACGGGCTGGACCATGGGCGACCTCCTGTGGCGGGCGTTCACCGGTTAGGACCGTGCGCACCGGCGGAATCCATCGGCCCGCCCTGCACCGCTCAGCCTCCGCCCCGCCCCGCGTCACCGTCGCAGCAGCGCCTCGATCTCCCCGGCCGCCCATGCGCCACCCGTGCAGGCCGCGAGGTAGACCGTGATCCCGGGCAGGTCCCACGCCCCGGACTCGAAGAGCCCCTCGGCGATGTGCCGCAGATAGGGACCCGACGGCCGGACGGGCGCGACGTCCCTCCGCGACCAGGGCGCGGTGAAGGTGAGCACCGGATGCCCGTCCACCTCTCCCGGGTACAGCAGCGTCTCGTACCGTCCGTCGCCCAGGTGCGCCCGGCCGGCCTCCAGCACCGGTGCCAGGTCCAGGTCCCGCCCCGGCGCGCGGTACATCTCCTGCGCCGCGATGTCCGCGAACTGACCGGCCGTCACCAGATGGGCCCGCGCCAGGACCACGCCGTCCGGCACGCCGTCGTCGTAGAAGGCCCGGCCGCCCGACCACACGGGCGACCGCGTCGCGAAGTACATCCGCCCCGGCAGCTCCAGCGGCAGCGACCGCAACGGCGGCCGCGCGTCCCGGCAGCCCGGGTAGTCCCGGCCGCCTCCGGGCGGGAAGCCGCCGGCCAGATAGCTGTTCAGGCGGGTCATGTGGGTGTTGGAGCCGTACGAGGCGTACCAGACGAGGCCCGGCGGCTCCGTCCGCGTCCCGGCGGCGCGCCGCGCGTCCACACGTCGGGGTTCGGTCACGGCACCATGATGCGCCGCCGTCAGGCCGCCGGCACCGTGCCGCGGATCTGCCGCAGGAACGCGGCGTTGTCCGGGGTCTCCCGCAGCCGCGCGAGGAGCGTCTCGAACGAGCCGGTACCGCCGCGCAGCGCGCGCCGCAGTCCGTGGGAGGCGGCCAACTCGGCCGGTGAGAGGAGCAGTTCCTCGCGGCGCGTCCCGGAGGGGTGCACATCGACCGCCGGGAAGACCCGCCGGTCGGCCAGGGCCCGGTCCAGGCGCAGTTCCATGTTGCCGGTGCCCTTGAGCTCCTCGAAGAAGTAGTCGTCCGCCCGCGACCCGGTCTCGACCAGCGCCGTCGCCAGGATCGTCAGCGAACCGCCTTCCTCCGCCGCCCGCGCCGCCCCGAACAGCCGCTTGGGTCCGGTCAGAGCGGCGGCGTCCACGCCGCCGCTCAGGGTCCGGCCGCCCGACGACGCCGCGTTGTTGTGCGCCCGGCACAGCCGGGTCACCGAGTCGAGCAGGACCACGACGTCCCGGCCCGCCTCGACCAGCCGCCTGGCCCGCTCGACCGCGAGCTCCGCCACCGCGATGTGCTGCCGGGGCGTGCGGTCGAAGGTGGAGGCGATCACCTCGCCCCGCACCGACCGCCGCATCTCGGTGACCTCCTCGGGCCGCTCGTCCAGCAGCACCACCATCAGGTGGCACTCCGGGTGGTTGTCGGCGACCGCGTCCGCGACGGCGCGCAGCAGCATGGTCTTCCCCGTCTTCGGCGGCGCCACGATCAGCCCGCGCTGCCCCTTGCCGACGGGCGCCAGCAGGTCCAGGACCCGCGTCGCCAGGCCGCCCTTGGGCGACTCCAGCCGCAGCCGCTCCGAGGGGTGCAGCGGCGTCAGGTCCGCGAAGTGCCGGCGCCCGCGCGCCGCCTCGGCCGGCAGTCCGCCGACCCGGTCGACCCGTGCGAGCGCCCGTCCCCGCCCGCTCCCGGCGGCGGCGCCCTCGACGGCGTCGCCCTTGCGCAGCCCGTACCGCCTGATCCGCTCCGGCGGCACGGTCACGTCGTGCGGCCCCGGCACGTAGCCGCCGACGCGCAGGAACCCCCGCCCGCCGTCGACGTCGAGGACCCCGGCGACGGGCGTCTGCCGCTCGCCGTCGGACGGCGCCGCCGCGGCGGCCTGGGGAGATGGTGTGGTGATGGATGTGGTCATGTGGATTCCTCACGTGGAAGGGATCGCGCACACGGCGGCACGGACCGCCGCGACGGGCGCGGAAGCAGAAGGGGCCGGTCGGCCCGGGGAAAGCGAGAGCGGGAACGCGGAGGCGGACGCCGTCGACAGGCGGTCACGCGGTGTCGCGGTCCTGCGGGAGAAGCACCGGCGCCACCAGGGGGCGCACAGCCGTGCCATTCGGAGAGTAGCACCCCGGCCCGGATCGCGGGAGGAGCGATCCGCCCCGGCCCTTCCCTCGCCGCAGGCTCACGCAACTCATCCTTACCCGGATAGAATTGATGGTCCGCGCGTTCGGCTGCCGGACGATGCGGCCGGCCGTGCGTTCATAGGGGGAGCCGTGGCGGATGTGTCAGCAGTGCGCGTCGAAACCGTGGAAATAGATCATTCCGGCACCCGCCAGATCAGCGGCCGGACCCGTCCCACCGTGCCGCTCGCGGAGCACACGCCCCAGGTCCGCGCGGCGATCAGCGCCGCGTCCGAGATCGTCCAGGACTCCCTGGAGAGCATGCGGCCCCGCGCGGGATGGCAGGTCTCCACGCTGGAGGTCACCTTCGGCATCACTCTGGCCGCCGACACCAGCATCATCGTCTCCAAGGCCTCGGCGGCCGCGTCCTTCGAGGTCAAGCTGACCGTCGAACGCACGGAGTAGCCAGTGGACCCCGAGGAGGACTGGGTGGCGATCTCCCAGCGGGGCAAGCGCCTCGGCGGCGGGGTGCGGCTGACCCGGCGACTCGTCCTCACCGCCTCCCACTGCCTCAACGGCATGCAGGGGGACGGCGGTGAGGTCCCCGGTCTGACCCTGCTGCCGGCGCACGGCGGCGAAGTGCCGGGCGTGGTGCACCGGCGCCTGCCCGACGCCGATCTCGCCCTGCTGGAGATGCGGCTTCCCGGGACACCACCGCTGCCTGCGGTGTGTTTCGACAAAGCCGCGATGGGAGACCATTGGGAGGGTACGTACCGGCCGGAGAAGAACGACCCGTACCTGAACGGCGTGGTGGACCACCCGTCGCGTCCGTTCGACTCCGCCGCGAGCACCGAGATCAGAGTCCTCCAGCTCCGCTGCAACCAGTTGCTCGGCGACTTCTCCGGCTACTCCGGGGGGCCGGTCACCCGGCCCACGCCGACGCGCGCCGTGCTCGGCATCCTCACCGTCCAGATGATGGAGCGCATCCAGCAGCTCCTCGAACCGCGGCCGCCCGAGCACAGCACCAACGTTCTGTACGCGACGACGATCGCCGAGGCCATGAAGCGCTTCCCGGAACTCCAACTGGTCCGCCTGCTGGACCTGCTGCGCCCCGACGGCGACCGGTCCGCCGAGGGGCCCTTCGCCATCGAGGAGCGGACCCGCTGGAGCGAGCTCGACGATCCGGCCGCGGCGCCCGACCTCATGGACCTCCAGTACGTGACGGCCATGGGGCCGTTCCCCGCGACCAAGGTCTTCCCGTGATCGAGAACCTCGACGAGGCCCTGGCCGTAGCCGTGCGCGCGGCAGAGGACGACGGGGCGCACCGCCAGGACCACGAGACCGCCCTGCTCGGCTACGTCACCCAACTGCACAGCGAGGACTGCGCGGACGGGGAGGGCGACGGCGACGGATCCACCGCCGGCTTCGCGTCCCGGCTGATCCGGCTGTCGGCTCTGCTCCGGCGGATCTCCCTGCACGACCCGGCCGTCTCGCTGATCGACCTGGCCCGCGACCGGTTGACGGACGCGGAGGAGCAGGGCGAGACCGTGCGCCCCGACGACTGGAACGCCCTGGCCGTCCTGCAGGCCGCCTACGGACGGCTCGACGACGCGCGGGACAGCCTCGGCGCCGCGCTGGACACCGCCCGCACCTGCGCGCCGGCCGGACCGCAGGAGGTCAAGGCGCTGACGAACCTGGCGGTGGTGAGCATGCGCACGGGGGACGTGCGGCAGGCCGCCCGCTGGGCCGGCGAGGCGCGCGAGGCCGCCGACCGTCAGGGCCCGGCCGACGAGGCCGCGCAGGTGGACACCCGTCTCCTCATCGCCTCGGTCATGGTCGGTGCCGCCCGGGCGGTCCGGGGGCCGGACCGCGGGGAGCGGCTGGAGACGGCCGTGAAGGAACTGGAGCGGTGGACCCGCGTCCTGCTCGACGTCGCGGGCCCCGACCACCGGCGCTCCCTGGAGGCGGCGGCCACCCTGGCCCGCGCCGAATTCGACGCCGCCTGCGCCGCCCGGGACACCGACCGCGCCGAGCGGGCGGTGGACGTACTGGAGACCGTGACCCAGCGGATCTCGGCCGGTCTGGGCGCGGACCACCCGCAGACCCTCACCGCCCTGGCCAACCTGGCCGCCGCGGAGTTCGAGGCCGCCGGCCTGTCCGCCCCCTCCGAGGAACGGCGCGCCCGCGCCGAGTCGATACTCGAGACCGTCGCCCAGCAGACCTCGGCCACGCTGGGCCGCGACCACCCCCAGACGCAGGCCGCGCTGTCCAACCTGGCCCGGATGCGGGGGGACTCCACCCAGGTCGTCGAACTGGTGGAGCGTATCGACGCCACGTACACACCGCGGAACAACACGCAGCGCAACCACGCCAAATCGCGCGCGATCGCCAGGGAGAAGCACCTCGTCCGGCTGATCGCCCACGCGGGCGCCTCGTACTTCCTCGACTCGCCGCAGCGCTTCATGCCGGTGATCGTCCAGGCCCTGGAGAACCGGGTCCACTTCCACGTCATCGTCAGCAGCCCCTGGAACAACCTGGGTGTCTTCATCAAGCGCGAGGCGGCCTGGGAGAAGCCGACCGCGGAGAACGTCATCGAGCTGATCGAGGCGAGCGACTACTACAAGCGCACGTTCCGGAAGGTCATCAAGGAGTACGAGCGGCTGCGCACCGTCTACGGGGACCGGATCGAACTGCGGCTCACCCCCATGGACATCTCGGGCACCACCCTGCTCACCTCCGACGCCGGCTTCTTCGAGCCCTACATGACGGCCAATCCCGAGGACCGCACCCAACGCGGCATGGGGGCTTTCGAGATCGAGTTCGGCAAGGTCAGCCGCTACTACGCGCTCAGCGTGGACACCTTCGAGACGCAATGGGAACTGGCCAGCACCCTGGAGCAGTTCCGCGCACACGAGTTCCAGCACAAGCAGCGGCTGCGCATGCTCCTGAGCACCCTCACCGACGACACCGCCGCCAAGCCCGTCGCCCCGCCCGCGGGCGAAGCGGACTGAGCGGCGGCGGGCGCAGGTCCGCCGCGAACGGGCTACGGCACGTGGAACAGACCCCGCCGGGCGGCGCGCAGCACACCGGCCGACCCCACGAACAGGGCCTCGGGCAACGCGTCCAGCGGCCAGAATTCCCAGCGGCCGCAGCGGTGCGCCTCACGCACCACGGGCTCGCCGCTGAAGGACAGGACCTCCACGCCGATCTGCATGTGGTGGTTGGCCACCGGGTCCGGGTCGGTGACGTGCGCGACGCGCATCTCCAGCGCGGCGACGCCCGTCTCCTCCTTCAACTCCCGTGCGGCAGCCTCGAGGAGCGTCTCGCCGAGCTCCACGTGGCCGCCGGGCAGCCCCCACGTGCCGTGCCCGAAGGTGTTCACGCGCAGCCCGAGCAGGATCGCGCCCTCGCGCCGCAGGATCGTCTGCACGCCCACACGCACCGTCGGTTCCGCGATTCCGCTCACGTCACGCCTCCGGGCAGGTCCGGGTAGGTCCGGGTGAAGTTGTCCGCGTTGCTGTCGGACTCCACCATCTCACCGATACCCCGTGCGACGGCCTCCCTCTCCTCGAAGAGGTGGCCGATCCGGTGCTCCGCCCCGTCCTTGATCACCACAACCCGGCAGTCGGGATCGACGAAGAGGTAGCTGCCGCTGCGGGTCTTGTTGCGGTACACCTCCAGCGTCACCCCGCGGTCCGCCGCGGCCTTCTCGCACCGCGACAGCGCCTCCTCGAAGTCCCACTCGGAGACCGACAGCCAGTCGCTGTTGTCGGCGCCGTAGTTGGTCTCGGACATCTGGTAGATCTTCCACACGTCCGGCAGGCAGTCGTCGTCCTCGATCAGCCGCAGCACGTCCGGCGCACCGCCCAGATTGCGCCGGGTGATGACCGTGCCCAGCTTCACCTTCACGTCGTAACTCCGGCGCACCTCTTTCAGCAGCGCCAGCACCCGCTCCCGGTGCGGGGCGACGCCGGTGCGCAGGGCGGCGTGCTCGCGGGCGTCGGCGGACTCCAGCGGCAGGGCGATCCACGACAGGTGCGGCAGGACACGGCGCATGACGGGCAGTCGCGCCAGACCGTTCGTCGAGAGCACCACGCGGGGAGCGTCCGTGCCCGAGGGATGGTCCGCGCGGCCCAGCTCGGCCAGGAGTTCCGCCAGATAGGGCAGCAGCGTCGGCTCGCCCCCCGACACCACGATGCCCCGCACGCCCGCTTCCCTGAGCACGTCCGCGACGCGGAAGGCGTCCTGCCGGGACATCGTCGGCACCTCATGGCGCGGCCCGAAACAGAAGGGGCAGCTCAGATTGCACCTGCCGAGCGGGCGGAAGTCCACGTACGCCGGAAGCCTCAGGGGGGATGCTGGCATGGCTCGGCGCTCTCCTGCCCTCGGCAGACCCGGCCGCTCCGCTCGCCGGGCA
This sequence comes from Streptomyces sp. NPDC088354, assembly GCF_044753585.1. Classification (NCBI taxonomy): domain Bacteria; kingdom Bacillati; phylum Actinomycetota; class Actinomycetes; order Kitasatosporales; family Streptomycetaceae; genus Streptomyces; species Streptomyces sp. NPDC088354. The sequence continues at coordinate 423,127 of NZ_JBIVNJ010000001.1, read as the reverse complement.
GTGATTTCGCGGCCACTGTAACCGCAGCGGGGAGTCGCGGCGCGGCATTGACAAGGGTGTTACATGCACCCGCCCCCGGCCCATACTGGGCCCATGCGCGAGGCATTCGCCCATGAAGCGGTCGTGGTTCTGGGGCCCGGTGGGGACGAGAGGGCGCCCGGGGGCGCGATCACCGTGGCGTTGTGCGGTGGCTGGGAGCACGAGGGGCCGTGCCCGCTCGCGGCGCATCACACGGCGGTGTCGCCCGGGGAGGACGAGGGCGTGCGGCTGCGCGTGCTGTTCGCGGCGGAGCCGGCGGACGAGGCGGAGGTGCGGGCCCGGATCGAGGCAGCGCTGGCGGCGGGCACGCTGGGCCGGGAGCCGGCCCCGGACACGCGGTGGGAGGTGCGGGCGTCCGGCCCGAGCGCCGTCCGGGAGGACGAGGCCGGGCACGCGGCGCGGCTCAGCGGCTGAGCCAGTCGGTGTCGCCCATGACGACGACGGGGTGCAGGGCCGGGTCCAGGGTGCGCAGCAGCTCGCGCATGTCGGGACGGGGCAGGCTCACGCAGGCCTGGGTCGGGCCGCCGTGGTCGACGTGGAACCAGATGCCGCCGCCGCGGGAGGCGCCCAGGGGGCGGGTCCAGTCGCGGGGTGTGGTGCCGGGCTGCCGGTTGTAGTTGATGGCGACCACGTAGTCGAACGAGCCGGCCAGCGACTCGCCCCTGAAGCCCTTGCCGGAGATGAAGAACCCCGTCGAGTGGTCGTAGGGGAGCTTGCTGCCCGGATCGGGGAGCAGGCCGCCCGCGTCGGTGAGTCCGTAGACGCCCGCGGGGGAGCGCAGGTCGCCGACGTGGTGGTCGGTGGTCCAGCCGTCGCGGGCGTTGTGGGCGGACCAGGTCGGGCCGTCGCTCCAGCTGCCGTCGGCCCGGCGTTCGTGGACCACGACGTGGGAGACGGAGGAGTTCCTGCCCGCGCCGGTGACCACGACGACCTGGCGGGCGCCGGCCGGGACGGCCTTCAGGGTGCGCGGGCCCAGGCCCGGCACAGTGGTGTCGACCGGCGTCGGCGTCGGCGTGGCGGATGGCACGGCCGGCGAGGCGGAGGCCGCCACGGGCAGCGCCGCCGGCGAGACCGCGGCGGTCGGCGTCCCGCAGCCGGCGAGCAGTCCCGCTCCGGCGGCGACGGCCGCGACAGCGGCGAGCAGGGATATCGCGGAGCGGGCACCGCCGCGCGGCACGCGGTTGGGCATTGGCCAGGCCTTTCGGGGTGAACGAAGTGGTGGGGGGAAGGGCGATCAGCCCTGGGGGAACCGCGCCGTCTCGAGGGCCTTGCGGATCGCCGCGACGGTGTCCTGGGACGGCTCTCGCAGGCAGACGTCGACGTTGAGCAGCAGGGGCCGGTCCTTCGTCGTGGGGATTCCGCCCCACGCCTGCATCTCGGCGTCGCCGTGGAGGACCTGGCAGCCCTTGCCGGGCGCACCCGGTTCCACGACGTCGAACCCGGCCTTGCCGTCCGTCTTCGTGTACATCGTCTTGTGGATGTAGATCAGCGCCGCGCCCCTGCCCAATGTTCCGACCGGCGGGCAGGCCGAGTACCCCAGGTCGGGGGTGGTCCCGCAGGAGGCCTGCTGGTGCATGGGCTGCTGCGACACGAAGCCGATCATCATCGCGTCCTGGTCGAGGGTGGTGAAGCCCTTCCAGCCGCGCGGCAGCCGGAGCGTCAGCCCGTACAGGTCCTTGAGGTGGACGGTCGTGTACGCGTCCCCGTCCGTGCCGGCCGACGGCATGGACGTGGACGTGGGCGGCGGCGTGGCCGCGGACGTGGCGGTCCCCGCGGCGGCGGGCGTCGCGACCGTCCGCCGGTGCGGGTCGGCGGCGCCCCCGGTCAGGCCGGTCACCGTGAGCGCCCCCACGCCGACGGCCGCCACCGCGGCCGTGGACAGCGCCGCCATCCGGCGCCGCCTGCGCCGCTGCACCCGGCGCCTGACCTGGGCCATCCGGTCGGTGGGGGCGAGGGGCTGCGGCACGGTCCGCTCCAGGAGCACGCTCAGCTCCCACTCGTCCTCGGCGCCCGGTTCCTGCTCGCGATCACGCGAAGTCCCGTTGCGCATGCCGCTCACCCCCTTCCGTCAGGCCGGGCACCGCCGCGATTTCCGTGCGCAGCATGCTCAGCGCCTTGGCCGCCTGGCTCTTGACGGTGCCGGGCCGGCAGCCCAGCACCGCGGCGGTCTCCTCCACGCTCAGGTCCTCGAAGTAGCGCAGCACCACCACGGCCCGCTGCCGCGGCGGCAGCCGCCGTACCACGGCCGCCAGCGACTGCTCCAGGTCGACGGAGGCGAAGGGGTCGCCCGCCGACGCACCGGCCGGCACCTCGCCGTGCGGCACCTCGCCCCGCCAGCGCCGCTGCCACCACGACGAATGCGTGTTGACCAGCGCCTTGCGCACATACGCCTCGGGGTTCTCGCCGGCTATCCCGCGCCATTTGGGCCAGACCTTCGCCAGCACCGTCTGCAGCAGGTCCTCCGCGAGGTGGGCGTCCCCCGTCAGCAGCCAGGCGACCCGGAGCAGCCTCGGCCCGCGCGCGGTGACGAACTCCTCGAAGTCCGGCCCCGCGTCCCTCACCGTGCTGTCCTCGCCATCGCATTCCTGTCCCTGATTCCGGCCTCACACCCGCCCAACCGGGTGGGGCACCTGTTCGGTTGCCTCAGGGACGAAGATCGTTCCGTTCGCCTTGCCATCGCACCGCGCGCGGGCAATGGTGGACAGTGCCCGTTCATGCGGCAGAGGGTCAGGTATACGCCATGGACAGACCCGGTACGCCGGCGGGTCCGCTGCCCCCGGGACCGGCGGGCTCGCGCCTCGACCAGTCGGCCGCCATCGCCGTGACGGACGTCGACGGCCGCGTGACGTCCTGGAGCGCAGGAGCTCAGCGCCTGTTCGGGTACACACCACGGGAGGCGGTCGGCGCGCCGCTGGACGAGCTCGTCGGCGGGGGTCTGCCGCTGCCGGCGGACGGCCGGGCCCGGGTCGTGCCGCTGCTGGACGGCGAGCGCTGGGCGGGCTTCCTGTTCCTGGCCCTGCCCGCGGACGAGCCGGAGCAGGCGCCCCCTGACCTCGGCCCGTACGCGCACGCCACCCTCATGCGGTGGATGTTCGAGCAGAACCCCGACGCCCTGGTGGTCTTCGACGACGACGCCCGGGTGCTGCGCGTCAACCCGGGCCTGGAACGGGCCACCGGCCGCTCCGAGGCGGAACTGCGCGGGCTGCGGCTGACCGAGTTCCTGCACGGTCCGGCCTACGAGGAGAACGAGCAGCGCATCCGGAAGGTCGCCGCGACCGGCGTGGCCGACTACATGGAGCACTACGCGTCGCGGGTGCCCGGCGAGACCAGGGCGCACGTGTGGGGCGTGGACATCTACCCGCTGAAGGACGCCGGCGGACGGGTGCGCGCCGTGGGCCTGGTCGCCTTCGACCACACCCAGGAGACCGAGTCCCGGGAACTGCTGGCGCTGCTCGCCGAGGCCAGGACCCGGATCGGGGCGAGCCTGGAGGTGGAGGGCACGGCACGGGAACTGGCGGAGGTCATCGTGCCCCGGCTCGCCGACTTCGTCAGCGTCGACCTGCTGGACGAGGTGTTCCGGGGCGAGCAGCCCCCGGCCGTGCTGTCGGGTCCGGTCGCGCTGCGCCGGGCGGCGCACCGGTCCGTCCCCGAGACGGTGCTCTCGCCCGGCGGCATGCACCTGCACCCCGTCACCTCACCCATCACCGAGTGCATGGTCACCGGCCGGCCCGTGATGCGCTCCTTCGCCGACCCCGCGATCACCGAGTGGCTGGAGCAGGACCCGCCGCGCGCCGCACTGGTCCGCAAGTACGGGGCGCACTCGCTCATCGCGGCGCCGGTGCGGGCCCGTGGCGCGACGCTCGGCGCGGTCACCCTGGTCCGCCACGGCGGCAGCCCGGAACGGTTCCGCACGAGCCATCTGACGATCACCGACGACCTGGTCACCCGGGCCGCGGTCTACGTGGACAACGCCCGGCGCTACGCCCGCGAGCACAGCATCGCCCTCGCCCTGCAGCACAGCCTGCTCCCGCAGGGCCCGCCCCGGCTGAGCGCCGTGGAGGCCGCCGCCCGCTACCTGCCGGCCGGCGGCGAGGCGGGCGGCGACTGGTTCGACGTGATCCCGCTGCCCGGCGCGCGGGTGGGCCTGGTCGTGGGCGACGTCGTCGGGCACGGCATCAGCGCCTCGGCGACCATGAGCGGGCTGCGGACGGCCGTGCGGACCCTCGCCGACATCGACCTGCCGCCGGAGGAGCTGCTCACCCACCTGGACGACATCGTGACCCACGCCGCGTCCGAGCGGGAGACGGAGGAGTGCCCGGTGAACACCGAGGCCCGCGAGGCCATCGGCGACATCCCCGGCGACGTGGGCGCCACCTGCCTGTACGCGGTCTACGACCCGGTCTCCCGGGTGTGCTCCCTGGCCCGCGCCGGCCACCCCGCCCCCCTGCTGGCGCTCCCGGACGGCACCGTGACCGTGGTCGACCTGCCCGCCGGGCCGCCGCTGGGCCTCGGCAGCCTGCCGTTCGAGGCCGCCGAGATCGCCGTCCCCGAGGGCGGGGTGCTCGCCCTGTTCACCAACGGCCTGCTGACTTCCCGCGGCCGCGACGTCGACCAGCGCCTGGAGCAGCTGCGCCGGGCGCTCGCCGCCCCCGCCGGCTCCCTGGAGGACCTGTGCGACCGGGTCCTGGCGGCGATGCGCGGCGGCGAGGCGATCGGCGAACGGCGGATCGACGACATCGCCCTCCTGGTGGCCCGTACCCGGGCCCTGGACGGGAACCACGTCGCCTCCTGGGACCTGTCGGGCGACCCCGCCCACGTGGCGGAGGCCCGGCGGCGGGTGAGCGAGCGGCTGGCCTCGTGGGGCCTGGACGACGTGGTGTTCACCACCGAACTGGTGGTGAGCGAGCTGGTCACCAACGCCATCCGGTACGGCGGACCGCCCATCCAGCTGCGGCTGATCCGCGATCACCGCTCCCTGATCTGCGAGGTCTCGGACGGCAGCGGAACCACCCCGCACATGCGGCGGGCCCGGCTGTCCGACGAGGGCGGCCGGGGTCTGCTGCTGGTCGCCCAGCTCACCGACCGCTGGGGCACGCGCCACACTCCCGCCGGAAAGACCCTCTGGGCCGAGCAGTCCCTCGCGTCGGCCTGATCCCCGGAGACCTCACCACCTGCCTGACGTATCGTCACTTACCTTTGCGGCGGCCTCACCAGGCCGCCGTGCTCGCGCGGCCGGCCCCCCGACCAGGTGATCTTGTGAACCGGGGGTGTTCCGTCGGAGACTCGAACTCGGCGTCCCCGCCCGCCGATTCACCCCGCACCGACGGAGGAACAGCAGTGAGCACCCTCAACAAGGGCGTCAGCAAGGTCGAGGTCCGTCTCAAATGGGACCCCAGCCCGCTCGGCACCCCCGCCCACGACCTCGACATCGTCGCCGCCACCTACCTCGCCAAGTCCCCGCACGGCGATCCGGCCTACCTCGTGCACTTCGACAGCCGCTCGCCGGACGGCACGATCACGCTCAACCGCGACAGCAAGAACGGCAAGGGCCTGGGCGACGACGAGGTCATGACCCTCGAATTCGACCGGCTCTCACCGGCGTTCGGCCGCGTCGTCGTCGGCATAGCCATCCAGCAGCACGACGGCCGGATCACCTTCGGCGACGTCGCGGGCACCCGCGTGCGGGTCGTCGAGGGCTACGCCGACCTCGCGGCGTCCGACTTCTCCGAGGTCGCGGGCTCCACCGCCGCGGCACTCGGCGAGTTCGTCCGGGCCGGCTCGGGCGAGTGGCACTTCCACCCGGCCGTCCGCGGCTACGACACCGACCCCGGCTCGTTCGCCCGGGAGATGGGCGCGCCCTGAACCCCGGCCCCGCACGCACGCGAAGGCCCGCCGCGCCGGCGGGCCTTCGTGTTCGGACAGACCGTCAGACGACGCCCTGCGCGGTCATCGCCTCGGCCACCCGCAGGAACCCCTCGATGTTGGCGCCCAGCACGTAGTCGTCCCCGCTGCCGCCGTACGTCTCGGCGGTGGCACGGCACTCGGCGTGCACGGACTGCATGACGGAGGCCAGCCGGGCCTCGGTCTGCGCGAAGGTCCACACGTCACGGGAGGCGTTCTGCTGCATCTCCAGCGCGGAGGTCGCCACACCGCCGGCGTTGGCGGCCTTGCCCGGCCCGAAGAGCACCCCGGCCTCGCGGAAGGTCTCGATCGCCTCGGGCGTGCACGGCATGTTCGCGCCCTCGGCGACGGCCACGACCCCGTTCTTGACCAGCGCGCCGGCGTCCTGCCCGGCCAGTTCGTTCTGCGTCGCGCACGGCAGGGCCACGTCGCAGGGCACCTCGAAGACCGAACCGCGCTCCGACCAGCGCGCCTTCGGCTTCGCCTCCGCGTAGGAGGAGAGCCGGCCGCGGCGCACCTCCTTGACCTCCTTCAGCAACTCCAGGTCGATGCCGTCCTCGTCGACGACGTAGCCCGAGGAGTCCGAGCAGGCCACCACCGTGCCGCCGAGGGCGCGCACCTTCTCGATCGCGTACACCGCGACGTTGCCCGAACCCGAGACGACCACCTTGCGGCCCTCGAAGCCCTGGCCGCGGGTCGCCAGCATCTCCTTGGCGAAGAACACCGCGCCGTACCCGGTGGCCTCGGTGCGCGCGTGGGAACCGCCCCAGCCGATGCCCTTGCCCGTGAGGACGCCCGCCTCGAAACGGTTGGTGATCCGCTTGTACTGGCCGAAGAGGTAGCCGATCTCCCGGCCACCGACGCCGATGTCCCCGGCGGGGACGTCGGTGTGCTCGCCGAGGTGACGGTAGAGCTCGGTCATGAACGACTGGCAGAAACGCATGATCTCGCCCTCGGAGCGGCCCTTGGGGTCGAAGTCCGAGCCGCCCTTGCCGCCGCCGATCGCCAGGCCGGTGAGCGCGTTCTTGAAGATCTGCTCGAAGCCCAGGAACTTCACGATGCCCAGATTGACACTGGGGTGGAAGCGCAGGCCCCCCTTGTACGGCCCGAGGGCGCTGCTGAACTCCACCCGGAAGCCCCGGTTGACCTGCGGCCGGCCCTGGTCATCCACCCACGGCACACGGAAGATCACCTGCCGTTCCGGCTCGCACACCCGCTCCGCGATCCGCGCCTCCAGGTACTCCGGGTGCGCCTGAAGTGCCGGCGCCAGCGAGTGCAGCACCTCCCCCACCGCCTGGTGGAACTCGGGCTCACCGGCATTGCGCCGGCAGACCTCCGCGTAGACGGCCTCGATGTGTGCACTGACGTTCATGCGCGCCTTCTCTCGTCTGGACTCCCGGACGCGCCCGCTCGTGCGGCGCGCGACCGGCCGTTGCCGTGACAACGAGTACGGACCGAGGAAAGCCATGTGTCAGCGGAGGGACAGCGCGCACGGCGCGCTGTCCCTCCGGGTGTCAGAGCGTGACCAGGCGGACGGCCGCCAACAGGGTGAGCACGACCGTGACCCGCTCGAAGACCTTCGGGCTGATACGGCTGATCGTCGCCCGGCCGGCCGCGGCACCGGCGAGGACGGCCGGGGCGGTGAGCGCGCCGAAGGCCAGCGTCGCGGGCGTGATCAGGCCGAGCCCGACGCTGAACGGCACCTTGAAGGCGTTGAGCAGCAGGAAGAACCAGGCGCTGGTGCCGAGGAACCCCAGCATCGGCAGCCCGACGGCCAGGAAGTACAGCGCCATGATCGGTCCCGCCGCGTTCGCCGTCATCGTGGCGAACCCGGCCAGCACCCCGGCCCCCGCGGCGACGGCCCGGTGGTGCACCAACCGGTCGTCCGGGCCACGCCGCCGGCTCCACCAGTGCACCGCGAGCATCAGCAGGAGCAGCGCCCCGATCAGCTCCCGCATCCGGGCGTCGTCCACCCGGCGCACCACCGCCGCTCCCAGCAGGACGCCCACCACCACCCACGGGAACAGCCGGACCAGCCGGCCCCAGTCGGCATGCCGCCGGTACGACGCCACCGCCACCACGTCGCCGACCAGCAGCAGCGGCAGCAGCACTCCGGTCGACAGCTTCGCCGGCAGCACGAGGGCGAACAGCGCCACCCCCACCGTCCCCGCCCCGGACACCCCGGTCTTGGAGTAGCCGACGAGGAAGAGCGCGAGCAGGGCCACCGCCCACTGGGCGGTATCCAGGGACGGCATCAGCGCCGCCGGGTCGGTATCCGGGTCATCCGGCCTTCTTATCCGCCCGCCCCGTCGCCCCTCCGGGCGGGGTCCCGTCCGGTTCCTGTCCGGGCCTTGCCCGGTTCCTGTCCGGGCCTTGTCCGGTTCCTGTCCGGTTCCTGCCCGAGCCCCGTCCGGGTCCCGTCCCGGGGCCACCCGCAGGACGCTTCCGCTTCACCCGGGCGCGACACCATCTGAAGATGTTGTGAAACGTTGTGACCAGCCGGTAGCTTGCGGAGCGCCGGATTCCGGCATCAAAAGGCGCGAAATCCCGGTGAGTTACCGGGCCCGCACCCGGTCCGCAGAGGGTGACCGACGCCTCGCCGTCCACATCGAGGAATCGATGCCGTCACCAACGAAGCGTGTGATTGAATGCTCGACATGCCGCTGATCGATCGACTTCGACGGGTCGTCATGACAACGATGTCGGGTTCGGCGGGCACAACTGAACTCCGGTGCGCACCTCCCCCGTTCACGTCGGCGCACCCATATCCGGGCGGAATCCGCCCGGCCGGTGGCGCCGACGATGCGGGCGTGACCGAACGCGGCACGGGATCACCGATCGGACACCTGACGGTCCCCGCGCCGTGCGTGCTGCGCATCACACAGCAGTAGAAGCAGTATCGGAAGGAATGCCTTGCACAAGCGAACAAGGAAGCGCCTGCTTCCGGCCGTCGTCGCCGGCGGAGCTCTGGCCGTGGGTGCCTTCACGCTCCTGCCCTCGACCGCCCTGGCGGGCCAGTCCGGCCCGGCCCCGCACCAGTCGGCCACCCAGGCGGACTTCGAAGCGGCCGCGGCCGAGTACCACGTGCCGGTCTCCGTGCTCCTCGGCGTGGCCCGCCAGGAGTCCGGGCTCCAGTCCCACTCCGGTTACAGCAACAACGCCGGGTGGGGATTCATGAACCTCACCGACGCCACTCCGGAGATGCTGCGGAAGGGCCCCTCGGGCATCACCGGCGACTCGGAGCTCACCTCCGCGACCAAGCACCCCGAGCTGCACACCCTGCTCACCGCCGCGAAGCTCACCGGCATCCCCGCCGACGACCTGCGCCACAACCGGCGGGACAACCTCCGCGGCGGCGCCGCCCTGCTGGCTTCCTACCAGAAGCAGTTGACCGGCCAGACCTCGGACAACGCCTCCGACTGGGCCGGGGCGGTCGCCAAGTACAGCCAGATGCCGAACGAGAGGGCCGCGCAGTCCTTCGTCTCGGACGTCTTCGCCTCGATCCGCTCCGGCGTCCGGCAGACCACGTCGGACGGTCAGCAGGTCACCGTGCAGGCCGACCCGTCCGCCACCCCGGCCACCGGGCAGCTGGCCGAGCTCAAGCTGGCCAAGACCGATCCGAACACGCCGGCCGAGTGCCCCAAGTCGATGGACTGCCAGTTCGTCCAGGCGTCGTCCACGGGTGTCCAGGTCTCCAACCGGCCCGCCAACGGCATCAAGATCACGCAGATCGTGCTGCACACCACGGAGGGCTCCTACGACGCGGCCATCCGGACCTTCCAGGGACCGAACGCCGCCGCCGCGCACTACGTGATGCGCTCCTCCGACGGCGCGGTCACCCAGATGGTGTCGGACAAGGACGTCGCCTTCGGTGACGGCAACTACGACAGCAACCTGCACGCGATCCAGATCGAGCACGAGGGCTTCTCCGCCTTCGGCGCGCAGTGGTACACCGACGTCGCCTACCAGCAGACGGCCAAGCTGGTGAAGTACCTGGCGGACCGGTACGACATCCCCCTGGACCGCCAGCACATCCTGGCCCACGACAACGTGCCCGGCGGCAAGACCGCCGACCTGGCCGGCATGCACTGGGACCAGGGCAACGAGTGGGACTGGACCCGCTTCATGAAGAAGATCGGCGCCCCGTTCGACGACGGGACGAGCGGCGTCGGCCCGGTCGGCAGCGTGGTGACCATCGCGCCCACCTTCAACAAGAACCTGCAGACGTTCACCGTCTGCCCGGCCGACGACCCCACGGGCAGCACCCCGGTGTGCACCCCGAAGACGGTCCCGGCGAGCTCGCTCTTCGTCCACCAGGGCCCCAGCGAGGACTCCCCGCTCGTCCTGGACGCGAACGTGCACCCGACCGCGACGAGCGGCACCGACGACGTCAGCGACTGGAGCACCACGGTCCAGGCCGGCCAGCAGTTCGTCGTCGCCGACCAGCAGGGCGACTGGACGGCCATCTGGTTCGACGGCCAGAAGGGCTGGATCTCCAACCCCGAGGGCAAGAACACCATCCCGACCACGGGTGTGAAGATCCTCACCGCGGCCGGCACCACGACCGCGCCGGTCTACGGCACGGCCTTCCCCGACCCGTCCGAGGTCCCGGCCGGCTGGGGCCCCGACGCGCAGAACCCGCTCACGGCGCCCAACTACGGCATCCCGGTGGGCCAGGCCTACGTGGCGGACCAGCCCCCGGTCAACGGCCAGGACTTCTTCCCGAGCCGGCAGGGCGTCGTCACCGGCGCCAAGCAGTACTACACGGTGCAGTTCAACCACCGCTACGTGTACGTGAACGCGGCCGACGTCACCGTCACCACGGCCTGACCCAGGCCGCGACGATCGCCGGGACACCCCCGCGCGAGCGCTGAACCACCGCTGCAGCAGGGCTCCTCGGTACCGCGGCCGGCCACACGCCGCCCGCCGGCCGAGGGGCCCTGACGCCTGCCTCCCGCGTACACGGCCACCGTTCGCGGGTTCGGAGGATGAGCGGCAAGGCCCGGAGGAGCGGAGGCAACGGGTCGAGCGCCGCGGGGGACCTGTTCAAGACCTTCACACCTTCGTCGCCCGACCGCGTGGCGCCCCCGTGCATCGACCACGTAGTCTATTTGCATCGTCAAGCAGTTCAGCCGTGACGCCTGGCGTCACGGGCGCCCTCGCGAGGGGCGGACGGCCCGCACGGCAATGTGGCGGATGCGGGGACCGGATGTCCTGAGCTGCGACGACGGCCCTCCGGAGCCAGCGGCACCGGCCGGGTCACGCGCGTTGCAGTGGGTTTGGCTGTAGATGACCGGTCGGTTACCATATCGCCGGTCGAGGCCCCGGCAAGCGCGGTCCCCGGTGGCGGCCCGGCCCGCGGAGTGCCCGACGACCTCTCCAGTTCTGAGCTCCCGTAAAGGATCAGCACCTTGCACAGAAGGAAGACGCGGCGGCGGTTGACGCTCGCGATCACGATGGGCGCGGTGGCCGCGAGCGGCCTGGCCGTTCTGCCGGTCAACGCGCTGGCCGACACGACGAGCGGCACCACGACCACCGCGGACACGGCCCGGCAGCAGGACTTCGCCTCGGCCGCCGCGGAGTACCACGTCCCGCCGAGCGTCCTGCTCGGCCTGGCGTACCAGGAGTCGGCCTGGGAGTCGCACGGCGCGCAGGCCAGCGCGGACGGCGGCTACGGGCCCATGCACCTCACCGACGTGACCCCGGCCATGATGGCCGACGACGGCGCGGGCGCCGTCGGGCGCAGCGACCTGAAGTCGATGGCCGCGAACCCGGCGTTGCACACCCTGCAGGCCGCCGCGAAGCTGACCGGCCTGTCCGAGGACGCGCTGCGCACGGACCCCGCGGCGAACATCCGCGGTGGCGCGGCCCTGCTGGCCTCGTACGAGAAGCAGGTGGCCGGCGGCGCACCGGCGGACGCCGCCCAGTGGTACGGCGCGGTCGCCCGCTACAGCCAGTCGCCGCAGAAGCGGGACGCGGCGGGCTTCGCCGACCGCGTCTTCGCCACCATCCGCGGCGGCGCCGGCGTCACCACCAAGGACGGCCAGCGGGTCCGGCTCAACGCCGCCCCCTCGGTGCGCCCCGCCACCGCCCAGGTGGACCGGCTGCACCTGAAGGCATCGGCGACCACCGCCACCGAGTGCCCGCCGGCCGTGCCGTGCACCTTCGTGCCCGGCTCCCCGGCCGGCATGCAGGTGTCGAACCGCCCCGCCAACGGCATCAAGATCGACACCATCGTCATCCACGACCTGGAGGGCACGTACGACTCCGGCGTGGCCGGTCTCGCCAACCCGTCGAACGGCGTGTCGACCCACTACGTCATGCGGTCCTCGGACGGCGCGGTGACGCAGATGGTGGCCACGAAGGACATCGCGTTCCAGGCGGGCAACTACTCCTCGAACCTGCACTCGATCGGCATCGAGCACGAGGGCTTCGCCGCGCAGGGCGCCACCTGGTACACCGAGGCGCAGTACGAGTCCACCGCCTACCTCGTGCAGTACCTGGCCCACCGGTTCGACATACCGCTGGACCGCGAGCACATCGTGGGTCACGACAACGTCGCCGGCGGAAGCCCGTCCGGTATCCGCGCTCAGCACTGGGACCCGGGACCGAGCTGGGACTGGGACCACTTCATGCGCCTGCTCGGCGCGCCGCTCAGCGGCCTGCGCGGCACCGCGCCCGTGGGCTCGGTCGTGACCATCGACCCCGTCTTCGACACCAACCTGCAGACCGTCCGGGTGTGCCCGATCGACGACCCGACCGGCGCGACGACCGCGTGCACGGACCGGCAGCAGGCGTCGAACTTCGTCTTCCTGCGCACCGCGCCGGACGCGTCCGCCCCGCTCTTCGGTGACCAGGCGATCCACGGCACCGCCCCGGGCACCGACGAGATCAGCGACTGGGGCAGCACCGCGCAGACCGGCCAGCAGTTCGTCGTCGCCGACGAGCAGGGCGACTGGACGGCGATCTGGTTCAGCGGCGCGAAGGTGTGGTTCTACAACCCGGGCGGCCAGAACACCAAGCAGGCCTACGGCGTGAAGATCATCTCCGCCGCGGGCAGCACTCCGGTCGACGTCTACGGGTCGAGCTACCCGGACGCGTCGGAGTACCCGACCGGCCTGGGCGCCTCGACGCAGGTCCCGCTGGGCGTGTACACCCTGCCGGCCGGCCAGGCCTACGTGGCCACGCAGCCGCCGAACGCCACGGTGGACTTCTTCAAGTCCAGCGGGACGGTCGTCACCGGCGCGAAGACGCAGTACACGATCCAGTACAACCACCGTGTGGCACTGGTGTACTCGGGCGACGTGACGGCGACTCCCGTGACCAAGCACTGGGAGGACGGCAGCGCGAAGCGCTGACGCGCTGACGCGCGGGCCCGCACACGGGCGACCGTGAGCGCGCGTCAGCGCGAGGTGGCCCGGCCGGGGCGGTGAACCCCGGCCGGGCCACCGGCGTGTCCGGGGTGCGGGGTTCTGGGGGTGGGCCCGGATGCTGCTGGACCACGAACCGGTCACGAGAATGAAGAAGGGCCGGATGGACGAGATCGTCCGGGAGGGCGCACGACGGATGCTCGCCGGCGCTCTGGAGGCAGAGGTCAAGGCCTACATCACCGAGTTGGCCGATGAGCGGGACGAGTGGGGCCGTCGGCTGGTGGTCCGCAACGGCCACCACCAGCCGCGGAAAATCACCACGGCGGCCGGTGTGGTCGAGGTGAAGGCGCCGCGGGTCAACGACAAGCGCGTCGATGAGGCCACCGGCGAGCGGAAGCGCTTCTCCTCGGCGATTCTGCCCCCGTGGGCCAGGAGGTCACCGAAGATCGCCGAGGTGCTGCCGCTGCTCTACCTGCACGGCCTGTCTTCGGGCGACTTCGTGCCCGCGCTGGAGCAGTTCCTCGGCTCGACGGCTGGGCTGTCGCCAGCCACCGTCACCCGGCTTACCGAGCAGTGGCGAGCCGGCCACACCACGTTCCAGGAGCGCGACCTGTCCACCACCGACTACGTGTATGTGTGGGCCGATGGCGTTCACCTGCGGATACGCCTGGAGGAAACAAAGGCCGCCGTCCTGGTGATGATCGGCGTGCGTGCCGACGGCACCAAAGAACTGGTGGCGGTGACGGATGGCTATCGGGAGTCGTCCGAGGCCTGGGCCGGCCTACTGCGGGACTGCGCCCGCCGTGGCATGCGCGCTCCGGTGCTCGCGGTCGGGGACGGCGCGCTCGGCTTCTGGAAGGCCCTGGGCGAGGTCTTCCCCACCACCCGCGAACAAAGGTGCTGGGTTCACACAACCACTCATGTGATCGACTGCCTGCCCAAGTCCGCCCAGCCGGCCGCAAAGAAGGCCCTGCAGGACATCTGCCATACCGAAGACCGCGAGCACGCGGCCCGGGCCGTCCAGGGGTTCGCCAAGCAGTACAGTGCGAAGTTCCCCAAGGCGGTCAAGAAGATCACCGATGATGAGGGCGAGTTGCTGGCGTTCTACGACTTCCCCGCCGCGCACTGGATCCACCTGCGGACCACCAACCCCATCGAGTCGACCTTCGCCACCGTTCGGCTGCGGACGAAGGTGACCAAGGGCGCGGGCAGCAGGACGGCCGCCCTGGCGATGGTGTTCAAGCTGGTCGAGTCCGCGCAGGACCGGTGGCGGTCGGTGAACGCGCCGCACCTGGTCGCCCTGGTCCGGGCCGGCGCCCGGTTCGAACGCGGCCACCTGGCCGGACCCGTCCCGGCGGTGGCGGCATGACGCGCCCGGCCACTGGGATGCTGCACCACGTCGAGATCTGGGTGCCCGACCTCGACCGCGCCGCCTCTTCCTTCGGCTGGCTGCTGGAAGCCCTGGGTTACACGCTGTTCCAGAGCTGGAGCAACGGCCGCAGCTGGCGGCTCGGGGCGACTTACCTGGTCTTCGAGCAGTCCCCGGCCCTCACCTCCGACCAGCACGACCGGTGCCGACCTGGCCTGAACCATCTGGCGTTCCACATTGAAGGCCACGACATGGTGGAGGCGCTGGCCTCAGAGGCCCCGCGGCACGGCTGGAGCCTGATGTTCCCCGACCGCCACCCGCACGCTGGAGGCGAGCAGACCTACGCTGCCTACCTGGAGAACACCGACGGCTTCGAGGTCGAGCTCGTCGCCATCAACCCATCAGAAGCGAACTGACAGCGATCACCTCAGACAGACGCGAACCACCCCGGAACTGGCGTCAACTGAGACACCGACTGAGACCGAAGGCTGTGTAGCGCTCGTCAACGTCTACGCGCTGGTGAGGATTTTTGGGGCAGGGATCTTGCGGCGACCCTGGGGCAGTGGCTGAGCACTGGCGCGGGTGGCTTTGTTCATAAGAACGGCCTCTCGCCCGTCACCTGCCGCCCCGCGCTGAGGCTCGACGGTGTCAGCTCCCCGACCTGTGGCCCCACAGCATGTTCAGCCGGGACGCGCGGGTTTGGACGTTCACGAAGCAGACAGCTAACGGTGGGTACACGGCCGCGGCCCGCCGCACGGTGTTCCCGGCGATCCCCAGGTAGCGCGCGATCCCCTTGACCGACATACCCTTCGCAGGGTGGAGGCGACGGCTGTCAGCCCAGAGGTCTGGCGGGCGATTACCGGCGTTCACCATTCCGTAACCATGCCCCCTGCAACTGACGGACTGTCCTGTCAGTCACCAAGGCATGAAATTTCGCGCAACTCTGCTTCGGCACCTGGCCGGTGGGCTTGGTGTTCTGGCATTCCTGGCGGCGGCCCTTGTGGGCACCGGCATGGCTCACGCCTCCGACACCTTGGTCGAACTCAGTTGGTCGTCCCCAGTAGTCGTACTGCAACCGTACGACCATGAAGGCGGCCCGGGTGAAGGCACGACCCGTATGCTCGTGGACAACTTGGGAGCGGACACCACCATCGATGTCACCTACACCTACGACTTCAGCGAGCTGGCCGGCATCGCGGACGTGAGCATCCCTCAGGCGGGCTTCACCTGCACGACGTCCGGCATGATCGAAACCTGTCACGGTGACCAGACCCTCCACCACGGGCCTTCCGAGCTGGATCCGGTGCACCTCACCAGCGTCAAGGGCAACAAGATCGGCGACGACGGCGCCGTCAAGGTCACCGCCCAGGCCGACGGCGTGGACTTTCAAAACGCGGGGATCCGCGTCCGGGTCGGCGGGCCCGACCTCGGCGTATCGCCGCTGTACAGCGGCGACGAAGCCGAGCACACCACAGTCGGCGACGTCTACAAGGCGCCTCTCGGCTTCGCCAACTGGGGCAGCGAAGTCCAAGGGATACTGCTGAAGATGGACGTCACGGACGGCTTGGACTTCGTGACGAAGTACTCCAACTGCGAGTACGCGACACGGACGACTCGGAACCCGGACACGTGGTCACAGCCCGTGACGGAGGCGCTCTGCGAGATCGACCGGACCTTCGGGCCCGGCATGTACGGCCACCTCGATGAGCCGGTCCAACTCGCCGTCAACAAGCGTGCATTGGTCGACGCGATCCACTACCAGGTCTTCGAGGACACCGCCGCCGCGCGAGCGAGCGCCCGGGGCTCGGCCGAGTTCACCAAGGGGACGGGCCCCGCGCTGACCGTGACCACGTTGAAGACGATCTACAGCGACGAGGGCGGGAACGCGACCGACACGTGGCACACGGTCTCCGGTGGCATGCTGTTCGAGACACACAACACGGCCGATTTCGTGGCCAGGGGCGGCGCGGCGAGCGGTAGCGTCGGGGACACGGTGACGGCCACGGTCGGGTTCACGAACCAGGGCCCGGCGTGGTTCGGCGCCTTCTTCGCAACCAAAACCGAAACCACGTTCACGGTGCCTCAGGGTGCAGAGGTCGTGCACAAGCCCGAAGCCTGCAAGAGGTCGAAGTCCACGGGCGGGAGCGGGGAGCAGCAGGCCGCAGCTTTGCTGTACACGTGTCTCTCGCACTCGTCCGTGAACGTCGGCCAGACGGTCTCGTACACCTTCACGTTGAAGATCGACAAGGTCGTCAAGAACGCGTCCGGCTCAGTCGAGGTCAGCCCTGCCAGGGTCTTCGAGGATGCGACGTGGGCCGTCGACAAGAACTTGGCGAACAACACGGCGACATTCGTGCTCACCGGCAAGCCCGGCAACGGAACCGGTGGCGGCAGCGGGTCGGGCGGCAGCGGATCGACCGACGGCGGGTCGACCGACGGCGGTGCCTCCGACGGCGGCAACTCCCCCGGCGACCAGGGCCACGAGGGCGCGCTTGCGCACACTGGCGCCACCGGGCTCCAGATCATCAGTGGAGTTGCGCTGGTCGCACTCGGTGCCGGCGGCGGGCTCTGGGTTGTCGGGCGGCGGCGGAAGGCGCAGGTCTGAGCGAGCGGGTCCGACCCGGCACGCGTAGTTCCGATGCAGCGGCACGCCTCGTGCCGATGGCCGAATGTTCACAGCAGCAGTCGAGTCCATCGGCCGCAGGCGCCTTCGTGGAGGCGCTGCGTGGCGTAGGCGGCGGTCCCCCGGCAGCGGCGGACCTGGGCGCACAGCCGGCCTCGCCGACCCCCACAGGGGTGTGGGCACGTACTCGACACCACCGCTATCCACTGAACGACAAACCCCCAGGTCGGACTAGATCCGACCTGGGGGTTCAGGTGAGCCGCCTTCGGGATTCGAACCCGAGACCTACGCATTACGAGTGCGTTGCTCTGGCCAACTGAGCTAAGGCGGCAAGCTGCCCGAGACAGCTTCGCATCGGCAGCGGGCACAAGTCTACACAGTTCTGAGGGAGGCCCTGACCAGGGTCGGGGCCTCCCGGGTGGCCGGGTCAGCAGGTCTTGCCGGCGGCGGGCGGGGTGCCCTTGAGGAGGTAGGTGTTGACCGCCTTGTCGATGCAGTCGCTGCCCCGGGCGTAGGCGGTGTGGCCGTCGCCCTTGTAGGTCAGCAGGACGCCGGAGTCGAGCTGCTCGGCGAGGGACTTCGCCCAGCCGTAGGGGGTCGCGGGGTCGCGGGTGGTGCCGACCACGAGGATGGGGGCGGCGCCGCGGGCCTCGATGCGCTGGGGGTGGCCGGTGGGGCGGACGGGCCAGTAGGCGCAGATGAGGCTGGACCACGCCAGGTTGTCACCGAAGTGCGAGGAGGCCTCGCGGAAGGTGGACACCGCGCGATCGGCGGCGGGCGGGCCGGTGAGGGCCGGCGGGAGGTCGGTGCAGTTCACCGCGGCGTTGGCGTACATGAGGTTCGAGTAGTGGCCCTGGTTGTCGCGCTCGTAGTACGAGTCGGACAGGCGGAGCAGGACGCTGCCGTCGCCCTTGGCGGCCTTGGAGAGCCCGGTGCGCAGGGTGGGCCACATGCTCTCGTCGTACATCGCGGAGATCACGCCGGTGGTGCCGAGCGCCTCGGTCAGCTTGCGGCTGGAGCCGGTGGGCAGCGGCTTGGCGTCCAGGGAGCGGAAGACGGCGTCGAGGCGGCGGCCGGCGTCGGCGGTGCTCTTGGTGCCGAGCGGGCAGTCGCGCCGGCGGATGCAGTCCTTGGCGAAGGCGTCGAAGGCGACCTCGAACCCGCCGGCCTGGGCGCGGCTGCTTTCCAGGGCGGAGACGGACGGGTCGACGGCACCGTCCAGGACGAGCCGGCCGACGCGCTGGGGGAACAGGCCGGCGTAGGTCGCGCCGAGGAAGGTGCCGTAGGACTTGCCGACGTAGTTCAGCTTCGCGTCGCCGAGCAGCGAGCGGAAGATGTCCATGTCGCGGGCGGCGTCGACGGTGGTGACGTGCTCCAGCAGCTTGCCGGAGCGCTGCCGGCACCCGTTGGCGAAGGTCTTGTCCGCGGCGACGAGCTTGTCGACCTCGGCCTTGTCGTCGGGGGTGACGTCGGTGGCCGAGTAGGTGTCCATCTGCTTGTCGGGCAGGCACACGACCGGCTCGCTGCGGGCGACGCCCCGCGGGTCCATGGCGGCCATGTCGTACCGCGCGGTGACGGCCGCAGGGTAGCCGAAGGCGGCGTACTGCAGGTAGTCGATGGCCGAGCCGCCGGGGCCGCCCGGGTTGACCAGCAGGGAGCCGAGGCGCTTGCCGGGACCCGCGGCCTTCTTGCGGGCGACGGCCAGGTTGAGGTCCGTGCCGCCCGAAGGGTGCTTGTAGTCGAGCGGCGCCTTCATCGTGCCGCACTGCATACCGGGCATGTCCTTGCAGGCCTGCCAGCTGATCTTCTGCTGGTAGTACGGCCGCAGATCCTGCGGGATGTCCGCGGGCAGGGCGCTGAGCGATTCCGCGGCCGACGTGGCCGCGGCGGAATGGCTCGTCCCCCCGGTCGTGCAGGCGGACAGCAGGAACCCGGCGACCGCGAGGACGGTGCCGGAAGTACGGAGCAGGGCGCGCATCAGAGCCTCGGTTCCCTCGTGGTGGTATTTGCGAGCGTATCCGCACGGCCGCGGGCGAACCGTTATCCACAGCCCTCATACGGGTGATTCCGCGACAGAGTCCGAGCACGGTCACGGCCGTCCGGGCCCGTCCAGCTTCTCGGTGACATAGCCCGCGACCAGGGCGAAGAGCCTGCGCCGGGGGGTGATGTTGTCCAGTACCCGCACCTCGGCGGGCGCCCCGCGCATCCGGTCCCGCAGGGCGAGGGCGGAGCTGCGGGCGCTCTCCTCGCCGGAGGGCACGGCGAGCAGCAGCTGCGGGCGGGTCGCGGCACGGTCCGGGTACGCGCCGCCGCCGTACGGCCGCGCGGGGGAACGGGCGGCGCCGCCGTCCAGGTCCTGCGGGCCGTCCGGTTCGTAGGCGCCGGAAACGCCGATCGCGGCCGCGTACCGGGAGGGGCGCTGCAACTGCCCGCGCACCACGCACTCCGCGTCCTGGCCCACACCGAGCACCGCGCGGGCGGTCCGGCCCGGCAGGACGCGGTAGAGCCGGCCCACCTCGTCGGGCAGCTCCACCGCCCCGCCGCCGCAGCGGGCGGGCATCACGACGACGACGGGGTCGGCCAGGCCGCGCAGCGACTGGGCGGCGAAACCGGCGAACAGGTCCGGGTCGGCGGGGTCGAGGTGGGCGACGACCAGGGGGAAGTACAGCCCGGCGGAGTTCGGGAAGTCGTACTGCGGTGGCAGCCAGACGCGGGTGCCGTCCTCCAGCTCCTCCAGGGTGCCGCCGGAGGGATGCCCCAGGGTGCGCGGCGGGGCGTCGTCCTCCTCGGGCTCCGGGGGCTGTCCGGGCCGGACGTCCGCGGGTGCGGGCGGCGCGGGGGCCGCCGCGACGACCACGTCCCGTGCCCCGTCCGGCCGCGCGAGGTCCGCGAGCGGCGGGAAGGCCGCCGTCAGGAACGCGGCACCGAGGGCCAGGACCGCCCCGCCCGCCCGCAGCGCCGCCCCGCCGTAGGCCACGGGCAGCTCATAGACGCGGCCCGCGCGCTGCTCCCACCAGTGCCGCAGCGCCGAACGGGCGAGCAGCAACGCGGCGGCGCCGGCCAGCACCGGCAACGCGGACAGAAGGACGACCTCGGCCACCATGGGCACGTACGGCACACCACCTCGCGCAGGTCCCCCACAGCCCTCCGGGCACGGGCGGCCACCCACGCCGGAGGCAGGGGCGCGCCCCCGCTCGCTTCGCTCACCCCCGCGGGGACAGGGAGCGGGGGCACCGGACGCCAGCCTGGGGCAAGGGCCCGCGCGGCACCGGGTGACGACGCGGCGGAACGCAGACGATCACCCGTCCGCCGCACAAATGAGCAGGTCGGCGGCCCTGCGGGGGCGTCCGCGACGACGGCGCCGTCAGCCGGCCCGCAGCGCCAGCGTCATCGCCTCGACCGCCAGCAGCGGCGCAACGTTCCGGTCGAGCGCGTCGCGGCAGGCGAGGACGGCCTCGATGCGGCGCAGTGAGTTCTCCGGACGGGAGCCGGACGCGATGCGCTCCACCGCGTCCCGCGCCTCGACGTTCGCGATGGCCACGGACGTGCCGACCTGCAGCGCCAGCACATCCCGGTAGAAGCCCGCCAGGTCGGTGAGGGCGAGGTCGAGGGTGTCGCGCTGGGTCCGGGTGGAGCGGCGCTTCTGGCGGTCGGCGAGGTCTTTCATCACGCCCGCCGTGCCGCGCGGCATGCGGCTGCCCGCCCCCGCGGAGGCGCCGAGCGCGGCGCGCAGCTCCTCGGTCTCCTTGCCGTCGAGCTCCTCCGACAGCTGCTTGGCGTCCTCCGTCGCCGCGTCCACGAGCTCCTGGGCGGCCTTGAGGCAGCCGCCGACGTCGTCCACGCGCAGCGGCAGCTTCAGCACGGCCGCGCGCCGCGCCCGGGCCTGCTCGTCGGTGGCCAGCCGGCGCGCCCGGTCCATGTGGCCCTGGGTGGCGCGGGCGACGGCCTCGGCGACCCGCGGGTCGATGCCGTCACGGCGCACGAGCGCATCGGCGACCGCCTGGACGGGCGGGGTGCGCAGCACCAGGTGACGGCAGCGGGAGCGGATCGTCGGCAGCACGTCCTCGATGGAGGGCGCGCACAGCAGCCACACCGTGCGCGGCGCGGGCTCCTCGACGGCCTTCAGCAGCACATTGCCGGCGCCCTCGGTCAGGCGGTCGGCGTCCTCCAGGACGATGACCTGCCAGCGGCCGGACGCCGGGGACAGGATGGAGCGGCGCACCAGGTCACGGGTGTCCTTGACGCCGATGGAGAGCAGATCGGTGCGCACCACCTCGACGTCGGCATGGGTGCCGATCAGTGTGGTGTGGCAGCCGTCGCAGAAGCCGCAGCCCGGCACGCCGCCCAGGGCCCGGTCCGGGCTCACGCACTGCAGCGCGGCGGCGAAGGCGCGTGCCGCCGTGTCGCGGCCCGCGCCGGGCGGCCCCGTGAAGAGCCAGGCGTGAGTCATCTTCGACGCGGACGGCAGGGCGGTGCCCGCGGCGGCGGCCGTCACAAAGGCGTCGGCGTCACGCGCGGCGGCGGCAAGCTGCTCCGTCACCCGCTCCTGGCCGACCACGTCGTCCCATACCGCCATCGTGCCCGTCCGTCCTGTGGTGCTCCTCGGTGTCCTACGGTTCCACCATTGTCGGGCACGGCACCGACAGCCCCGCCTCCGGCGGACTCAGCCCGCCGCCCTGCGGTGGCGGCTGACCCTGCGCGCGGGGCGCCGCCTGCGCAGCAGCACCGCCGCGGCCCCGGCCCCGCACAGCGCGGCCGCCGACAGCGCCGCCCCGACCGTGCCCGCCGTCCCCGACGACTCCCCCAGGGTGCCCGAGGCCGCCGACAGCGGACCCTGGCCCGGCAGGGCCGCGGCCATCGACGCGGCGGGCACCGGCGTGTACGAGGGCACCGGCGAGGCCGGCGCCGCCGGTGCGGGCGTCGGCGTCATCGCCGCGCACGCCACCGTGAAGCCGCGTGGCTTCGCGCCCTCCCCCAACCACGTCAGCCGGTAGCCGCCGTTGGCGAGCACGATGCGGGCCGAACTGCCCGTCCCCTCGTCCCCCGTCACAAAGGTGCCGTTCATCGCCGGGCCGCCCTTGGCGCGGTCCACGGCCCAGTTGACCGCCTGCCCCGGCTCGAAGCCCTCGCCGCGCAGGTGGAAGGTGCACACCGTGGCCTTGTCGCCCCGGGTCCTGCCCAGTTCCTCGTCGTAGACGGCGACCGTGCCCTTCCCGCCACCGCTCTCCTTGGTGGCGTACGCGACCGGGCCGAGGGCCACCAGGGCCGCCAGCCCGGCGAGGACGACCGCCGTGACGGAAGGGATGCGCATGGGGAGAGTTTCCCGGATTCCCCCGGCGACGCCAAAGCGGGGTGGTCATGGGGGGAGTGGCAGGGACGGATCCCGTGCCTGACGGGCCCTCACATGGCGGGCTCCACGCGGCTTCTCGGTGCCGGGTCCGTCCCGCCCGTCACCGGGAGGCAGGCAACTGGCCTCGCTCCCGTCCCGCGGCATGACGTGACGCTCAGAGCGGGAGGCGGTGCACGCCGCCCGCGACGGCGCGCTGCGCAGGGGCGTCGGTGCCGGTCCAGCAGGAGCCGCGGCGGGCCAGGAGCCGCCGCAACCACACCTCGGTGGCGACCAGTTCGGCGAGGCCGTCGGTGGCGACGGCCTCCCCGCCCGCGGCCGCGCGCAGGGCGGCGCGGACGACGCCGGCCTCGACGAGGCCGGCGTCGGCGAGGAGCGGCGCGTCGAAGAGGTCGAGGAGGCCGTCGACGGAGGCGCGCAGACCGGTGCGGGCGGCGGCGGCCGCGGAGACCTGGGAGGTGGCGCCCCACCCCGGGGGGAGGTCGCGGATGCCCGCGCCCTCCAGGACCGAGCGCAGCACCGTGGCCCGGGCACCGGGCTGGACGCGCAGGGTCTCGGGGAGCGCGCGGCAGGCGCGGACGACCTGGTTGTCGAGAAAGGGGGCGTGGATCCGCTGGCTGCGCACTTCCGCGGCCTGCTCGAAGACGCGGTGGTCGGCGGCGTGCCGGGCGAGCGCGGACTGCGCCCGGCGCTCACCGGGGCGTTCGACCGCGGTACGGGGGCGGGCGGCCGCCTCCTGCAGGCGAACCGATACTTCAGCCAGCGCCTCGCCGGTGAGCCAGCGCGCCGCCGGGCCCGGACGGCACCACGCGAGCGCCGCCAGGGAGGCCTGGAGAGGGCCGGCGTGCTCGTCGAAGCGGCGTGCCATCAGCTGTGCGGCGGCGTTCTGCACACCCTGTTGATAACTCGTGCGGGCCAGCCGCCGCGCCGCGCGGTAGACCGTGAACGGGACGAACACCGAGCGGCCCGCGGGCCCGTCGGCGCGGGCGAGGGCCGTGACAGGTCTCAGCAGGCTGCGGCGGCGCCGGTCCAGCAGCAGGTCGGCCAGGCGCGCCGGGTGCGCGTCGAGCACCTGGCGGGCGCCGTGCCCGACGAGGTGGTCGGCGCCGCCCGCCGCGAGGCGCAGCCGGTGCCGTCCGGCGGCCACCAGGGAGGGTCCGGGTTCGTCGGTGAGGGGGACGGCGTCGAGGTCGGCGTAGGGCAGCGCCCGCGCGCCGCCGGGCACGACCACGTGGTGCAGGCGCGGGTCGGCGGCCAGGGCGCGGGCCCGCTCCAGCTCGGCCTCACGGGCCGGACCGCCGCCCGCGGTGAGGTCGTTGAAGGTGACCGCGAGCAGCCGCTGGCCGGCCGCCGCGCCGTGCCCCAGTGGGGTGCCGGGCATGCCGGGCAGTCCCGCCGCCAGCAGGGCGAGCGTGGAGGAGGCGCTGCCGCCGGACAGGTCGGAGCCCACACCGGGCGCCGGTTCCTCGCCGGGCTCCGGTACGAAGCGGGGCTGTGCCAGCCGGGCGCGCACCGCGTCCACCAGGGCGTCCCGCACGCCGGCGATCGCTCGCTCCGGCGGCACATGGGCGGCGGGAGTTCCGGCCACCGCCAGGGAGGCGGTCGGCTCGTAACCGCTCACCTCGGGCACCGCCTCCCGCAGGATCAGCGCGTGCCCCGGCGGCACCCGGCGCACGCCCGCGTACGGCGTGCCGTCGCCCAGCGCCTCGGGGGAGTCCGGGCAGGCGAGCAGCGCCGCCAGGTACGTGACGTCGAGCGCGGCCTCGGTCAGGTCGGCCAGTGGGAGCGCCGCCGTGGCGTACGCGGTGCCGCGCGCCCACCGGGTGTGGAACACCGGCCGGGCGCCCGCGAGATCGCCGAGCACGGTGATCCGGCGCCCTATCTGCAGGACGCACGTGTAGCTGCCGGCCCAGGTGGTCAGGTGGCGCAGCGCGCCGCCGCGCGCCGCGAAGAGCCCGACCCGCAGGTCGGCGTCGGAGGCGGCGCAACGGCCCAGCACGGCCAGCCGGGCGACGGAGCCGTTCTCGGCGTGTACCAGGCGCACCTCGTCGGCGCGCCAGTCCCCCACGGCCCACAGCGGATCGGGGTCACTCCACAGGAGTTGGGCGCCCACCGGAAGCAGTGTGCGGCCGCGCGCCCCGGGGACCTGGCCCACCGCGGCGTTGCTCCAGCCGACCAGCCACCGCATCGCCCGCCTCCACAGGTTGTGGACCAGGGGGGCCTCTTCGTGGACAACTGGCCCCCGCGGCAGGCCGAACTGCCGCTCCGTCCGGGGAACATGCTGCCACGGAGCGGCGCGAAAGGAGGCGCATGAGGGCATGGTCGAGCGCCGGGCCCCGTGCGACGCACGGTCCGGCGAGGGGCCGTTTAGGCCCAACTCCCCGCTGATCAGAGCCACTTCACACACACCGACGGACTTGAAACGTCGTTTTCAGGCCAATGTCCCACCAGCCCGCATTCGTCCGTTGTGTGCCATGTGGGCGGCGCGGTCCGGGAGGCGCGGCACGCCCCCCGGACCGGTCCGCCACCCGCGGGGATTGTGGTGGCGGAGCCCCCTGGCCCGCTGCTGCCCCCCATAGCCGCACATGAGAGCCGCGGGCCGACCCACGGCACCATGGAAGCGCCACCGTACGAATCGGCACAGAGCGCGCGGATGGGCGCACGGCCGCATACGCCGGTAGCACGCGCCACCAGCAGGAGTCGCGAGGCCGCATTCAGGGCAGGAATCTCGCCATCCGGGACAACAGCTCTTAACGGTCGGGATGCGGAGAACTACCCTGGGTTCACCCGAGAAGCGAAGGTCCCGGCGGCTCGGGGTCCGGCGCATGCCCTCGGGCGGCGGCGGTCCCCGCTCGTCTCCACAAGAGACGCCGGGGCGGCCGTTGTGGTGCGTCGAGAGGGTGTGACAGACGTGGCAGGCGTACACGGCCCTCGCGCTTACGGCGAGAGGCGGTAGTGGTCATGACCAAAGAACCCCGAGGGCCCAACGAGAAA
Source organism: Streptomyces sp. NPDC088354 (assembly GCF_044753585.1). Classification (NCBI taxonomy): domain Bacteria; kingdom Bacillati; phylum Actinomycetota; class Actinomycetes; order Kitasatosporales; family Streptomycetaceae; genus Streptomyces; species Streptomyces sp. NPDC088354. The sequence continues at coordinate 397,484 of NZ_JBIVNJ010000001.1, read as the reverse complement.
CTCGGCACCCTTCTCGCCCTGGCCGGCATCAGCAACGCTGGACTCGCCCGCCGGGTCAACGACCTGGGTGCCCAGCGCGGGCTGACCCTGCGGTACGACAAGACCTCGGTCGCCCGCTGGGTGACCAAGGGCATGGTCCCGCAGGGCGCCGCCCCGCACCTCATCGCGGCCGCCATCGGCAGCAAGCTCGGCCGCCCCGTGCCACTGCACGAGATCGGCCTGGCCGACGCCGACCCCGCGCCCGAGGTGGGCCTCGCCTTCCCGCGCGACATCGGGGAGGCGGTGAAGTCGGCGACCGACCTGTGGAAGCTCGACCCCGGTCGGCGCGGCCCGGGCGGCGGCGGCATCTGGCAGAGCCTGGCCGGCTCGTTCGCGGTCAGCGCCTACGTCACGCCCGCCTCCCGCTGGCTGATAACCCCGGCCGACGCCCGCGTCGCCCGCGAGGACCCGGCCCCGGGCACGCACCACGTCGGCCACTCCGACGTCGGCAAGCTCCGCGAGGCCGCGGAGGACGCGCGCCGCTGGGACTCCAAGTACGGCGGCGGCGACTGGCGTTCGGGCATGGTCTCGGAGTGCCTGCGGGTCGAGGCGGCGCCGCTGCTGCTCGGCTCGTACTCCGACGACGTCGGCCGGTCGCTGTTCGGCGCCACGGCCGAACTCACCCGGCTGGCCGGGTGGATGGCCTTCGACACCGGACAGCAGGAGGCCGCTCAGCGGTACTACATCCAGGCGCTGCGGCTCGCCCGCGCCGCGGCCGACGTCCCCCTCGGGGGCTACGTCCTGGCGTCGATGTCGCTGCAGGCCACCTACCGCGGCTTCGCCGACGAGGGCGTCGACCTCGCCCAGGCGGCCCTGGAGCGCAACCGCGGGCTGGCCACGGCGCGCACGATGTCGTTCTTCCATCTGGTCGAGGCCCGCGCCCACGCCAAGGCCGGGGAGAGCCACGCCTGCGCGGCCGCGCTGGCCGCCGCCGAGTCCTGGCTCGACCGCGCCCGCGACGGCGACGCGGACCCGGCCTGGCTCGGTTTCTACTCCTACGACCGGCTCGCCGCGGACGCCGCGGAGTGCTACCGCGATCTCAAGGTGCCCGGCCAGGTGCGGCGGTTCACCGAGACGGCACTCGCCCGGCCCACCGAGGAGTTCGTGCGCTCGCACGGGCTGCGACTGGTCGTCTCGGCCGTCGCGGAGCTGGAGTCCGGCAACCTGGACGCGGCCTGCGCGGCCGGGGTCAAGGCGGTCGAGGTCGCCGGGCGGATCTCCTCGGCCCGCACCACCGAGTACGTGCGGGACCTGCTGCACCGGCTGGAGCCGTACGGCAACGAGCCGCGGGTCGCGGAGTTGCGGGAGCGGGCGCGTCCGCTGCTGGCGGCGCCGGCGTAGGAGGCGTCGTCACGCACCCCGGCACGCCTTCCTTCGCGGGCCGGGGTGGCTGTTCCCCGCCCTGACCGGCTCTCCCGGCGCGGCGGGGCCGCTCCCCACCACCCCGCGGAAACCCGCTCCCCCTCTGTCGTGGCAGTGACATACGCTGCCCTGCGGCCGCGCCCTTCACATCGTCCCCACACGGACGGCGTGCAGGCGTCGCGCGGCCCGGTTCGGCACCCGGTGCGTCCACCGGGCTCTCAGTGGGGGTACACATCACCGTGCGCACGCGCACCGCCTCGACCGCGCTCGCGGTCGTGTTCAGCTCGGCGGCCCTGGTCGCCGGCACCGTGAGTCCCGCCGCGGCGGACTCCAGCAAGGCCCTGCCCATCGCCTCGTACGGCGACATCGCCGTGGACGGCGCCCACAAGCGGGTCTACATCAGCGACCCCGACGGCAACAAGGTCGTCGTCACCGACTACACGGGCAAGCCCGTGGCGACCGTGCCGAATCTGCCCGGGGTGCGGGACCTGGCGATCACGCCCGACTCGCGCACCGTCTACGCGGCCGTCCCGGGTGAGGACGCGGTCGTGGCCATCGAGACGTCCACCGCCACCGCGGCGGCGCACTACCCGACCGGGGAGAACACCGACCCGCAGACGCTGGCGGTCGCGGGCGGCCGGGTCTGGTTCATGTACGGGCAGCAACCGTCCCACCACCTGGGATCGTTCGACCCCGCGTCGGGCACCCCGGAGATCGCTCTCGACCAGCTCCCGGGCGTGGGCTTCTACGACGCCCCCGAGTTGGAGTCGGCCGGGAACACCCTGGTGATCGGCGTCCACGGCACGTGGTCGGGTCTCGCCGTGTACGACGTGTCCTCCGGCGCCCCCGTACTGCGCAAGCAGGGCATGCCGGCCGAGGCCGACAACTACATGAGCGACTTCGCACTCAGCGGCGACGCCAAGAAGATCGTCGCCGCCTCCGGCGAAATGCCCTATGCGGCGACCGCGATCAACACCGACGACCTCAGCCGCACCGGTGCCTACCCGGTCGAGGCGGCCAACCCGAACTCCGCCGCGATCGCGGCGGACGGCACGATCGCCGTGTCCGCGTTCAGTTGGTACGACAAGGACATCTACGTCTTCAAACCCGGTGCGAAGACGCCCTACCGCACCTACACGTACGGCCAGGGCACCGCGGGCGGCGACACCATCGTCGGCCAGGGGCTGGCCTGGGCCCCGGACGGAAGCAAGCTGTTCGCCCTCGCGAACGGCTACAGCGGCACCTATCTGCGGGTCCTGGACAACGCGACCCGCTACCCGGTCAAGGCGACCGTCTCGGCGCCGGCCAAGGCGACCCGGGCGAAGAAGCTCAGCGTCACCGGCAAGCTGGCCTCCGCCAAGTCCTTCCCGTCCGGTGCGAAGGTCACCGTCACCCGCACCGACATCGTCTCGCCCAAGGGCAAGTCGCTCGGAACGAAGACGGTCAGCTCCTCCGGCGCGTTCTCCTTCACGGACATACCGCCGGCCGGCGGCAACGTCACCTACACCGCGCAGTACGCGGGCGACGCCACGCACGCGCCGGCGTCGGGCAAGGACACGGTCGCCGTCTCACGGGCCGCCACCTCCTTGAGCCTCAACCACAACGGCACGCTGTACGCGTACGGCGCCGACGTCTCGTTCACCGCGCACCTGGGATCCACGTACCAGAACCGCACGGTGCAGATCTGGGCAGACCCGTTCGGTCCGGACAAGCCGAAGAAGCTGGTGCGGACGGGCAAGGTCAACTCCAAGGGCAACCTGTCCGTCACCGTGGACATGACCCGCGACATCACGGTGACGGCGGTCTTCGCCGGTGACGCCCGCTCGGCCTCCAGGACGGTCACGGCCACGGCGTACGCCAAGGTGAGGGTGGCGACGACGATCGCCAAGCAGTACAAGACGGCGAAGATCGGCTCCACTTCCTACGCGTACTTCCACAAGAAGACCAACCCGGTCTTCACCACGACCATGACGTACTACAAGGGCCGCGCGCAGCGGCTGAACCTGGAGTTCTCCTACCAGGGCCGGTGGTACGACGGGGGATCGCAGTACTTCGCGCTCGGCACCAACGGCAAGTCCGTCGTGACCCTGACCGGTACGCACGAGACCGGTTTCCGGATGCGCGTGCGCTCCTCGTACGTCAACGGCTCCTCGGGCGACACCGTGAACTCCACGACCTACGGCGCCTGGAAGTACTTCTCCTTCACCACGTAGCCCGCGGCCGGGCGGCACTCCTCGGCACGCTTCGCACGGAAGGGCCCCACCGGCGTGGGGCCCTTCCGCCGTGCGCGGACGGGCGCGCCGGTCAGCTGTGATGTTTCTGTGACGCGTCCATGTACAACGAAGCCGGTGTTCCGCGGGTCTGAAGGACGTGTGCCCAGGACGGCACACACGAGGTATACCGAGACCCGACAAGGAAGCGTTGATGAGACGTTCCGTCCGCAGTTCCGTCCCCCGGGCAGCCCGCGCGCTCGCGGCGGTCGCTGTCCTGGCCGCCGGGTTCGGAGCCGCCGCGCCCGCCGTCGCCGCCGACGGCACCCCGCTGCCGGTCACCATCACCGGCGCGAACCGCGTCGACCTCTCGCTCCAGGGCGGCGACGACGACCCGAGCGAGCCGCAGGTCACCCTGCGCCTCGCGGCACCCGGCGACGACGAGCCGGGCGACGACGGCGTGATCCCGGTCGTCCACGAGGGCGAGTACAAGATCAGGATCGACGCCACGGCGCTCGCCGGCGTCGCGGCCGTCAAGCTGCCCTGCGCGTCGAGCGGTCTGACCGCCGTCTGCGAGGGCAACACCATCAATGCCGGCGAGCTGGCCAACCGCCTCGGCGGCATCCGGCTGGACCTCGACAGCCAGAGCGAGGCGGGGGACTTCGGCTCCATCAAGGTCACCGGCGAGGGCGAGGGCGTCGCCTTCACGCCGCTCACCATCGACGTGCTCGTCGGCGGCCCCGAGCTCCTGGGCCGCAGCCTGACCGAGCCCAAGGGCTTCGCCGCGGGCGACACCTACGACGCCCCGGTCGGGTTCCGCAACGCCGGCGGCATGGCCGCCGACGGCGCCGTCCTGCGCTTCCACGGCTCACGCGGGCTGAGCTTCCCCGACAGCTACGGCAACTGCGCCTACAAGCAGACCACCGACGGGTCGCTGCTGTACCAGGGCACGGACGCGATCTGCACCTTCGACGGGGTCTACAAGCCCGGCACGGCGTACGCCCTGGCCGAGCCGCTGAAGGTGAAGACGGCCGGCTACGCGCTCGGCGACGTCTTCAGCTACGGCTTCTCCGCGGTCAGCGCGCAGAAGGCCAAGGCCCTGCTGACGGGCGACGACTACACGCCCGGCACCGGCGCACCGCTGACCCTCAAGGAGGTCCCGGGCGCCCCGGCCGGCGACTACACCCGCTACTCCGAGCTGGACCTGCCCAGCCACAACACCTACGACCTCGTGCTGACCGGCGCCACCGCGCGGGGCGGGGCGGGCGACACGGTGAAGGCGGACATCGGGTTCCGCAACGACGGCCCCGCCTGGATCAGCGCGCTGCGCTCCGGCGGTGAGCCGCTCGGCTTCACGGTCGGCGTGCCCGCGGGCGCCAAGGTGACCAAGAGCCCGAGCAGCTGCCGCTCCACCACCCTCAACGAGGGTGTCAAGGGCTACCTGTGCTGGGTGGACACCCCGCTCCTGGAGAACACGAAGCTCTCCTTCCCGTTCGAGCTGCGCATCGACACGGTCGTGGAGAACGCCAAGGCCAAGATCACGCTGCCGGCCTGGAACAACCCGGTCGAGCCCAACCAGTCCAACAACACCGCGTGGATCGTCCTGAACCCCCGCGACGACGACGGCTCGTCGACGGACGGATCGACCTCCGGCGGCACGTCGCCGAGCCCGAGCGCGAGCCCGTCCTCCTCCGACGACGGCTCGTCCGTCTCGGGCGGCACGTCCGGCGACAGCGGTTCGGCCTCCTCCGGGGGCGACTCCGGGGGCGGCGGCCTCGCGTTCACCGGCGCCGGCGGCGCGCTGACCATCGGCGGTGCCGCGCTCCTCACGCTCGGCCTGGGCACCGCGATCGTGGTGGTCGTCCGCCGCAAGTCCGCTGCCTGACGCCCGCACAGCAGGTCACGACGGCCGCCGCACCGCTCCCGGTGCGGCGGCCGTCGCCGTCCGCGGGACAACCACGTCACACCGGTCCGCTCGCAGGTTTGACGGGGGCGCGGGCGGGCCAAGCCTCAAGCGGGAGGTGACCGCGCGCATGGACACCGCGGACGTCGTCGTGATCGGCGCCGGCATCGTCGGCCTGGCCACCGCGTACGCGATCACCCGTGCGTCGCCCCGCACGACCGTGGCCGTGCTGGACAAGGAACCGGGCCCGGCCCGGCACCAGACCGGCCACAACAGCGGCGTGATCCACAGCGGCATCTACTACCGCCCCGGCTCGCTCAAGGCGCGCTACGCGACGCAGGGCGCCGCCGAGATGGTGAAGTTCTGCGCCCGGCACGACATCCCGCACGAGGTCACCGGCAAGCTGATCGTCGCCACCGCGCGCGAGGAGCTGCCCCGGCTGCACGCCCTGGTGCAGCGCGGCCGGACGAACGACATCCCGGTCCGCGAACTGGGCCCCGCCCAGATCGCCGAACGCGAACCGCACGTCGCGGGCCTCGCCGCCATCCACGTCGGCACCACCGGGGTGTGCGACTTCACCGCGGTCGCGGAGGCGATGGCCCGCCTGGCCACCGAGTCCGGCGAGGCGCGCACGGCGTACGGCACCGAGGTCCGGGCGGTGCACCGCGACGGCGGCACCGTGATCGTCGAACCAGCCGCCGGACCCCCGATCCGCGCGAAGGCGCTCGTCAACTGCGCCGGCCTGCAGTCCGACCGGATCGCGCGGCTGGCCGGCGACGACACCACCGGGGTGCGGATCGTGCCGTTCCGCGGCGAGTACTACGAGCTGGCCCCGGCCCGCAGCCGGCTGGTGCGCGGCCTGGTCTACCCGGTGCCCGACCCCGCGTTCCCCTTCCTCGGCGTCCATCTGACCCGCGGCATCGACGGCACCGTGCACATCGGCCCCAACGCGGTGCCCGCCCCGGCCCGCGAGGGCTACCGGCGGCGCACGGTCAGCGCGCGCGACCTGCTGGAGACGGCCCTGTTCCCCGGCACCTGGCGGATCGCCCGCCGGCACTGGCGGTACGAGGCGGGCGAGCTGCGCCGGTCGCTGTCGAAGCGGGCGTTCACCGACGAGGTGCGCCGGCTGCTGCCCGAGGTGACCGCCGCCGACCTCGTGCCGTCCGCCGCTGGTGTACGGGCCCAGGCGGTCCTGCGCGACGGGGAACTCGTGGACGACTTCCTCTTCGCGGGCAGCGGCCCCTTCGTGCACGTGCTCAACGCCCCGTCGCCCGCCGCGACCGCGTCGCTGCCGATCGGCCGGGAGATCGCCCGGCGGGCACTGGAAGCCGCGGGGCACACGTAAAATCGACGCACCATGTACAAGCCCCACACCCCCCACTTCCCGGGCGGCCCCGCCTCCCACCCGCATCCGGACGCGCACACCGAGCAGCGCATCCGCACCTTCCACCCCCGCCGCGGCCGGGTCACCCACGGGCAGCAGGCGGCGCTGGAACGGCACTGGGCGGACTGGGGCGTCGACATCGACGGCAGCCCGCTGGACCTCGGCGAACTCTTCGCCGACGCGGACCTCGCCGACGACCGCCCGGTGGTCCTGGAGATCGGCTTCGGCATGGGCGACGCCACCGCGGCCATGGCCGCCGCCGATCCCGGCACCGGGATCCTCGCGGCGGACGTGCACACCCCCGGGCAGGGCAACCTCATCCGTCTCGCCGAGCGGAACGGCCTGTCCAACATCCGGGTCGCCAACGGCGACGCCGTCATCCTGCTGCGCGACATGCTCGCCCCCGGCTCACTGGCCGGGCTGCGGGTCTTCTTCCCCGACCCCTGGCCCAAGGCGCGGCACCACAAGCGGCGCATGATCCAGCCCGAGTTCGTGGCCCTGGCCGTCTCGCGGCTGCGGCCCGGCGCGACCGTGCACTGCGCGACCGACTGGGAGCCGTACGCCGAGCAGATGCTCGAGGTGCTCACCGCCGACCCGCACCTCGTCAACGCCCACGGGGAGGGCTACGCGCGGCCGCGCCCGGAGCACCGGCCGATGACCAAGTTCGAGCGGCAGGGCATCGCCAAGGGCCACGTCGTCAACGACCTGGTCTTCACCCGCCGGTAGCACCTGTTGACGTCGGCCGGACACAGGGCGATCGTTGTGGCTCACCAGTGACGTTGTGCGAAACACCGTCGCGCGCCGCAACCACTCCCCCGTAAGGTCGTTGGGTGTCCTCGTACTCGCATTCGCCCGACCCGCCCCTGCCGGGCCCGGCGGCCCACCCGGACGTCCCCGAGTACCCGGAACGCCGGCACGAACCGAGTTTCGCGCTGCCCGCACCCGGCCAGTGGCGCTACAAGCCGCGCCGCCACTTCTGGGAGAACCGGACGCTGCGCCTGGTGGTGCTCTTCTCGGTGCTCGCGCTGTGCGGAGTGATCATCCTGGCCCTGGTGCGGCGGCAGACCGGCACCGAGGGCTTCCTCGTCGGCCTCGCCCTCGCGATCCTGCCCGTGCCGCTGCTCGGCGGCGCCTTCCTGTGGCTGGACCGCGTCGAGCCCACCCCGCTGCGGAACGCCGTCTTCGCCTTCGCCTGGGGTGCGTGCGCCGCCACGCTGGTCGCCATCCTCGCCAACGAGTACGCGACCGAACTGCTGGCCTCGACCTTCACCGCAAGCCCCGCGCAGAGCGACAGCTGGGGCGCGACCTTCGTCGCCCCCTTCGTGGAGGAGAGCACCAAGGGCACCGCGATCCTGCTGCTCTTCCTCTTCCGCCGCCGTGACTTCACCGGCGTCGTGGACGGGGTCGTCATAGCCGGACTCACCGCCACCGGCTTCGCCTTCACCGAGAACATCCTCTACCTCGGCTCGGGCTTCGCCGAGGACCAGGCGCTGGGCGGCGGGGGCGTCGGCCCCACCACCGCCGCGATGTTCGTGGTCCGGATCGTGATGACGCCGTTCGCCCACCCGCTGTTCACCTCGCTGACCGGCATAGGCTTCGGCATCGCCGCGACCTCCCGCCCCGGCCGGGCCCGCCGCTGGCTCGCCCCGATCGGCGGCTGGCTGCTCGCGATGACGCTGCACGGCACCTGGAACGGCTCCGCATCCTTCGGCCCGCTGGGCTTCCTCGCCGTGTACGCGACGCTGATGATCCCGCTGTTCGGCCTGCTGGTCTGGCTCGCGATCTGGTCCCGTTCCCACGAGCTCAAGACCATCCGCACCCAGCTCCCGCTGTACGCCGTGGCCGGCTGGCTGACCCTGCCGGAACCCCTCGCCATCGGCTCCATGAGGGGGCGCTCGCTGGCCCGCGCCGCCGCCCGCCGCGCGCAGGGCCCGGCCGCCGCCCGTACCGTGCGCGAGTACGTCTCCTTCGCCACCTCGCTGGCCTTCCTGCGGGCCCGCGCCAACCGCGGCGCCGCCGGTCCCGACTTCCACGCGCGGGAGCAGGAACTCCTGCACCACCTCTGGGAGCGCAAGACCGTCGCCCAGCCGGCACTCACCCATGCGGCCCACACCATCCGCCCGCCGTACCCCGCCGTGTACGCCTGGGGGCAGCGTCCCGCGGCCCCGTACGGGGCCGCGCCCTACGGGGCTCCGCGCTGGGGAGCCCCGCAGTGGGGGGCACCTCAGTGGGGCGCTCCGCAGTGGGGGTCGGCGGCGTACGGGGCGGGCGGGGGGTGGGGGCAGCAGCTGCCCCCGCAACCTTCACCGGCGGCGCCGGAGGGCCCGGCTCAGGCCCAGACCCCGGCCCCTGCCCAGGCCCCCGCCCCGTACTGGCAGCAGCCGCGCCCCTACCCGTACTCGCAGGGCGGCCGCCACCGCTGATCCCGGGCGCGCCCACGCCCGCGGCCGGCGATCGACTGCGGTTGCCGGGGTCCCCGGCCGGGGTTGCAATGGCGATGTGAGCCCCCACACGAGCAGCTCGCCCAGCCCCCGCCACCGCCCTTCCGGCCGGACCAGCTGGAAACGGATGGCGATCGCCCTCGTCCCGACGCTGGCCGTCTCGGCCGCGCTCGTGGCCGGGATAGGCGCCGGCGCGGTACCGGTCTCACTGGCGATATCGCCGACGACCGCCACGCTGTCAGGCCAGAGCTTCCAGGTGGCCGCGGACTCCCTGGAAGGCACGGGATTCACCCAGTACCTCGCCGTCGACTCCTCCGCCCGCGGCGACTTCCCCGAGGCCGTCTCCGCGATCGGCTCCGCGGAACTGCACAACCTGTGCCAGTCGGTGGTCAGCTCCCTCCCCGGCATCGGCAAGGTCACCATGCTGATCAAGGCGGGCGGCGGCAGCAAGCCCGTCCACGCCGACCAGCTGATCGTCGACACGGACGCCCTGGAGGGCGACGCGACGTTCCGCAACATCCAGATCGGCGCGGACGCCGCCCAGCTGCCCGGCGACGGCCGCGCCAAGGGCCCCTCCGGCGCCTTCGGGCAGCAGGCCGACAGCGTCCGCATCGACCACCTGCGGCAGACCACACGTTCGATCAACGCCGCCACCTTCCGGCTCAACGGCCTGCACCTGACCGTGAAGAAGGGCGCGCAACCCTGCTTCTGAGGCGTGCCCTGACCCGAATGGGCGAGCGCGTACCGCCGTCGGGGTGATTGCCACCGCGCACCGAGCCACCGATCAGACTGTCCGACGGTTGACCAGGCGTGCAGACCTCTGACGCCCGTCCCTCCGGCCGCACCAGCTGGAAGCGGCTCGCCCTCGTCATGGTGCCGACACTCGCCACCGCCGGCGCTCTCGTCGCGACGATGGCCTCCGGCGCGCTGGCCACGTCCTTCGGGGTCTCCGCCAACTCCTTCCCGGTCGCCGGCGAGAGCTTCCAGATCGCCGCCACCCGGCTCGAAGGCGACGGCTTCGTGCAGTTCGGCGTCGTCGACCGGGGCCGCGACGGGCTCTACCCCGAAGCGCTGTCCGGCATCCGTTCGGCCACCCTCCACCACCTGTGCCAGTCCGTCGTCCAGAACGTCCCGCTACTGGGCGCGGTCACCCTGCGGCTCACCTCGACGCCCGCCCACGCGGACCGCCTCATCGCGGACGCCCACGACCTGCGGGGCGACGCCGTCTTCCAGAACATCAACATCGGCCAGGACGCGGGCACCGTGCGCGGCGTGCCCGGCGTGCAGGGCACACCGGGCACGTTCGCCGAGCAGGCCTCCACGGTCGTCATCAACAACCTCCGCCAGACCACGCGCTCCGTCAGCGCGGCCACGTTCAGACTGCCGGACCTGCACCTCACCGTGCGGCGCGGCGACCACTCCTGCTTCTGAGGGGGCCCGCCGCCTTGATCCCACCGAGGAAAATCCGGTCCCGCTTCCGCCTCTGGCGCCGGTCCCGGCCCTTCTGGGCCGGCTTCTGGACCCTGCTCGCGGGCCTGGAGATCCTCTCCATCCCGCTCGCGCCGCTGTCCCTCATGATCCACGAGGGCATCGCGGGCGTCTCCGGCCTGCTCATGGGCGTCTTCCTGATCGTCCTCGGCCTGACGATGTGGTTCGCGCCGCACTACCGGACGTTCGCCGGCATCGCCACCCTGGTCTTCTCCGTCGCCTCCCTGGTGCTGTCCAACTTCGGCGGCTTCCTGATCGGCTTCCTGCTCGGAGTGGCGGGCGGAGCGATGGCCGTCAGCTGGGTGCCCTACGGCGACGGGAACGGCCGCTGGGGACGGGGACGGCCGGTGCCGGACTGGGGCGGGGGCGGAGGCGGTGCGGGCCCGGCGCACGATCCGGAGGCCCCGCGGGAGCCGGACGCCCCTGCGGCGCCCGGCGCCCCGGGGGGTGACCTGCCGGAGCCGCCGCCCGCGGCGCCCCCGGCCGCACCCCCCGCCGGGCCGCAGCCGGAGACCAGCCGCGGCCTGCGGGCCGGCACCGTCACGCGGTTGCGGGCCCTGAGCGTCATCCCGGTGGGCGGGGCGCTGCTGGCCGGGGGCCTGCAGCCGATGGCGGCGTCCGCGGCGCACGACCACCATGCGGCCGAAGGGCCGCCGTCCGGTGCGTCCGGCGCGTCCGGTGCGTCCGGCGCGGAGGCGACCCGGCGCGCGCACGAGGCGATCTGCGGCGTCCTGGACGGGCTGTACCAGGCACGCCACCCCACCGTGCACGGCACCGGCACGGCCAAGGAGGCGCGAGCGGGCCTGCGTCTCGGCGTCGGGCTGGAGGCGCCGCTGCCGGTGCACGGGAAACTGGACATCGGCCCGCCGGCGCCGAGGTCGGCCCCGCACGGCCCGGCCGCCCCGCTCGTTCCCGTGCCGTCGCAGCGCCGGGCGGCACCGGTGCCCCCGTTGTCCCCTTCGCCGTCCCCTTCGCCGTCCGCGTCACCGTCGTCCGGGGGCGGCGGCCTGCTCGGGGCGGTGTCGGACCTGCTCGGGCTGCGCCACGCCGCACCGTCCGCGCCGCCCGCGCCGCGCGCGGAGGGGGTCCCCCGGCGCGCGGCGCCGCAGCGCGGACGGGAGGCTCGCGGCAGCGACCCGGGGAAGAGGAGGCCGCAGCCGCCGCACGTCCCGACCGGCATCCTGTCCGGCAACAAGATCACCCCGGACAGCCTGCTGGATCTGATCGTGCCCCGGCCGCCCGCCGACCGCGGCATGGACGCGCCGTTGTCGCTGCTCCCACCACGCATCCGCATCGGCGGCGGCACGCCGGACTCCCCCTGGTGCCTGCCGCAGGTCTCGCTGGAACTGTCCATCGGCGCCGGGCGCTACCGCCCGCCCGGCCTCGCCGCGGAGCAGCCCTTCCGCGTGCTGACCCCGCTGCTGGTGCTGACCGGGCTGACGTACCGCGGCATCACGGGCGTCCCCACGCGGCACGGCCGCGAGCGCGTCCTGGTCTTCACCGCCTGGCGGGTCGACATCGCGAACCTGCGCCAGACTGCCGGCCTGCTCTCACCTGCCTGCGCACGCGGCCGCGCCGAGAACTGGACGCCGCCTTTCCACGGGCTGCCCGGCCTCGCCCTGCCGATGCTGGACATCGGCCTGCCCGGGATCGGCCACGTGTCACCCGAGCCCGCGCCCTGGGCACCCTGCCAGGGCGAACTGGAGACCGACGGCCGCCCCTGGAGCACCACCACGGCCACGGGCCGCCCGGTCGTCCTGCTGACCCGGGTGCTGAGCGGCAACCTGCTCGGGCTGCTGCCCGTCACCTTCACCCCGGACATGCCGCCCCCGCTGCCGCCCGGGCTGACGATCCCGATCCCGCTGTTCTTCACACAGGTCGTGACCTACAACCAGCTCCTGCGGGCGAACCTGCTCACCATCCCGGGCCTGCACCAGTACGTGTCACTCCCCGGCCGCTGACTGGCAGACGACCGCGCCGGCCAGCAGGAGGGCGGTGAGCGCGGTGACGACGAGGGCCTTGCGGACAACGGACATGGCGTACCCCAGTGGAGCGTTGGACGGACAGACGGAAGCAAGCAGGCGACAACCTACCGAAATCACCCACGCACCCCGAGTGACACGCCCCGCTAGGCCGGCGCCTGCTGCCCGCGTACCTCGATCCCGGAGAGCAACTCCCGCGTGGCCGCGGCCACCGCGTCCACGGCCTCCTCGAAGACCTCCCGGTTGTGCGCCGCCGGCGCCCGGAACCCGGAGATCTTCCGCACGTACTGGAGGGCGGCCGCCCTGATGTCCTCGTCACTCACGTCGGTCGTCATCGGCGGACGCAGCGTCTTGACGCTTCGGCACATACGACCAGTGTGCCCGGCCCCACTGTCACGCCCACCCCGCCCGCGGCCGCCGGCCCCACCACCAGCCGCTTGCGCCGCCCGGCGCGTCGTCGTCCTCCAGCGTCAGCTCCATGTACCGGCCGTCGACCTCCCCCAAGGCCTCCCCGTACACCTCCGCCACCGGCCCCGGCAGCTTCCGTGCCAGCCCGGCCACCCCGTCCCGGCACGCCAGCTCCCCCCGTGCGGTCACCCGCCCCGCCTCCAGCCCCCGCACCACCCGCTCCCACGCCTCCAAATGCATGCGCGCCTCCCACAGCACGCTCCCCTCCACCTCCCACAACGCCTCGTCCCCCACCCCGTACGGCGCCCGCCGCAACGCGTCCAACGCCTGCTCGAAGCCATCGGTGACCGGGGTCTCGCTCGTACTCATGCGCCCATGCTGCGCCCGCCGCCCAGCTCACGCCCGCCGACGCGCGGCCACCCACTGCGGCAGCTCATCCAGCCCGTGCAGCCGGACATCGGCCAGTTGCTCGGGATCGAATTCGTCCGGCACAAAGCCCCACACGCCGCGCCTGATCAGTGCCGTCGCCAATCCAGCAGTCTTGGCCGGCACCACGTCGTTGAGCGCGCGGTCCCCGACGTACACCACCTCGCGAGCGTCAAACGGGCACTCCGCGATGATCCGCTCGAAGAAGGCCGGATCCGGCTTCTTCACGCCCCATCCCGCGCTCGTCGCGATCATCTGCACCGGCAGCTCGCAGTCCATGAGATCCCGTTCGGCCCGCACCGGCTGGTTCCCCGCGATCCCGACCCACACGCCCATGTCCCGCAGCGCCTGGATACAGGGGCGGACATCCGGATACAGGTCCTCACGACCGAATCGGGTTCCCCTCCCGGCCGCGGCGCGCGCTCGCTCCTCGGCCTCCCCGTCGAAGTCGGGCCTGAACACACGGAAAGCATCCCCCTGCTCCCGTCCGCGGGCCGCCATCGCCCCGAACACTGCCGAGAACGTATGCCTGGGCACCCCCAACCAGTCAGCCCACGAACCCCAGATCTCGGTCTCGTCGACGAGCGTTTCCCCAACGTCGAACACGACGGCACGTATCACGCCCGCCAGCCTAGGTCGGCCCCCGACGGGAGGGGCAGAGCGCAGGCATGGCTGTCAGCGGCTTGCTGTAGAACTTGACCATCGTGACGACATTCGGGGGGCCTTGTGACTGACGCGACTCATTCTGTGGATCCAGTGACGGGTCTCTACGAGCAGCTGATCACCGGCCAGCTCGAAGAGCGCATCCACACGCTGCGCGCGCAGGGCTGGACCGTGCACGATGAGGTCGTCGGTTCGCAGTCATCACCGCATGTGCTCTCCCGGCACATCGGAGGAGCGGTCGAGCGCGTCCTCAAGGACCTCAGTCCGGCCGAACAGATCGTGGCTGCCAATCTGATCCTCGAGTCGGTCTCCACGATCGATGGCACCCACCAGGGGAAGGAGTCAGTCGCGGAAGGTCCTCGGCAACTCCTTGCCGTGGCTCGGGAGGAAGCGGCCGGGGTCTACTCGGTCAGGCCCGCGACGCCGCTGTCGGAGACGGCACTGATCACCAACTCGCCCGAGGACCCCAGCCTTGGTTCCGAACTGCGGCACGAGCTGGCGACCGCCGATCGCATCGACCTGCTCTGCGCCTTCGTGAAGTGGCACGGGCTCCGGGTGCTGGAGCAGGCCCTCAAGGCAGCCCAAGCCCGCGGTGTGCGGATCCGCGTCATCACCACGACGTACATCGGCGCCACCGAACGCCGGGCCCTCGACCGGCTCGTGCGTGACTTCGATGCCGAGGTGAAAATCAACTACGAACTGCGCTCCACGCGGCTGCACGCCAAGGCCTGGCTCTTCCGGCGCGACACCGGCTACGACACGGCCTACGTAGGCAGTTCCAATCTCTCCAAGTCCGCCCTGCTGGACGGCCTCGAATGGAACGTCCGGCTCTCGTCCGTGGCTACGCCCGCGGTACTGAAGAAGTTCGAAGCCACCTTCGACTCCTACTGGAGCGAGCCGTCCTTCGAGACCTACGACCCGGACCAGCACGCCGCACGTCTCGACGAAGCCCTCCGGCGGGCCGCCGGCAACGGAAACCAGACATCGGGCAGTCGCGCCATCAGTCTGTCCGGGCTGGAAGTACGACCGTACCCACACCAGCGGGACATGCTGGAGCGGCTGCACGTCGAACGAGACGTCCACAGCCGCCACCGCAATCTCCTCGTGGCCGCAACGGGGACCGGCAAGACGGTCATGGCCGCGCTCGACTACAGAAACCTGCGCAAAGTGCTGGGCAGGGATGACCTCAAGCTGCTCTTCGTTGCACACCGGCAGGAGATCCTCGAGCAATCGCAGCGTACCTACCAGGACGTCCTGACGGACGCGAACTTCGGTGAACTGCTCGTCGGCGGCGAGATCCCGGAACACTGGACCCATGTCTTCGCCAGCGTCCAGTCCCTCAATGCGAAGGCGCTCGACAGGTTCGCGCCCGACCACTTCGACGTCGTCGTCATCGACGAGTTCCACCACGGGGTGTCGCCCACGTACCGCAAAATCGTGGATCACTTCACCCCCCTGGAATTGCTGGGCTTGACGGCCACACCGGAGCGCATGGACGGCCAAAACGTCCAGGACGCGTACTTCGACGGTCGCATCGCCGCCGAGATGCGGCTCTGGGAAGCGCTCGAGAACGACCTGCTGAGTCCGTTCCACTACTTCGGCATCACCGACAACACGGATATGACCGCCGTGACCTGGACGAACGGCACTTACGACCGGAACGGGCTGAACAATCTGTTCACCGGCAACGACGCACGTGCTCGACTCGTCGTCCGGGCCGTCAAGGACAAGATCGCCGACCCGGGTTCCATGCGGGCCTTGGGCTTCTGCGTCTCCGTCGCGCACGCCCACTTCATGGCTGAGTTCTTCTGCCGAGCGGGGCTCAACGCCAAGGCGCTCTCTGGGGAGACTCCTCGCGAGGAGCGGAGGGCGGCACTGAACGAGCTGAAGAACGGGACCGTTCAGATCCTATTCTCCGTCGACCTCTTCAATGAGGGGCTGGACATCCCGGACGTCGACACGCTCCTGCTGCTCCGCCCCACCTCCAGCGCGACGGTCTTCCTGCAGCAACTCGGCCGTGGCTTGCGGCGCAGCGAGGGCAAGGCCGTCCTGACCGTGCTCGACTTCATCGGCCAGCACCGCAAGGAGTTCCGCTTCGAGGAGCAGTTCCGGGCTCTGACGAACTTCACACGCAACCGATTGCTATCCAACATCGAGCATGACTTCCCGCAACTGCCGTCCGGCTGCCAGATCATCCTTGAGCCGAAGGCCAAGGAAGCCGTGATCAACAACATCCGTACGCAGATCAACGTCAACGTCGCCCAACTCGCTCGCGAAGTTAGCACCTACGCAGAACCCGCCCTCGCGGGCTATCTGGCTGAGAGCAGGCGCGAACTCAAGGAGATCTACCGTGGCGGCAACTCGTGGACCGGCCTCCTGCGCCGCAGCAAGCTGCTCGCCCCTGAACACCCCGAGGGTGAAGCCGCGCTCCTGAAGCGGGTCTCTGCCATCCTGCACGTCAACGACCCGGAGCGGGTCGCTGCTTACCAGCGCCTCTTGCGGGACGACGCTCCCCCGTACGGGGACCTCGACGAGCGCGGGCAGGCCTACGCGCGGATGCTCTTCTTCTCACTGTGGCCGCTCGGCAACGGATTCTCCGCTTACCAGGAGGGCTTCGACGCACTCCGGGTTCAGCCCGACCTGCGGAGCGAACTCCGCCAAGTCCTCTCCTACAACCTGGACCGCGCCGACCACGTTCCCGTCCCCCTGACGGGCCCGCACGCGCACCTGCCCCTGACCGTGCACGCCGGCTACAACCGCGCCGAGATCCTTTCCGCTCTCGGAGACGCAGCCCTGGGCGGCTCCCTGCCCGGACACTTCCAAGCGGGCGTGAAATGGTGCGAGGACATTCGGACAGACGCGCTATTCATCACTCTAGAGAAGGACGAGAAGGACTTCTCACCGCAGACGCGGTACAAGGACTACGCCATGAGCGAGGTCCGCTTCCACTGGGAATCGCAGAACGCGACCTCCAGTAGTTCACCTACCGGCCTGCGCTACCAGCGCCACCGTCAGATGGGGACACACGTCCTGCTCTTCCTCCGCCGCTACAACACGACCGACATCGGCGGACCGCAGCCTTGGATGCTTCTCGGCCCGGCCCAGTACCGGACGCACGAAGGCAGCAAACCCATGGCCATCCAATGGGAACTCCAGCACGAACTGCCCGCCGACGTGTGGACCTATTCCGCGCTCGCCGTCGGCTGATCTTGTTGCAGAACTACCGCTTGAAGGTTCCTGCACCACTCCCTGGGGCGACCTTGTGTCACCACCGTGCAACACGGCGTACCTCGTGATCCACTCCCCCCGTTTCCGGTGCATCCGCAGTTCAAGAGCATCGGAGGAGTCCCCATGGAGCGAGCGAACGTTGCAGCGCGGTATATCACGCAGGCGGCTCTTGCCGCGTCCACCGCCGTCGCCACCATCATCAGCTTTTCGGCACCGGCTTCGGCCACGGCCGTGGGGTACGGGAAGGTCGGAAGCTTCTGCTTCGACGTAAAGGGTCTGCAGCTCTGTGCTCCCGGAGCCACGATCGGTCACGTCATCAAGGGAAGCGGACGAACGATCACCCGCGAGGAAGCATCGGTGCAGGACATCCTCGGCGGCGACACCGGTGGTGGTAAGTGGTGCAACTGGCATATCGACTGGCGCTACTCGGATGCTGACGGGAAGACATACCTCATTCGGCCGGGTTCCATGCACCACTCGTGCACTTTCATGACGGCGGTAGGGCGTGTCGATGACTCTAGGCGGACGTTGAAGCACTACGGGAAAGCCTGCGCAGATTTCTTCGCCAGTGGCGAGAAGCGCGGGACCCAGTGCCACAACATCGTCGAATAAGAGGCGGAATCCCCATGACCGACAAGTCGTCCAACGCGCGCGTGAGTCGACTGCTGCGCTGGTTGCTGCTGGCCGGGCTGAGCTACATGTTTGCCATGTTCGTCGTGCTCGGCGGCCTGTCGCTGCTGCCCAAGCAGACGCAGATGTCCGTGTCCGAGTCGGCCGTCGGTTGGGCCGTCCTCGCAGTGGGCGCAGTGCTCTTCACCGTGGTCGCGAACAGGACGAGCGGTCGGGACAGGTCCTGATCCCCGAAGGTGGATACCACCCGTACCTCACGACCGCATCCATGCCCGCGTGCCGAAGGAGGCGCAGGAGCGGGAGGCGGTTGCCGCCGCGGAGCGGAGGGCGGTGGTGAGGAGGGCGGGGGTGAGGCGGGTGCGGACGTGGGTGAGGAGGGCGTGGGCGAGGGCGCCGTGGAAGATGTCGCCGGCGCCGAGGGTGTCGGCGACGGTCGTGGGGGCGGGGACGGGGACTTCGCCGTCGGCCCACAGGACCGGGAGGGGACCGCGGGTGACGATCGGCCAGGGGACGCCGGCGCCGCGGAGGTAGGCGAGGACGTCGGCGGGGGACGACGTGCCCGGGGGGCGGAAGTCGGCGGAGCAGACGGCGAGGTCGGTGTAGGGGAGCAGGGGCGCCGTGCCCGGGCGCCAGCTGCCGGCGTCGAGCAGGGTGGGGATGCCCGCGGCGCGGGCGTGGCGAACCGCAGGAAGGGCCAGGGCCGGGTGGTGGGCGTCGATCAGGACGAGGTCGGCGGAGGCGACGAGCGCTTCGAGGTCGTCCGGCGGCGTCGGTCGGGCCGATGCAGGGGAGGCGACGGCCCGGTCGCCGGTGGACTCGGTGACCAGGATCGTGGAGACGGCCGGCGGCTCCGGGGAGTCCGCGGTGAGGTTGAGGACGGCGACGCCGAGCGCCGCCAGGTCCTCGTCGATCGCCGCGGACAGCGGATGGCCGCCGAAGGCGGTGAGCAGGACGGCCTCGCCCCCGAGGTGGGCGAAGGTCGCCGCGGCGTTGGTGGCGGGCCCGCCGGCCGCGATGAGCTGGGCCGAGGCGGCCAGCTTCTCGTTGGGGGCCGGGACGTGGTCGACCCGCGTGATGACGTCGAGTGTGCAGAGGCCTACGAAGAGCGCGCGCATGGGCGCATAGTGGCATCGGGGGGTACGCCGCGGGGGCTGTCCCGTTTACGCGCCTCCTACGGGTAGGGGTGCACCATTTTTCCCGTACCCCCGACGCGGAGTGCTCACGGGCCACTACGCTGTGTGCCCAGCAATGGTGCGCGGGGAATGCCGTAAGCAGGAGGACCGCATGGGGAACGCGCGACCAGGTGGGGCAGGTCCGGCGGACGTCGAGGTGGTGCTGGCGCGGGCGCAGAACGCGTTCGAGATCGACGACGTCGTGCTGGGGCGGCTGGAGACCGCGCTGATGGGCTGCACGGAGCTGGCGTCCTTCCGCCAGCGCAAGGGGCCGCCGCGGCGGTTGAGCCGGCGCACGCTGCGCCACACGTTCCTGCTCGCGGACGGCGGCACCCAGGTGCTGTGGGAGATCGAGCACAACACCGGCCCCGGCGAGGACCCGCTGTACGAGGTGTACGCGGACCCCGACGTGCTCGTCGCCGCGCAGCATGTGATCGACCTGCGTTTCGGTGAGCCCGCGCCGCAGGAGCTGGAGGCCGAGGCCGCGGAGTGGCTGGCCCGGCTGCCGCGGGTCGGGGCGGAGCCGCTGCCCGGCCCGAGGCAGTACATGCGGGAGGACTCCGCGGAGCACGCCTGGCGGGTGCTGCGCCGTGCCGAGAACAGGGACGCGCCCGGCGACGACCTGCGCGCCCAGCTGGGTTCGGCGGTCGGTCACGACATCGCGTACGTCACCGGCCGGCACACCCGTATCGGGACCGGCCGCGTGGTGGGCTGGACGCTGTACGAGCACGCGTTCCTCCTCGCGAGCGGCGAGGAGCTCAGCCTGTGGGAGGTCGAGCACACCATGACGCCCGACGGGCGCCCGGTGTGCGAGGTCTACGCGGACGAGACGGTGGCCTGCGACGCGGCGGACGTACGCATGGAGGCGCTGTAGCGGATTTCCGGCCCCGCCCATGGTGCCGCGCGTCCCCGGGGCGCGCGGCGGCCTCCCGTTGCGGGCGCTCCGCAGCCGGGGGAAATTGGGCGTAGAGGGAAACGGGAGGTTCCCATGACGGTCCTGGCGGAGGTCGAGTTCCCGGGCGTGACGGCCCTGCAGTACGAGGAGGCCAATCACCGCGCCGGATTCGGCCCCGGCCATCCCCCCGCCGGGTTGCTGGCCCACGCCGCAGTGATCACCAACGACGGTCTGCGGATCGTGAACGTGTGGGACTCGGCGGAGGCGCTGGAGGCCTACCTGGTGATCATGATGCCCGCCGCCAAGGAGTCCGGGTTCCCGGAGCCGAGCGGGCCGCCGCGGATCTCGGAGCTCTACAACTTCCTCGTCCCGTAGGTCATCGGCCCGGAAACGACGGACCGGCGGCCTGGTGTCGGGGGTGTCACCAGGCCGCCGGGGTCCGTGCGCAGGGCGTCAGCTCGGGATCAGGGGTTCATGCCCATGCTGCGCAGCCACGGCATCGGGTCGATCGGGTCGCCGCCGCCGGGGCGGACCTCGATGTGCAGGTGCGGGCCGGTGACGTTGCCGGTCGCTCCGACGCGGCCGATGGTGTCGCCGGTGGAGACCTTGCCCGAGGTGACGAGCATCGAGGAGAGGTGGCAGTACCAGAGCTCGGTGCCGTCGTCGAGGGTCAGGATGATGCGGTAGCCGTACGAACCCGCCCAGCCGGCCGAGGTGATGGTGCCGCTGTGGATGGCCTTGGCCGGGGTGCCGGTCGGGGCGGCGAAGTCCTGGCCGGTGTGGGTGTTGGCCCACAGGGAGCTGGACTGCCCGAAGCTCGCAGTGAGGGTGTACGAGGTCAGCGGCAGGGTGTAGCTCTTGGCGAGCTCGGCCAGCCGGAGCGCCTCGGCCTTCTTCGCGGCCTCCTGGGCCGCCTTCTTCTTGGCCGCGGCCTTCTCGCGCACCTGCTGCGCGGCGGCGGCCTTGGCCGCCTTGGCGGCGGCCTGCTGCTGCGCGGCGGACCGCGCGGCCGCGTCGGCGGCGTTCCGCTGCTGCTGGGCCTGATCGAGGATCCGGCTGCGCAGCGCCTCGCCGGCGCCCGGGGTCAGGGCCTGGGCAACGGGCTTGGCGGTGGGCTGGCTGTCGAGCAGCGAGCCGAGCCCGGGCACCTTGTTCACCTCGGGCAGGTTGGGCAGGGAGACCGGGAGCGGGTTCTTGCCCTCGGCGGTCGCGACACCGCCGACGCCGAGCACGGCCACGGCCGCGACGCCGAAGACCGCCGAACCGCGGGACAGGGAGCGCTGCTTGGCGACCCGGTGCCGGCCACGGACGGGGGCGGTGGACTCCTCGGTGGGGTTCCACGGTTCGGCGGCCGGTTCCGGCTCGCCGAAGGGGGAGAAGGTCTGCGTGGTCTGCGCGGTGTACGCGTCGCGGGTGTCCGCCTCGTGGGCGGGGCCGGTCTCCGGCGCGTCGTACGCCCCGTCGACGAAGGCGGCGGCCTCGACCGCGCTGCGCGGCTCGGGCACGGGGGCGACCGGCTGGACGGGCGCGACCGGTTCGGCGACGGGGGCGGGGGCCGCGGCGAGTGCTTCCTCGACCCAGCCGGCGGCGAAGTTCCACTCCGCGGTGTCCCAGCCGTCTATCGCGTTCTTCGTCGGCGGAGTCTGCTCGGCGGCCGGGGGAGTCCAGCCGGCGGCCATGTTCCACTCGGCGGTGTCCCACTCGGGGTTGGTGTACCCGGTCCCTTGTCGCTGTTGTCCGGGTATCAGGGCAGGCTCGTTCGACGCCACGCGGGCGCACTCCTTTCCTTCCTTCTCGCCTACCGGGTTAGCTGACGGGTTCGGAGCAGGAAGGTCTCCTACGAGGACCGTGAAAGGCCCCCGATTCACCCCAGGAAGTGGTTCCCCGGTTCCCGCGGACGGGATTCGGCAAGCGCACGGCGCCGCCCTGGCGGGCGACGGGTGACCGCGCTGCGTTATCGAACGTTAATAGAGGCGGCACCCAATTCCAAGCCGCTTCGGCGAGTTCACAGCGGGAATCTATGCGGATGGAACGGGCATTTCTCCACATCCCACTGTGACTGCCGTGACCTACGGGAGATGTGAGTGTGCATCAGTCGTTATGCGGAAGGGAGTGCTCTGCTCACGAGGAGTGAGGGTCGCCCCGGACCCCGAGCGCCCAACACCCCCTCCCGGCGGGCGCCGAGACCCCGCGCCAGGTCCTCCGCGGTGCCGTCTGCCACGAGTCTGCGGTGCACTTCACGCCACTGGGCGCGGCCGAAAGCGGGTCGGCGGACGGCGGCCGCGGGGGCCGTGGCGGAGCGCGGTGCGCGCGACGGCGGGACACGGCGGACGGCGACAGCACGGAGGGCTTCGGCACCGCGGCCCCTCACGCACCCCCCGCACCACTCGACGGCGGGGTGAGGATCGTCACCCTTGACACCCGCGGCTGCCGCGTGCTGGCTTCGGGGCAGGTGCCGAAACCCAAGCGAAGCAGGGCAAGTCGGTCGCCCGGCGGGCCGCATGCTGATGCGCCGTCAACCGCAGGGCCTTCGAGGGGCCGTTGTCCCGGTCGCCGGCCACCGTCCCGCAGGGCGGCCCGGGGCGTACGGCCGGGAGCGGCGGGGAGCCCCCATGCCCCCTGTGCGACGGCCGCGAGGGTGCGTCATCATGCCCGAGTACGGCGGATTCGCCCGATCTTGGAGGCTGGCATGAAGCTGGGCAAGGCACTGGCCAAGGGCTACGCGGAGGAGACCGGCGAGGAGCCGGCCGGGGTCGCGAAGGAGATCGACGTCGCGACGGCCGTGACGGCCCGGACGGCCTCCGGCGCGGACGAGGCGGCCGTGGGGGAGCCCGAGAGCGCCGAGGCCGCGGTCCGGTGAGGTACGGGCGCCGCTTGCCGGAGGAGCGGCCGGCGGTGCCGCCGACCGGCTGGAAGCTGGCGTTCCCGATGCTCTCCGCGGACGGCACACGCGTCGGCTTCCGGGGCGTGTCCCTCGGCGGGCGCATCGTGTACGGCGTCCTGGACGACGCCCGGTGCGGCTACGGCAGGCGGCACGCCAGCCCCGCCAAGGGCTGTGACTGCGGCTTCTACTGCCTGCACACGGCAGCCGAGGCGCAGGCGCTGACCTGCGCCACGGACTGCGGTGACGCGGTGATCCTGCAGGTCGGGGTGCTGGGTGCGTACACCCGGTACGAACGCGGCATGCGCTACGCCCGGCAGCGGGTGCGCACCGTCCGTATGGCGGCCTGCCGCTGCGGCCGCCCGGCACGGGTCTTCGTGCGCGACGGGACGGGCCTGCCGGGCTGGCGCGGGCTCCAGGCCAACTGCCACGTCTGCGCGGCGGGCCTGAGGGTGCTGACCCCGGCGGAATTCGGCCGCCTCGCGGGCCCCGGCGTCAACGTCACCGGCGAGGCGCCGCACCCTGCCGACAGCACCCCTCCGCTCCGTCAGGAGCTCGCCGCCGAGGCCGCCGCCCTGCGCGCCCGCCTCGACCACTTCCAGGAACGCCTCCGCCGCCTGGAGGAGGGCGCCCAGTGACTCCTGAGGGGCTGCCCCGCCCCGCATCGGCGGCCCCGCGGGCCCGCGACCTGGGCGGGGACGCGGGGCCGGGCGGAGGTATGACCGGCCGCCCATACTGGAGGACATGGAGCACAACGCCGAGCTCAGGGAGTTCCTGCGGACCCGCAGGGCCCGGCTGAGCCCTCAGGACGCGGGGGTGGCGGTCAGCGGCACGGCGCGCCGGGTGCCGGGGCTGCGGCGGGAGGAACTGGCGCGGCTCGCCGGTGTGAGCACCGACTCCTACACCCGTTTGGAGCAGGGCCGGCACCAGAATGTCTCCGACGCGGTGCTGGACGCCGTGGCCCGGGCCCTGCGGCTGGACGCGGACGAACGGGCGAACCTCTTCGAGCTGGCGCGGCCGCGCCGCGCCGCCCGCCGACGCCCGCCGCACCGGCCGCAGCGGGTCCGGCCGGAGGTGCACCGCGTGCTGAATCTGCTGGACGGCCGCTCACCGGCCCTCGTACTGGGACGCCACGCCGACGTCCTGGCGTCCAACCGGCTGGCCCGGGCGCTGATCACCGACTTCGACGCGCTCCCGCACCGGGACCGCAATCTGGCGCGCTTCCTGTTCCTCGACGAGGCCGCGCGGGACCTGTACCGGCAGTGGGCGGCCTACGCCGCCGAACTCGTCGGCGCCCTGCGGGCACAGGCCGCGCGGTATCCCGACGACCCCGGCCTGACCGAGCTGGTCGGCGAACTGACGATAAAGAGCACGGAGTTCCGCGACTGGTGGGCCGACCAGGGCGTCCGGGAGCGGACCCACGGCGTCCAGCACTACCACCACCCGGTCGTCGGCGACCTGACGCTGGCCTACGAGAACGTCGTCTTCCCCGCCGACGCCGACCAGTCCATGTGCATCCACACCGCCGAGCCCGGCTCCTCCTCCGAGGCCGCGCTGCAGCTGCTGGCCACCTGGACCGGCGACGAGGCGCTCCGCAACGGCGTCCCGCACCACGAGCGCGACCACCGCTGACACGTCCGGTACGCGCAAGGGGGGCGGTGCCGGCCGGCACCGCCCCCCTTCCACGTGATCACACGACCGTCGGGGACCGTCAGTCGTCGGCCTGGGCGCCGCTCAGGCGCATCCGGACGATCTGCGGGTCGTGGTCGCTGGCCTGGTCGGCGAACTCGGCGTTGATGTGCACGACGTCGTAGTCGTAGCGCCGCAGGTCGGGACTGAGCAGGATGTGGTCGAGGGACTGGGAGTTGCCCTCGTACACGTAGGTGTAGCGCTGCTCGGCGGGGAGCGTGGTGAGCAGGTCGGTCAGCACACCGCCGGAGGTGAGCGTGGACAGGGCGTCGGAGAACTCGTAGTCGTTGAGGTCGCCGAGGACCACGACGCGCGCGTTCTTGTCGACGTCCAGCAGCGACTTCACGAACGAGTTGACCTCGGTGGCCTGCTGCTTGCGCTGCGCCTCGGAGGTGCGGTTGGGCTGCTGGTCCTTGCTGTGCAGGGGCTCGTCGCCGCCCTTGGAGTTGAAGTGGTTCGCGACGACGATGACCTGCTTGTCGTTGAACTCGAACTCGCCGACCAGCGGCTTGCGGCTGCTGGTCCACGCCGTGCTTGCCGGGTCGATCCGGCCGGGCGAGACCGAGAGCCGGACGCCCTTCTTGGTCGCGACCGGCGCGACCGCGGTGGAGGCGTCGCCGCCCGGGCGGTCCTTGAAGACCACGCGGTCGGGGTTGAAGAGGAAGACCTGACGGATGTTGCCGCCGGGCTCGCCGCCGTCGGTGTCGTTCGTCGGGTCGACCGAGCGCCAGTCGTAGCGCGGGCCGCCGGCGGCGACGATCGCGTCGATGAACTTGCGCACCGTCTGGTCGGCGGCCACGGTGCCGTCGTCGACGGCGCCGTTGTTGTCCTGGATCTCCTCCAGCGCCACGATGTCCGGCGAGGAGAGGTTGGTGACGACGCCCTCGGCGAGCCGCGCGAACTTGTCGGCCGGGTCGGAGGGGTCGAGGTTCTCCACGTTGTACGTGGCGACCGCGAGCTCGGCGTCCTTCTGCTTGCGGGTGACCTCGCGCTTCAGGCCCATGTCGACCCGGGTGCCCACGGTGGTGGCCTGGAGGTTGTAGCCGCCGTAGCTGTCGTAGTCGACGGGGCCGGTCGTGTCGCCGGTGAACGTGTCGCCGACGTTGGCGGCCGGGACCGGGGCGCCGCTGTTCAGCGACATCACCTTGATGCGGCCGGTGTTGGGCTGCGCGTAGGAGCCGTACACGGTGCCGCCGCGCTCGGAGGGGTTCTCGTTCGGCTTCAGCGTCAGCCACACCTCGCCGAACTCGTTGGTGCCGCCGACGACCCTGCCGCCGGTGAAGCGGGCGAGCTCGCCCTCGTGGGCCTCGTAGAAGTCCAGGGCGTAGACGTCGGGCTGCAGCGGCAGGTTCTCGATGCTGCCGCCGGCGGCGTCCGGCCCGTAGGTGTCCGGGATGGTGGTCTGGTCGAGGCGGACCGCGGCGGGCAGGGTGTTGCCGCTGGAGAGCACGGTGGCGGTCGGGCCGGTGATCTCGGTGACCGACTGCGAGCCGGTGCCGGGGTAGTACTCGGAGACCTTGCCGGTCACCAGCACCTTGTCGCCGACCGCGACGGTCGGGTTGGCCGAGCCGGTGTAGACGAAGACGGCCTCGCTGGTGCGCGGGTCGGTGTCGACGTCGGTCCCGGTGGACTGGATCCAGTAGCCCTTGGAGCCGGTGGTGCGCACGCCGGTGACGATGCCGGGCACGCCGGTGACGGTCTGGCCCTTGAGCGGGGAGACCCGGGTGGTGCCCTGGATGTCGTGGATGCGGGTGGTGCCGGGCTCCGTGGGGCCGCCGTCGCCCGGGTCGCCTCCGGGGCCGCCGGGGGTCTGGCCCGCCGTGTTGACCGGGCTCGGGGTGCCGGCGGTCAGGTCGGCCGCGTTGTTGTCGGTGTCGGCGAGGGAGGAGCCGCGCGACACGGAGGCGGTGTTGCTCGCGCCGGAGACCGGGCTGCCCTCGCGGACGGTGGCGGTGCCGTAGCCGACCACGTCGACGATGCGCGTGTCGGCGGCGCAGTCCGCGGCGCTGAGGCAGGTCAGCGGGGTGGTGCCGGAGACCAGGGCGATGGTGCCGGTGGTGCCGCTCATCGCGATGTTTCCGCTGGCGTCGGCGGCCGGGAGGGCGGTCGTACCGCCGGTGCCGGCGGCCTCGGAGACCAGGTAGCGGCCGCCGGGGGCGATGGACCCGGTCAGCGGCGTCACGCCCCACTTGGAGGAGGCGGAGGGCGAACCGGGCAGGTACTGCACGCTGTAGCCGGAGAGGTTGTACGCGGCCGTCCCGGCGTTCGCGAGCTCGACGAAGTCGTTCGTCAGCGTCGCACCCGAGTTGCCGCCACCGCCGTACACCTCGGCGACGACCGCGGACGAGGACGGGGCCGCGTGGGCGGCGGGCAGTCCGGTCAGGGCGACGGAAGTGGCGATTCCGGTCGATATCAGAGCGAATGCCGCGGTGCGGCTGCGGTTTCGGCTCGGTCTTGCGATCGGCACGAGGTTCTCCTTCAACGGCCGTCGGCCCGTCGGATTCGGGCCAACGTACGGCGGACTGCGTCAAGTTACGCGCGTAGAAAGGGGCAAGGCAAGAGAGTTCAGGTGAAATCTGGAAGTCGCCCCCCAATCCGATCACGTCGCTGAACGCACATACAGACATGCGAACATGGCGCGGTTGTTCGACGTACGGCACGACGTTTCCACCGCGGGGGGCACCTTGACGATGATCCCGACGGAGCACGCGGGCGGAGGAGGAGCCCTCCGGACCGAGCGGGACCGGCAGCCGCGCCGGGACCGCCGACGACGGAGGAGACCCCACGCCCGCGATCTCGAACTGCTCGTCGGCGGCATGCTCCTGGTGCTGGCCGCCCAGGGCCCGCTGGCCGGCCGCCTCGACGCGCCCTGGCTGCGCGCCTGGGCCTCGGTCTTCCTGGCCGTCTGCGTGCAGGCGCTGCCGTTCCTGGTGCTGGGCACCGTGATCTCGGCCGCCATCGCCGTCTACGTGCCGGCCTCCTTCCTGGAGCGGGCGTTACCGAAGCGGGAGGCGCTCGCGGTGCCCTTGGCCGGGGTCGCCGGGGCGGTGCTGCCGGGCTGCGAGTGCGCCTCGGTACCCGTCGCCGGGCGGCTGATGGCCCGCGGGGTGGCGCCCTCGGCGGCGCTCGCCTTCCTGCTGTCGGCGCCCGCCGTGAACCCCGTCGTGCTCACGGCGACCGCGGTCGCCTTCCCGGGCCGGCCCATGGTGGTCCTCGCGCGCTTCGCCGCCTCCCTGGCAACGGCCGCTGCCATGGGCTGGCTGTGGGCCCGCTTCGGACGGCCGGAATGGCTGCGCCCGAAGGCCCGTGGTGAACTGCCGGGCGGCACCGGGCGGGAGAGCCGTCGGCAGCGGTACCGGGAGACCCTGGAGCACGACTTCCTGCACGCGGGCGGCTGGCTCGTGGTCGGCGGGCTGACCGCAGCCACGCTCAATGTGCTGGTGCCGCGCGGCTTCCTGGAAGGCCTCGGCGGGGTGCCCGTGGTCTCCGTCCTCGTCATGGCGGTGCTCGCGGTGCTGCTCGCGGTCTGCTCCGAGGCCGACGCCTTTGTCGCGGCGAGCCTGACCGCCTTCCCCATGACGGCCCGGCTGGCCTTCATGGTCGTCGGCCCGATGGTCGACGTGAAGCTCTTCGCCCTGCAAACGGGCACCTTCGGTCGTGATTTCGCGTGGCGCTTCTCGGCGGCCACCTTGGTGACGGGAGTAGTGATGGCGTCGCTCGTGGGGTGGTGGCTGCTGTGACGCGCGAGACC
This sequence comes from Streptomyces sp. NPDC088354, assembly GCF_044753585.1. Lineage (NCBI taxonomy): Bacteria > Bacillati > Actinomycetota > Actinomycetes > Kitasatosporales > Streptomycetaceae > Streptomyces > Streptomyces sp. NPDC088354. Next base: position 368,932 of record NZ_JBIVNJ010000001.1, on the reverse strand, counting down.
AGAGCCCTGCTGCTCGTCCTCTTCGGCGCGTGCGTGCTGCGCATCTCCCTGCTCGGCACCTCCTACCTGCGGTACGTACGGGAGTCCATGCGGCCGTACCTGATCGCCTCCGGTCTGCTGCTGGTCGCCCTCGGGGTGACGGGTGTGGTCCTGGCCCTCCACGCGCAGCTGCGCGGCCGGGCCGCCCCGGGCGCCGGTGCGGACGGCGGGCAGGACGGGGGGACACCGGAACAGGGGCCGGCGCGGGACCACGCGCAGGTCGGACCCCGTAGCGCGTGGCTGCTGACCCTTCCCGTACTGGCCGTCCTCCTCATCGCGCCGCCCGCCCTGGGCTCGTACACCGCGCAGCGCTCGGAGAGCACCGCCGTCGAGCCGTCGCGCGCCGGCAACGCCGCCTTCCCCCCGCTCCCCGCGACGGACCCGCTGACGATGACCCTGGCCGACTTCACCGTGCGGGCGGTGTGGGACGACTCCGGGTCGCTGGCCGGACGGCGGGTGGTGCTCACCGGCTTCGCGACCCCGGCCAAGGGCGGCGGCTGGTACCTGACCCGGCTGACCATCAGCTGCTGCGCCGCGGACGCCCTCACGCACAAGGTCCTGATCCGCGGCACCACCTCGGCGCCCGCGGCGGACACCTGGCTGCGGGTCGAGGGCACATGGCACCCCAACGGGCAGACCGGGCGGGAGGACGCGATCCCCGCCCTCGACGCGAAGAAGGTGACCCGTGTGACGCAACCTCTCGACCCCTACGCGTAGTCAGTAAGGCGTAGGGCTCTTGGGGGCGTGGGGTTCGGGGCGTGAGGCGGTCGTGCTGGCATGGCGAAAACCGGACGCGGCACGGCCGTGCTCACGGCTGTGGGGACCGTCGCGGCGCTGTTGGTCGGGCTGTCCGGGGTGAGCCGGGGGCCGGACACCGGCGGCGGCACGTCGCCCGCGGGCGCGGCGGAGTACCCCACGATCCACGGCATCAAGGACCGCGCCAAGAAGGACCGCGCCAAGAAGACCGTGAAGCCCTGGGACGGCAGGACCCGGGTGATCGGCGACGGCTCCACCGCCTACACCGGCCCGCAGCCCGGCCAGCTCAAGCCCGAGAAGCTCGAACCCGGCGAGAAACCGCCGCAGTTCGTCGTCTTCTCCTGGGACGGCGCCCTGCAGAACCAGGACCACCTCTTCTCCCACTTCCGGAGGGTGGCCCAGGACACCCACGCCCACATGAGCTTCTTCCTCACCGGCATCTACCTGGTACCCGAGTCGAAGCGGGCGCTGTACCACCCTCCGCAGCACGGCGTCGGCAGCGCCGCCATCTCCTTCCCCACCGACGAGCACATCCGGCAGACCCTGGAGCAGCTGCGCGGTGCCTGGGAGGACGGCGACGAGATCGGCACCCACTTCAACGGGCACTTCTGCGGCGCCAAGGGCGGCGGCGACTGGAGCGTCGAGGAGTGGAAGAGCGAGATCAGGCAGGCCTACTCCTTCGTGGAGCGCTGGAAGACCAACACCGGTTACAAGGACATCGCCCCGCTCCCCTTCGACTACGCCAAGGACCTCGCCGGCGGCCGCGCCCCCTGCCTTGAGGGCCAGAAGAACCTGCTGAAGGCCGCGAAGTCCTTCGGCTGGCGGTACGACGCCAGCTCCCCCGGCGACTTCCAGATATGGCCCGCGAAGAAGAACGGCATCTGGGACTTCCCGCTGCAGCTGGTGCCCTACGCCGACAGCGACTTCCAGGTGCTGTCCATGGACTTCAACTTCCTCGCCAACCAGTCCGGCGACAGCACCGAGGGCGACCCGGCCGAGTACCCGGAGTGGGAGGAGAAGACCCGCCGGGGCTACCTCAACGGCTTCCAGCGTGTGTACAACGGCAGCCGGGCCCCGCTGTTCATAGGCAACCACTTCGAGACCTGGAACGGCCGGGCGTACATGAAGGCCGTCGAGGACGTCATGCGCGACGTCTGCGTCCGCAAGGACGTGCGCTGCGTCTCCTTCAAGGAGCTCGCGGACTGGATGGACGCGCAGGACCCCGAGGTGCTGTACAAACTGCGGCTCCTGGACCCCGCCCAGGCACCGGACTGGACGACGTACCTCAAGTGACGCGCGGGGTCCCCCGTCCGGCCCCGGGTCCCCGTGGGCTCACCCCCTGGAGGACATGACCCGCGTCCAGACCCGCGTCGGGCTGATCCCGGAGACCCCCGGACCCTTCAGCGCGACCAGTTCCTGCTTCTTCGGGTCCACCCGGAAGAACGCCACCGCCGTCGACACCTCGCCGCGGTAACCCGCGAACCAGGACGCGACGGGGGCGCCGATCACCTCGTCCTCCGCGACACCCGGCTTCCCCGCGGCACCCGGCCCGGCCGCCGCGGCGGCGCGCCCCGCGCCGTGCTCGACCGAGTCGCGCAACCCCTCGGTCACGGTGGCCGCGGTCGCGGCCGCCATCACGCGCGTGCCCTTCACCTCCTGGTGGAAGACCGTCGCGCCGTGCCGGTCGATCCGGTCCACGGAGAACGGCTCGACGTGGACACCGCGGTCGGCGAAGGTCCCGTACGCGCTCGCCAGGCGGATCGGGCTCGGAGTGGAGTTGCCGAGCGAGAACGCGGGCACCCGCGCCCCCATGCCGGCGGGCCGCAGGCCCGCGCGGGTCGCGGTCGCCGTCACCCGGTCCAGCCCCACGTCCATGCCGAGCTGCATGAAGGGGGCGTTGACGGACTCGGCCAGCGCGTCCCGCAGGGAGATCTGCCCCCAGGACCGGCCCCCGTCGTTGGCGCCCTTGACCACCCGGCCGCCCCGGTCCCAGTACGGCCCTTCAGGGGTGCGGATCGCCACCTTGTCGTCGCCGTCGTAGAGGGTCGAACCGTCGACCGGCGTACGGGGCTCGCCTCGCTGCTTCAGGACGCCGTTCTCCATGCCCGAGGCCAGCACGAAGGGCAGGAAGGTCGTGCCCGCGGGGACGATCGTGATGTTGGCGTCGTTGAAGCCCTGCTCCACATAACCCGGTCCCCCGTACAGCGCGAGGATGCGCCCGCCGGTACTCACCGACGCCGCCCCGGCCCGCACGCCGGCCGTGCCCCGGACGCCCTTCAGCTCCTTCTTCACCGCGCCCGCCATGGCGGCCACCCTCGGCTTCTCGAAGGTGGTGTGGACCTGGTACCCGCCGAGGTCGAACTCCTTGTCCGAGATGGGCGAGTGGGCGCTGACGTACGCCCGCGCCGTGTCCACGAGGTAGCCCGTCTGACCGTCCAGACCGGCCGACTTGGGCGGGTCGTGCGGCTCGGGGAAGGTGCGGTACGCCGCGCGTTCCCGCTGCGACAGATGACCGGTGGCCACCATCCGGTCCAGGACCCAGCCCCACCGCTCCACGGCACGCCGGTGATTGGCCCTGCTCACCGCCGGGTCGTAGAGGCCGGCGCCCTTGAGCAGGGAGGCGATGAACGCGCCCTCGCTCGGGGTCAGTTCCGACGCGTCCTTGCCGTAGTACGCCCAGGAGGCCCGCTCGATGCCGTAGGCGCCGCGGCCGAACCAGCTGGTGTTCAGATACCGCTGCAGGATCTCCTTCTTGCCCATCTTGTTGTCGAGCTTGATCGCGATGAACATCTCGGAGAACTTGCGGGTGAACGTCTGGTTCTGGTTCAGATAGGCGTTCTTCACGTACTGCTGGGTGATCGTGGAGCCGCCCTGCGTGTCACCGCCGCCCGCCATGTTCAGCGCCGCGCGGCCGATACCGCTCATCGACACACCCGAGTCGGAGTAGAAGGTGGCGTTCTCCGCGGACAGCACGGCCCACTGCACCTTCTCCGGGATCTTGTCGAGCGGCATGTCCTGGCGGTTGACCGGGCCGGTCCTCGCCATCTCGGAGCCGTCGGCCCAGAAGTAGACGTTGTCCTGCTGCGTGGCGAAGTCGTTGAGGTGCTCGGGGATGTCGGTGGCCGCATAGGCCACGCCCACCACGGTGGAGACCCCTGACAGGCCGAGGAGCACCAGCCCCAGCACCTGCCGCCACGACGGCACCCAGCGGCGCGGCCCCGTCCGCCCCGGACGCGGGTACGCCGGGCGCATCCGCGACACGAGACGGCGCGCGGTCGCCACGCCCACCGGGCGCGACGGCTGCCTCGCCGCCGCCCCCGGACGCTCCGGCGGATTACGGCGGTCTCTGCTCATGGGTCCCCCCGCGCGGGTCGGGGCGTGCTTCTTCCCGCGGTCCTCGGCTCTGCCCCCAGGGGAACGTACATCGCACGGATGTGTGTGCGACGAAGGCACGCACGTGGCGCGCGCCCCGTCCGGAAAACGCCCGTGGGGGCACTTCCCTGGCTGGAAAGTGCCCCCACGGAGCGGCATGCGCCGCCGTGTCCCGCCTTCGCGGCGCGGTCAGGCCCGCGCTGTGGCGACCGCCGCGCCCAGCGCCTCCTTGATGCGCGGCCCGAGCCGGGCGAACCCGAGCTCCTTCATCGCCGCGCGCAGCAACTCGTCGTCCGTGCGCTTCACGCCGTCCGTGTCGATCCACCGCACGAGCGCGGCCAGTTCCTCCGGCGCGTACGCCGTCACGGCCTTCCCGGCCACGATCGCCGGCTTCGCCGGCCGCCCCGCGCCGGGCTCCTCGGGCGCCTCGGACCGGACCGCTTCGACCGCTTCCGCGGCCGCCGCCTCGGGCTCCGGGGCTTCCGCCACCGGCTGCGCGGGGGCGGGCCGGGGCTCAACTTCCGCCGGAGCCGGGGGAGCCTCGGCCGCCGGCTCGGGCTCGGCAGGGGTCAGGGTCTCCGGCTCGGCCGGGGCTGCCACCTCGGCCTCGGGCTCCGACGCCACCGCCTCGGCGGCGGGCTCAGCAGCAGCCACGGGCTGGGGCTCGGGCTCGGATACCGCCTCGGCCGCCGGCTCGGGCTCGACAGCCGCTTCCGGCTCACCTGCCGCAGGGACAGCGGCATCCGCCACGGGCTCGGCCTCAACCTCCGCCGGAGCGACGGGCTCCGACTCCGCAACAGCCTCGGGTTCCGGCGCGGGGGCCTCCGCCACGGGCTCGTGCTCGGGCTCAACATCCGCCGGAACCACGGGAGCCCCGGGCTCCGCAGGCGTCAGGGCCTCCGGCTCAGGCTCGGCCTCAACCTCCGCCGGGGCCACGGGCTCCGACTCCGCGACAACCTCAGGCTCCGGCGCGGGGGCCTCCGCCACGTGCTCGTGCTCGGGCTCGGGCTCGGGCTCGTGCTCACCTTCCGCCGGAACCATGGCAGCCTCGGCCGCCGACTCGGGCTCGACAGCCGCTTCCGGCTCAGCTACCGCAGGGACAGCGGCATCCGGCTCCGGCTCCGGCTCCGCTTCCACGCTCACCTGCGACCGCGGTTCGACCACCTCGACGTCGGCCACGGGCGCGACGACCGGCTCGTCGGCAGCAGGCTCCGCCTCGACACCGGACTCGACGGCCGGGTCCGCCGACGACCGGGGCGCGGGCACGGACGCCGTACCGGTGGCCGCGGTCTCGCCCAGGAGGGCCGCAAGGGCGGCGGAGTCCGTGCGGTGCTCCGTGAGGTCCGCGAGGAGATTGGTGAGGCCGCCCTCGGTGAGGCGGTCACGGGTGGCGCGGAGGGTGGGGAGGCGGAAGAGTGTGCCCTCGTCCGCGGCGAGGCGATCGAGGAGTTCGGTCAGCTCCGTGAACGGGAGGGCCGCGAGGTCGCCCTCAGCCCCCAGAAGGCGGCCGAGTTCGCGCAGGCCCTCGACGGCCGCCTGCGATGCGCGGGCGCCCTCGTCGAGGAAGTCCGCGTCGGCCGGGAGGGTCGGGCGGCCGGGGACCTCGAGCGCGGCCCATTCGGCGCGGTCGGCGGAGGTGGCGGTCAGCGCGGCGTGGAGGGCGTCGCGCCGGGCCCGGCCGGCAGCGAGGGCACGGGCCCGCTTGCCGGGGGCGCGGCGGCGCAGCCAGGACACCTTGAGGCCGCGCTCGCGCCGCCACGCGCCGTTCGCGGTGGCGGCGATCAGTTCGTCGAGGTCCTCGTCGGACAGCCCGTACGCCTCGGGGCTCAGCGTCCGCAGCGTGGACCGCACGCGCAGCAGCAGCGCGACGATCCGTTCGGTCTCCTCCACGGTGCCGGGGGCGACGAAGTCCGTGCCCTCGCCGATGCGGCTCGCGGCCTTGGTGACCGCGGGCAGGTCACGGACACGCAGTTCCGTGAGAACGGTGGAGGCGGCGCGCGCCTCCTCGGGGCCGCCGACGGTCTCCGCGGCGGCGTACCAGGCGTGGGTGGCGGCGGTCAGCGTGAAACCGCCGAGGTCCGCGTAGCCGCGCAGGTCGTCCCGGAGTTCGGGGCTGAGGGAGGCGAGGTCGGCGGAGCTGTGCAAGGAGGGTGCGGTCATATGAGGTCCGGTTCCTGGCAAGTGCGATGGGCGTCGGCGGCGCGAGCGCCGCGGGACGAGCCGCGCGGCGGCGCTCGCGGTGCCCCACGATACGGGCGCGCCGTACTCCGGCGCACACGCCCCATCCGTTACGGAGCCCCGCCCCGCGCCCTGGACCCGCGCCCAGCGGCCCGGCCGTCCGCTTCCAACTGACCGGCGTACGGCGGGTGATCCGTCTCGTACGCCCAACAATGAGCGATCCGTCCCCATACGGTCACGGCCGCGTCACGGAGTTCGTGGTGGCATGCCCCGTCATACGCCGCTCTGCCACGTTTGCACCCACACGCACCATGACTCAGGGGGACGCCATGTCGCAACCTCAGTACCCGCCGCCGTCCGGACCTCCGCAGCCCGGATGGGGCGCGCCGCCGCCGGCCCCGGCCCCGGCCCCGAGGAAGTCCGGCGCGGGGAAGATCGTCGGCTTCGGATGCCTCGGCATCGTGCTGCTCTCCGTCCTCTTCGCGATCATCGCGGTCGCGGCGAGCGGGGGCGGGGGCGGGGGCGGGGGTGACGACCCCAAGCCGGGGGCGGGCATGGCGTCGGCCGACGCGCCCGCGACGCACGGAGACGACGGCGCGCGGGAGGCGGCGGCAGGCCCGACTGGCGACGTGAGACTCACCGCGTGCGAGATCGAGGCCTTCACCACGTGGCCGAGCGCGAAGCTCACCATCACCAACCGCAGTTCGAAGACGTCGAACTACATGGTGCAGGTCGAGTTCGTCGACGCGAAGGGCACGCGGATCAGCGAGGGTTTCGCCGCGACGAACAACCTGCGCCCCGGCCAGATCGCGGAGGAGGAGGCGCAGGGCACGGCGGAGGCCACGGGGAAGGTGACGTGCCGGGTGACCGACGTGACCCGCTACGCGTCCTGACCCGGGCGGCCGCCGTCCGCCAGATGCCGGGGTCACCGATTCGGGGCGGCATGGCCCTTCCATGCCTTGCCTATGGCGTGGCCCACGGCCAAACCGCTGAGGATCAGGTGCCCGGCACCGATGACCACGTCACCGAACCCGCTCCGGAACCCGGTGACGATCTCGACCAAGCTGGACACGGCGAGAGCTCCGAAGAAGAGTCCGGCCAGCGTCCAGAGCACGGTTCTCATGGGGGAACGGTAGGGCCACTCGAGTCACGTCGTCACCCCTTCAACCGCTCGACGGCGGGAGCGCTCATCGCTTGGGATCCGCCGCTGACGGCGGGCCCAGGAAAACGCGGCGCAGTCGCGCCAGCAGTTCAGGTGACGGCGGTGCGGTCCCGATCGCGCGGCGGGCCGGGGCCCGGACGGTTTCGGCACCCCCTCCGCCAAGGAGGGCGCGGGCGTCTGCGGTGTTCATGGCTGCACCTCCAGGACTGGGCTCTGCTGCCCTGGCTCTTGTCCGGCCCCGCGCCGGGCAAGCAGGTGCGCACGGCAGCACCGCGGGATCGCCACTTCTGGCGGAAACGGTGAAGGCCGTGCTTCTGGGGCGGGGGCGCGGCTCGCCGAGCACGTCGGGGAGGCCGGCGCCCGGTGGCCACGCACTCGCCGCAGGTCAGCGGGGGGCAACCCGCGTCCAGCGGGCCCCGGCGTCGCGGGCGCGCACCTGGTCGAACCGAACCATGCCGGCGCCGGGCCCCGCGTCCTGAGACTGCCGGGCGCCCGACGGCGAGGGCCACGGACGGACGGCACGGGCACCCACCGCGCACCCGCGGTGGGTGCCCGCACTTGTCGGACGGACCTCGGCCCCCGCCGCTTCGCCGCGACGGGGGCCGACCAATGGCGCGAGGACCTGGCGGGTTCCGGACCGTGGCCCTCGGGCTCGCACCGCCATCCTGCCCCGCCTTGGCCGCAGGCGCGCGCGTGGCACGCTCAATGGGTGACGGCGTCCGGCACGGCCCCAGCGTGGAGGATGAGAGCCGCGCCGGACCGCTTCCCCGGGCGACCCCGCCGCGCGGGCAAGTGCCTGCCGGGGTGTGCGAGCGGGGCCGCACTTCCAGGATGCGACCGTTCCTGCCCCGGGTCATCCCGGCCAGGTGGCATGCCGAGTGGCCGGCTGCCCGCCGACGGGCACCGGGGGCCGCCGCGTCCGCATCGACGGCACGATCCTCGGCATCGCCCACAGCCCGATCGATCTGCCGGGGTCCCTGCGCCGCGAGGCCCTCTTCGGCCGGCGCGGAGCGGGGCCGGGCGTCTGGCTGTGACGCAGGACCGCTGCGTCCGCCTCGAGCGCGCTTTCGCACGCCCGTACCATGGTTTGCGGGTGAGGCCGGACCGTGCCGCACACAGGCGGGCACGTGCCCCTGGCAAACGAGGTGGCCGGATGTCGTCGCTGCTGGTCTACGCGATCTACCTGATAGTCGCGGCGCTGTACGTGTCCGCTGTGGTCGACTGCATCAGGACGCCCGAGGCGCGCATCCGCATACTGCCCAAGGCGGGCTGGCTGGCCGTCCTGATCCTCTTCCCCGTGCTCGGCGCTGTCGGCTGGCAGAACCTGGGCAAGCGACCCGCCCAGGCCGCGGGACAGCCGTCCGCGGTCTGAGTCCGGCTCACCCGCGGAGAGGACCGGCCCCGCACGAGGACCGGCACCCGCGCGTGATCTGAGGCACAGTCGGCCGTCCCGCTCCGCAACAGGCAGGCTGTCCCGGGGGATTCGACGCCCGGCGGGCGGGACGTGATCGCCGGACTCCCGGGCCGGCAGCGGGCCGGCCCTCGGTCCCCGCGCCCCGCGAACGGGCTGCGGCCCCACCGGTCGGAACCGGTGGGGCCGCATTCACGCAGGACAGCGGTGGCGAGACCAACCGCCTGCGGGTAGGCCGTGTGGGACTCGAACCCACAACCAATGGATTAAAAGTCCACTGCTCTGCCAATTGAGCTAACGGCCCGCACACCGCAGCATAGCCGGACGTCGGCCGTCGCTCCGAGCGCATTGGGCCTGTTGGACGCGGTCGCCGTCGCGGAGGGGACGACGACGACCGCCGGCGGCGTCAGCCCGGGGTGTCCGTGGGGGCCGGAGCGTGGTCGCGGAGGAACCAGTGCCGGGCGGACGCGAACCACCAGGCGGCGGCGAAACCGAGCACGACCAGGACGGCGATGGGCGCGTAGTTGAAGGTGTCGACGGTGACGGGACTCACCTGGGGGAGCATGAACAGGACCGTGATGAAGCCCACCCACACGACGGCGACGACGCCGATGGGCCGGGACCAGCGGCCCAGGTGCCAGGGTCCGCGGTCGAAGGCGTCGCCCTTGCGGATGCGCAGCAGCGTGGGGATGACGTACGCGATGTACAGGCCGATGACGGCGATGGACGTCACGGCGGCGTACGCGGTGAGGTTGATCAGGTAGGGCAGGCCGAGGACGAGTGCGCCCAGGGCGGCGAGCCAGACCGCGTTCGTAGGGGTCTTGGTGCGGGGGTTGATGCGCCGCCAGGTGGCGGAGAAGGGCAGGGCTCCGTCGCGCGAGAAGGCGTAGATCATGCGGCTGTTGGCGGTGACGGAGGCCATGCCGCAGAAGAGCTGGGCGCCTATGACGACGAGCAGCAGCAGCTTGCCCCCGACCGCGCCGGCGCCGTCGATGAGGATCTGGGCGGGCGGCACACCGGTGGCCGTGCCGAGGGTCTTGTCGTACGACTGGATGGCGTACGTGAAGCCGAGCAGCAGCACGAAGCCGGCGATCCACGAGATCCAGATGGAGCGGACGATGCCGCGCGGGCCGGCGGTGGCCGCGTCGTGGGTCTCCTCGGTCATGTGGGCGGAGGCGTCGTAGCCGGTGAAGGTGTACTGCGCCATGAGCAGGCCCAGCAGCACGACGTACACGCCGCTGCCCCAGCCGGTGTTGTTGACGAAGTGCGTGAAGACGAACGAGGTCGACTGGTGCCGGTCGGGCACGAGGGCGAGCACGCCGACGATCAGTGCGACGCCGAGCACGTGCCACCAGACGCTGATGTCGTTGAGGAGCGCGACGACGCGCACGCCGAAGGTGTTGAGCAGCCCGTGCAGCAGCAGGATCGCCGCGAACAGCACGATGGTGTGGCCGGGGGTGCTGGCGAATCCGAACTGCAGGTCCAGGTACGCGTTGAGGAAGCTCGCCGCACCGAAGTCGATGCCCGCGGTCACGGCGACCTGGCCCAGCACGTTGAACCAGCCCGCGAACCACGCCCAGGCGGCGGCGCTGCGCGCCGGGGCGAGCTTGTGGGCCCAGTAGTACAGGCCCGCGGAGGTCGGGTAGGCGGAGCAGATCTCGGCCATGGCCAGACCGACGACCAGGGTCATCAGCCCCACGCCGACCCAGCCCCAGGTGATGACCGCGGGGCCGCCGGTGTTCATGCCGAACGCGTAGAGCGTCAGGCAGCCGGAGAGCACCGAGATGATCGTGAAGGAGACCGCGAAGTTGGAGAACGCGGACATGCGGCGGGCCAGTACCTGCGTGTAGCCCAGCTGGGCGAGGCGTTCCTCGTCGGTGACCGGGGCGGCGGGCCCTTCGGCCGCGTCCGTTCCTTTTGGAATTGTCATGCCCCCAGCGATTCCCTCGCCGGGGGCACGGCATGCGTCGGCCGCTGGCTGAAATTGACCGTATTCGCCCCGTGGACGACTGGGGTGTTGCCGCCACGTTTCCGTCAGTCGCCGAGCGGCACGGAGACCGCCCGGTCCCGTACGTCAGGAACACCGCACGCCGCGCGCCTTCGAGGCGGCGGACCAGGAGTTCGAGGACGAACCGCCACGCCGGCGCAACCGGTGAGCGTCGGCAGGGCGGCCCCCCACGACCACGTTCCTCATCGTCTCCCCCATCAGGAGACTGCGCCGTAGCCCGTCATGGCGGACCAGATCAGCACGCGTCCGCCGAAGGTGCCCTTGCCGGTCCCGCCGTAGCGGTAGAGGTTGTGGGAGTTGTCGCGGGCGACCAGGTCGGCGTTGCCGTCGCCCGAGATGTCCCCGACCCCGACGACCGCGTTGTACTGGGCCCCCCAGTTCTTCGCCAGCAGGACACGGGGCTTGAAGTGGCCCTTGCCGTCCCCGGAGAAGCGCCACAACTCGTTCGACTTGTCCTGCGCCAGCAGGTCGCCGAACCCGTCACCGTTGAGATCACCCACGCCGACAAGCTTCTTGAACACGCTCCACTTGGACGCGATCCGCTTGCCCGCCGCCAGCTTTCCGCTGCTCGTCGCGGCGAAGAGGTAGATGTCGCCGGTGGAGGACCTGCGGGCAATGAGGTCCGCGCGGCCGTCACCGGTGAGGTCTCCGGGCGAGGTCAGCACGTTGTAGGCCTGGAAACCCTTCCCCAGCAGGATTCGGGGGCTGGTCGTGGTGATGGGGCCCTTGCACCGGCCGCTGTAGCGGTAGAGCTCGCCGGCCGTGTTGCGCATCAGGGTGTCCATGCAGCGGTCGCCGTCGAGGTCGCCGAAGGGGACGAAGCGGTTTGTGGGGTTCCAGCCCTTGGAGTAACTGGTCAGCACGACGCTCTGCCCGCCGGGCGCGAAGCCGTCGTAGTCCAGCACGCCCTGCGGCCGCAGGCCCAGCATCTCCCCCATGCCGTCGCCGTCGCTGTCGCGCCACGCGCTCTTGGCGCCGGCCAGTTGCATCGCGCCCGAGGCGACCGTGCGGAAGCCGGTGCCGTCGCCCGGGTCCGTGGCCAGCGTCCAGGTGTGGAAGCCCCCGACCGCCACCGCGCCATGGTCGTCAGTGCCGTTCCAGGTGGTGCTGACCTGCGCACCCTGGTGCGCCGTGCCGCGAATGGTCCGCACGGCCTTGCCCGCCCGGTTCCGGAAGGTCAGGGCCCAGGCCACGGGCGGGCGGGACAGCAGCCAGGTGCCGTGCCAGGTGTTGTCGCCCACGTCGGGAAGGCGCAGGTTCGTGAAGGTGTCCGCCCGCGAATCGAGGAGGGCGACGGGGGAACGCGGCACGGTGACCGGCTTGATGTGGATGCGTTGGGCGGAATCCACGTAGGCCACGTTGCCGGCGTACTTGTCGACGGTCCACGTGATCCGGCGATCCGCCTGCGGATCGCCGGCCGGCAGATCGGCGAAGGCGGCCGTGACCGCCGCCGTCCCCCCGCCCTTGTGGAAGTCGGTCAGCAGCAGCTCGCCCGCGGCCCGGTCGTGACGGACGAGGTATCCGTCGCCGAGCAGCGCCTCGCCGGACGGGACCGGGATGTTCTTCCTCGCCGTCAGGTCCCACACACCCGCCTTGGCCGTGGGACCGCAGGACCAGTACAGCCAGCGGCTTACGGCCTGCAGTTCCTGGGGGACGCAGCCGGAGCCGAGGGCGATGTCGGCGGAGGTCTTCTTCGTCTTCAGGTCGTAGGAGTTGACGCTGCCTTTCGCCGCCGCGGGCTTCCACAGCTTGCTGCCCCAGACCGCGACCGCGGTGACCGGGCGCGTGAGGATCGGCCGAAGGTTGCTGTGGACAGCGAGGTCGCCGACGACTTGCTTGGTGGGCGACGTGCCGTTGACGACCGCGTAGCGGCCCGAGACGTCGACGAGAGTCGCGGAACCGGAGTAGGTGTAGAAGAAACCGGCGTCGTCGTCCTCGTCGATCGACTGCACAGAGGAACCGGGATCACCCCACGGATCGTCGGTGACCCGGACCGCACGGCCGTCCCCGGTGGCAACCGGGCCGTCGGAGTCCGGAAACGACCAGTCCCTCAGGACCGGGGCACTCACCGAGAGCGACCCGTCCCCGCTGACGCGACGGACGACGTCTTCGGCCATGAAGCTGCTGTCCTCCTCGTCCGTGGCCAGGGTGCCGTTGGCGAGCAAGAGGCGATTGATCCTCGCGGCCACGGGAGCGAGGGCGGTCACCTCGGTGGTCTCCGGTGCTGCCGCACCCTTGGCGGTCAGCTTGCGCACCGCCCAATGGGCCGAGTCCGCTCCTCCCGCCACCAGAAGACCGCCGTCCGGAAGGGGGACCAACCCGGTGCCCGCGTGACGCAGCACGGTCACCGGATCGCCGCCGGAAAGAGGCACGGCGCGCAGCGGCTGGCCGGAGGCGTCCGCCATGTCCCCGTGACCGTCGTAGGAACGCGCCACGATCAGCCAGTCGCCCGAAAGCCCGAGGAACGGGACGCCCGAGGTACCGGGCAACCCCACCGGCTTCTCGGGTGCCGTCAAGTCGTTCCGCCACAGGACATGAGCCGTGTTCCCGGCAGTGAACCAGGCGAACCGGTCGTCGCTCAGCGCCACGGCGGTCGGCATGGCGGAAAGGGCCAGATCACGGGTGACCTTACCGGCGACGAGGTCCACCAGCGCCAGATGGTAGGAGCGGGCCTGAAGGTACCGGACGACGGCCGTACCTTCGTCGCCGCCCAGGACCACGGGGAGGGACGTGACACCGGACGGCCACCCGGCGACCGGCCTGCCCTCGGCGGGCGCGTCGCCGCCGTACACCCGCAGTGCCCTGCTGCCGCCGGCCTCACTGACCTGGCCGAGCACGTGGCCGCCGAAGGCGCCGAGGTAGGAGCCCCCGGTGATCGGCACCTCAGTGGTGGTGCCGGCGGCCATGTCATGGAGGACCACGGCCTCGTCGGGGGACGTGACGTGCTCGACCACGATGTCCGAGGACGAGCCGAGAAAAGCCGCGGAAGAACCCTCCGCCCACTGCCCCAATTCCGTCGTCGCGCCCGTGTCATAGCGCGTCCACAGAAGGCCCTCACGGCCCTCCTGGATGTGCAGGTACCCCGTCGGGCCCGCGCTCAGCAGGCTGTCCGAACGCGGGTAGTAGCGATCCGCCTGGAAGACCGTTTCCGCGGATCCGACGGGATCGGCGGCCGCCAGGGGCATGAGCGAACCGAGGGCCACGGCGGTGGCGACTGCGGTGACGGCGGCCGCGCCGCCACGGACGAGGGCACGTCTGGCCACCCGTTCCTCCTGGAAGTCACGAAGAAGCGGAGCGGCACAGCGGTCACTGGTGTCGCGGCGTCCGGCGCCGCGGAATCCCCCAAGCCCCCCGGCTTGTACCCCCCACGCAATTACCACGGACCCTAACAGCCGCCTCTCAGGCCCCGGAAGCCCAGGTGGCAACGCGAAGGGGCCCGACAGGTGGTGTCCACCTGCCGGGCCCCTCTACGTTCAGGCGCGGTTCACACGGCGTCAGCCGTTGCGCTTCCAGCGCGGCTTGTCGTCACGACGGCCGAAGGAGCCGGTTCCCGTGCCGGTACCGGTGGTGCCGGGGCGGTGGTCGTCACGACGGCCGTACGGACGGCGGTCGTTGTTGTCGCGGTCGCGGCCGAAGGACGACGGGCGGTCGTCACGACGGTCGCGGTTGAACGGACGGTCGTAGGAGCGGGCCGCCGGGCGCTCGTCGCGGTTGTAGGCGGGGCGGTCGTCACGGCGCTCGTAGGACGGGCGGGCCGGGCGGTCGTCGCGGCGGTCACGGCTGTTGTACGACGGGCGGTCGTCACGACGGTCGCGGTTGCCGTACGCGGGACGGTCGTCGCGGCGGTCACGGTTGCCGTAGGACGGACGGTCGTCGCGGCGGTCGTGGGACGGGCGGGCCGGGCGGTCGTCGCGGCGGTCGCGGTTGCCGTAGGACGGGCGGTCGTCACGACGGTCGTCGCGGCGCTCGTAACCGCGGTCGCGGTCACGGTTGCCGTACGACGGGCGGTCGTCGCGGCGGCGCTCGTAGTTGCCCCGGTCGTCGCGGCGCTGGAAGGTGCGCTGCTCGGCCGGCTCGGCGGGGGCCTCGGCCTGCGCCGGGACGGCGGCAGCGGCGGCGACCGCCTCGGCGGCCTCGGCCTGGGCGGCGGCGACGGCCGCCTCGGGGTCGTCACCGCGCTCGCGGGCGGCGCGGGCGGTGAGGCGGTCGGCCTCGTCGCGCAGTTCGGCGGCCCGACGCTGCGCGCGCTCCAGGGACTTGGTGAGGTCGGCGACCTCACGCTCGGCCTGCTGGGCGGCGTTGCCGGCCGCGTCCGCCTGGACCTCGGTCAGCGAACGGGCGCCGGTGATCTTGGCGACGTCCTCGTCGAACGCGCCGGCGCCGCCGACGATGTGGCGCGAGGCGTCGACGCCCGCGTCCTCCATCAGCCGGAAGATCTGCTTGCGCTGGTGCGGCAGGGCCAGGGAGACGACCGTGCCGGACTCGCCCGCGCGGGCGGTGCGGCCCGAGCGGTGCAGGTAGTCCTTGTGGTCGGCGGCCGGGTCCACGTTCAGCACCAGGCCGATGCCGTCGACGTGGATGCCGCGCGCCGCGACGTCCGTGGCGACCAGGACGTTGACGTAACCGTCCTTGAAGTCGGCCAGCGTGCGGGTGCGCGCGCCCTGGGTCATACCGCCGTGCAAGGCGTCGGCCTTGACGCCCGACTCGCGCAGCTGCTCGGCGACGCGGTCCGCGCCCATCTGGGTGCGGACGAAGATGATGGTGCGGCCCTTGCGGGCGGCGATGGCCGCGGTGACCGGCGCCTTGTCCTTGGGCTTCACGATCAGCACGTGGTGGGTCATGGTGGTGACCGCGCCCGCCGAGGGGTCGACCTCGTGCGTGACCGGGTCCTTCAGGTAGCGCTTGACCAGCGTGTCGATCTCGTTCTCCAGCGTGGCGGAGAACAGCAGCCGCTGACCGCCCTTGGGAACCAGGTCGAGGATCTCGGTGACCTCGGGCAGGAAGCCCATGTCGGCCATCTGGTCGGCCTCGTCGAGGACGGCGATCTGCACCTGGTCCAGCGCGCAGGCGCCGCGGTCGATCAGGTCGCGCAGCCGGCCCGGGGTGGCGACGAGGATGTCGACGCCGCGCTCCAGGGCGTAGATCTGGTTCTGCATCGACGTACCGCCGCAGACGACCTTCATCTTCAGGCCGAGCACGTCGCCGTACGGCTGCAGGGCGTCGGCGACCTGCATCGCCAGCTCGCGGGTCGGGGTGAGGATCACACCGCGCGGACGCTTGCGTTCGGTGTGGCCGCCGGAGAGCTGCGTGAGCAGCGGCAGGCCGAACGAGAGCGTCTTGCCGGAGCCGGTGCGGCCGCGGCCGAGGATGTCCTTGCCGGCCAGGGCGTCCGGGATGGTCGCGGCCTGGATCGGGAAGGGGGTGGTGACACCGTTCTGCGCCAGCTTGCGGACGATGGCCTCGGCCAGGCCCAGGTCGCCGAAGGTGGTCCCGGGCGCCTCGGCCTCGACGGCCTCGGGAGCGGTGTGCTCCTCGATGACGGCCTCGTCGATGACGTCGGTGGTGTCGTTGCTGTCGAAGGGCATGGCGGAACGGTCGGCAGTGTCAATAGACATGCTGAAGCTAAAACCTCTCGGAGATTTCGGCACGCGCCAGCTCCGGAGGTTGCTTACAACCGCCTCTATGCGGTCAGCCACAGGAGAAAAGGAACGCGCCAACGCGGCGCGTCTCGGTTCGGCGCCGGGCAATGGGATCAAACGATCTACCAGCATACGCATAGGTGGCCGCTTTGGCCAATTCGGTCCGGGAGGCCTCAGGCGGCCCCGTTGGCGGACGGTGCACTGGAGGGCGACGGCTCGGGCGAGGAGCCGCCGGAGGGCGGCGCGGACGACTCGCCGCCACCGGGCGACGACGAGGGCGAGGGCCGGTCGGAGGGGGACGCGGGCGTCGAGGGCCGGGGCGAGGACGACGGCCGTCCCGACGGCTTGCCGCTGTGCGGGGCGCCCGGACCCTGGGTCGGCCCCGGCACCGATTCCTGCGCGCTCGCCGACGGCGACCGCGAGGCCGACGGGGAGTGCCCCGGCCGGCCCGGCCGGCCGCCGGGGACGCCCGGGGCGACGCGGGGCATGCCCAGACCGCCGTCCGAGCCGGCGCCGCCGGCCCCGCCGTCCTCACCGGAGATCCCCGAGGAGATCCCGTCGGGCTTGGCGTCGCTGCCCGTGCCGCCGACGGTCATGCAGCCGGTCAGGGACCCCAGGGCGAGTACGGGGAGAAGCAGTGCGGCCGCCGTGCGCGCGCGGGCTGTGGCAGGGGTCACGGGAGCACCTCGGAAGGTCTGAGGACGTCTGAAGAAGGTCCGGAGATGATCAGGAGTGGGTCTGCGGGCGGGTCGTCCCGCTGAGCGGGTTCCGCGCTGCCCAACGGGCCCGCGGCCCCCGGGGACACGCCCGCGGCCGCACGCCGCCCGGCCGGCCCTCCCCCGGCCCCTCTCGGATACCGCCCAGGGCATGGGCAGTCGGCGGGCACGGGCAGCGGGCGACCCGCCGCGCTCCCGGTGGAGGGCACCGCTGCGCGACCAGGGTCCGGTGGTCGCCGTCGTCGCACTCGGCGGGGTCGCCGGGGCGTTCGCCCGCTACGGCGCGGGGCTGCTCCACGCCACCGCGGCCGGGACCTTCCCGAGGACGACCTTCCTGGTGAACGCGGCCGGTTACGCGGCGATCGGCGTGCTGATGGCGGTGGTCGCCGAACGCCTTCCCTCGCCGCACCGCCTCGTCCGGCCGTTCCTGGGGACCGGCGTGCCCGGCGGCTTCACGACCTTGTCGACGTACACGGTCGACGTGCAGCGACTGCTGACCGCCGGCCGGGTCGCCGTCGCCCTGCTCTACCTGGCGGCCACACCCAGGACCGCCCTGCCGCCCTGCCGCCCGGCTCTGCGTGTGGTCCGCGGCGGCGCTGACCCGCCGTCTGTGGAGGACGTGATGATGCTCACCGGTCCGGCGCTCCGGCTCACCGTCCACGCGGGGGAGCGCGACACCTGGCACCACCGGCCGCTGCACAGCGAGATCGTGCACCGCGCCCACGCACCTGCCGATGATCGTCGTCGTGGACAGCTCCGAACGGGTGAGGGCCCTCCTGCCGCGGTTGCGGGCGGTGCTGACCACGGGTCCGGCCACGGTCGAGGGGGTGGAGGTCGTGCACGGCACCTGCGGGGGTGACGCGGGTGAACCGGCTGCTCGTCGCCGTGGGCGCCGCGATCGGCGCGCCCTGCGCCATCTGACGGACCGTAGGTCCAGTCGCGGCACGACGGCGTCTTCCCCTGGGGACACCCTCACCGTGAACGTCGCCGGGTCGCTGATCCTGGGCGCGGTCACCGGCGCGGTGGCGGCCGACGCGTCCACCCGGCTCCAACTCCTGCTGGGCACCGGACTGTGCGGCGCGCCGACCACGTACTCGTGGTGGTGAGCATCGCCGCGGGAGCGGCCGCCGCCTTCGCCGGCGCCGCGCCCGTGTGACCCGATCCGCGTCGGACGCTGTCCTGTCGCCCCGCCGTCCCGGACAATGGGCGGTGTGCTGGAGATGTCGCGCGAAGCGTTCGAGGAACTGGTCAGCGACGCGCTGGACCGGATCCCGCCCGAGCTGGCCCGGGTCATGGACAACGTGGCGGTGTTCGTCGAGGACGAACCCGACCCGTCCGACCCCGGGCTGCTCGGCCTGTACGAGGGCACTCCCCTGACCGAGCGCGGCGAGTGGTACGCCGGGGTGCTCCCCGACCGCATCACGATCTACCGGGGCCCGACCCAGCGGCTGTGCTCCACCACCGAGCAGATCGTGGAGGAGGTCGCCACGACCGTCGTCCACGAGGTGGCGCACCACTTCGGCATCGAGGAGGAACGCCTCCACGAGCTGGGCTGGGGGTAACGGGGCTTACGCGAGGGAGGAGGCGGGCATACGTCGGCAATGCTCCGAGATCTGCCGCACCGCGTCCGGTCCGTGCTGCGTCGTGCCCTTGGGCGTCGTCCCTCCCCCTCCGCGGGCGCCTCTCGTCCAACTCCCGCCGCTCCCGCCCTCGGCACGCCGCACCGCCCCTGGCTCACCGCGCTCGCGCTGGTCGCGGTCACGCTGATCGGCGGCTGGCTCGGACTGGTGGTGCTGGGGAGCATCAAGGAGCCGGTGGGGCCGATGAACACCCGGATGTCCCTGCACCCGGCGTGGACCGGGGACACCAAGGTGAACGTGGCGCCGCTGGGAGCCCTGCAGCTCGACAGCCACGACGGCCCGCTGCGGCTGGTGGTGGATGTCGACACCCTCGACCCCGAGCGCGCCCAGGCCCTGGTCCGGCACCCGGAGCGGCTGAGCGGGCTGCAGGACGAGGTCGCCTCGGACGTGCGCAACAGCACCGCGGAGCTCGCGCTGCGCTCGTCGCTGGCGGTGCTGACCGGCGCCACCGCCCTGGGCCTGGCCGTCTACCGCAGGCCCCGCAGGGCCCTGGCCGCCGGCGGCCTGTCACTGGTGGTGCTGGCGGCCTGCGCGGGCACGGCGTACGGGACGTGGAACCCGCGCAGTGTCCTGGAGCCGAAGTTCTCCGGGCTGCTGAGCAGCGCGCCGTCCGTGGTCGGCAACGCCCGCAGCATCGTCAGCGACTTCGACGTCTACCAGCAGGAGCTGGCACGCCTGGTCACCAACATGACCCGGCTGTACGACGCGACCTCCACGCTGCCCGCGTACACCCCCGACCCGTCGACCCTGCGGGTGCTGCACGTCTCGGACATCCACCTCAACCCGGCGGCCTGGCAGATCATCCAGTCCGTCGTCGCCGAGTACCGGATCGACGTCATCGTGGACACCGGCGATCTGATGGACCACGGCACCGCCGCCGAGAACGGCTTCACCTCCGCCATCCCCGACCTGGGCGCGCCCTACGTCTTCGTGCGCGGGAACCACGACTCGATGGACAGCCAGCGCGCGGTGGCGGCGCGCAAGGGGGCCATCGTGGTGGACAACGGGGACTCGGCGGTCGTGAAGGGGCTGCGGATCGCCGGCATCGGCGACCCGCAGTTCACCCCGGACCGCTCGGTCGAGGCCGCCGGCGACGCCGCGGAACGCCGGGCCGGCCAGCGGCTGGCCGACTCCGTCCGGCGGCAGGACGCGGCCGGGCACACGGTCGACATCGCCATCGCCCACAACCCCGTCGCGGCCGCCGAGGCCGACGGCACCGTCCCGCTGATCCTGGCCGGGCACACCCATCAGCGGAACGTCAGCGTCCTGGAGCACGGCAGCCGGCTGATGGTGCAGGGCACGACGGGCGGCGGCGGGCTGCGCGCCGTGGAGGGCGACACGCCGCAGAAGGTGGAGGCCTCGGTGCTCTACCTGGACCGCGACACCCACGCCCTGCAGGCCTGGGACGAGATCACGCTGGGCGGTCTGGGCCAGTCGACGGCCGAGGTCTCCCGCCACCTGCCGGCGGAGGTGGCACCCGGGCGGGAGCCGTCCCCCGCGGTCCGCCCGACGGGCGCGGGCTAAAGCGTTTTGGCGATCTCCCGCCGCATCCCATATGCTTCTCACGTCCCCGACGGCCGAAACACCGCCCGGCGGGCCATCAGCCCTCATCGTCTAGTGGCCCAGGACGCCGCCCTTTCAAGGCGGTAGCACGGGTTCGAATCCCGTTGGGGGCACGCACTGACCTGTGCGAGACTGTGTCTCGCACAGAGAAGCGCAAAGCTGGGTCCTGTGGAGCAGTTTGGAGTGCTCGCCACCCTGTCAAGGTGGAGGCCGCGGGTTCAAATCCCGTCAGGACCGCGCTGGCTGGGTAGCTCAGTTGGTACGAGCGATCGCCTGAAAAGCGATAGGTCGCCGGTTCGACCCCGGCCCCAGCCACAGCAGCCCGCAAGGGCAGGAACCCCCGCCGAGATCCTCGGCGGGGGTTTCGCGTTGTCCCGGGGCGTGGCCCCCGGCCTGCCGAGCAGGCGGACGTCGCGCGGGGTCAGCCGACCGGGAAGAGCGGCCAGCCGGCCATGAGCCCGCCGTCCAGGGTGAGGGTCTGCCCGGTGATGTAGGAGGCCTTCTCCGAACCGAGGAAGAGCACCGCGTCCGCGATCTCCTCCGGGGTGCCGGGGCGGTGCATCGGCAGGACGGAGTCCACCGCCCGGCGGAACCCGTCCGAGGCGGTGACCCGCTCGTACATGGCGGTCCGGGTGAAGCCGGGAGCCACCGCGTTCACCCGGATGCCGACCAGCGCGCCCTCGATGGCGGCGACCTTCGTGATGCCGATGACGGCGTGCTTGCTGGCCACGTACAGGCCCGCGCCGGGAAAGCCCATCTGGCCGTAGGTGGAGCTGATGTTGACGATGCTGCCGCCACCGGTGTTCTTCATGGCGAGGAACTCGTGCTTCATGCTCAGCAGCGTCCCGCGCACGTTCGTGTCGAAGACGGCGTCGTACTCCTTGTCGGTGATGTCCTCGATGCCGCCGGGGGTTCCCTCGGTGCCGGCGTTGTTGAAGGCGACGTCGATCTTCCCGTAGGTCTGGACGGCGTGCTCCATGAGCCGCTGCACCTCGGCCTCGAGGCGCACGTCGGTCCTGACGAAGTCCGCCCGGCCGCCCAGCGCCCCCAGTTCCCCGGCGAGCTGCTCGCCGGCCTCCTGGTGGCGGCCCGACACCACGACGTTCGCGCCCTGGCGCGCGTACGCCTCCGCGGTGGCACGGCCGATGCCGGTGAGCGCGCCGGTGATCACAACGGTGGGAGCGGCCATGGTGAGGTCCTTCCTGCGGACGTGCCGGGGTCGTGGATCACGCGCGCGGAGCCCCGGACCGCGGGGAGCGAGGGCTACGGCCCGCTTCCCGGGAGGACTCCGCTCCTCGATCGTCTCCCCGGTCCGGGGATGCCGCACGTCGCGCGCGGCATCCCCGTGTACCGGCCCTCCGGCCCCGCCGGACATCGCACGGACATCGCACGGGCATCGCGCCCGGGGGTCCGCCGACCGAAATGGGTTCGCCCGTGGGCCGTACCGAATGCGATGCTGGAACGCGCTATGTCTACGCAGCCCCCCACCCCCGCATTCGCCGAGCTCGGCACCCGGCTCACCGAGCTCACCCTGCGCGACGCGCAGCGCCTCGGCCGCCGCCTCGACGGCGCCCGCCGCATCCGCAAGCCGGAGGCCCGTACGGCGGTGCTGGCGGAGATCGGGACCGAGATCGACAAGGCCGCCCTCAAGGTCGAGGCGCGGCGCACGGCCATACCCGCGATCTCGTACCCGGAGCAGTTGCCGGTCAGCCAGAAGAAGGACGAGATCCTCGCGGCGATCCGGGACCACCAGGTCGTGATCGTCGCGGGCGAGACCGGCTCCGGCAAGACGACCCAGATCCCGAAGATCTGCCTGGAGCTGGGCCGCGGCGTCCGCGGCCTGATCGGGCACACCCAGCCCCGCCGGATCGCCGCCCGCACGGTCGCGGAGCGCGTCGCGGAGGAGCTGCGCACCCCGCTGGGCGAGGCGGTCGGCTGGAAGGTCCGCTTCACCGACCAGGTCGGCGACGGCACGCTGGTCAAGCTGATGACGGACGGCATCATGCTCGCCGAGATCCAGACGGACCGCGAGCTGCTCCAGTACGACACGATCATCATCGACGAGGCGCACGAGCGCAGCCTCAACATCGACTTCATCCTGGGCTACCTCGCCCAGCTGCTCCCCCGCCGCCCCGACCTCAAGGTCGTGATCACCTCCGCGACCATCGACCCGCAGCGCTTCTCCCGGCACTTCGGCGACGCCCCGATCGTGGAGGTCAGCGGGCGTACGTACCCGGTCGAGGTGCGGTACCGGCCGCTCCTGGCGGAGGGGGACGGGGACGCCGACGAAGCGGACCGCGACCAGATCACCGCGATCTGCGACGCGGTCGACGAGCTCCAGGCCGAGGGCCCCGGCGACATCCTGGTCTTCCTCTCCGGTGAGCGGGAGATCCGCGACACCGCCGACGCCCTCAACAAGCGGCAGCTGCGCTTCACCGAGGTACTGCCGCTGTACGCGCGGCTGTCCTCCGCCGAGCAGCACCGGGTGTTCCAGCGCGGCACGGGCCGGCGCATCGTGCTGGCCACCAACGTCGCGGAGACCTCGCTCACCGTCCCGGGCATCCGGTACGTGATCGACACGGGCATGGCCCGCATCTCCCGCTACAGCCACCGCACCAAGGTGCAGCGGCTGCCGATCGAGCCGATCAGCCAGGCCAGCGCCAACCAGCGCAAGGGCCGCTGCGGACGGCTGGCGGACGGCATCTGCGTCCGGCTGTACTCCGAGGACGACTTCCTGTCCCGCCCGGAGTTCACCGACGCGGAGATCCTGCGCACCAACCTGGCCTCCGTCATCCTGCAGATGACCGCCGCGGGCCTCGGCGACATCGCCCGCTTCCCCTTCATCGACCCGCCGGACGCCCGGAACATCAAGGACGGCGTCCAGCTGCTCCAGGAACTGGGCGCGCTGGAGGGGCAGAAGCTCACCCAGACCGGCCGCAAGCTCTCCCAGCTGCCGGTGGACCCGCGGCTGGCCCGCATGGTGCTGGAGGCGGAGCGCAACGGCGTGGTCCGCGAGGTGATGGTCATCGCGGCCGCACTGTCCATCCAGGACCCGCGCGAGCGCCCCCAGGAGAAACAGCAGCAGGCGGACGAGAAGCACCGCCGCTTCGCCGACGAGACCAGCGACTTCATGGCGCTGCTCAACCTGTGGCGGTACGTCCGCGAGCAGCAGAAGGCGCTGTCCTCCTCGGCCTTCCGCCGGATGTGCCGCACGGAGTTCCTCAACTACCTGCGCATCCGCGAGTGGCAGGACATCTACAGCCAGCTGCGGACGGTCGCCAAGACGATGGGCATCCACCTCGCCGAGGGCGACCACGAGGTCAACGCCCAGCACGTGCACCAGTCCCTGCTGGCCGGCCTGCTGTCGCACGTCGGCCTGAAGGACACCGACAGCAAGAACGAGTACCTGGGCGCCCGCAGCGCCAAGTTCGCGGTCTTCCCCGGCTCGTCGCTCTTCAGGAAACCGCCGCGCTGGATCATGTCCGCCGAGCTGGTGGAGACCTCGCGGCTGTGGGCGCGGGTCAACTCCCGCATCGAACCGGAGTGGATCGAACCGCTCGCCCAGCATCTGGTGAAACGGTCCTACAGCGAGCCGCACTGGGAGAAGGACCAGGCCGCGGTCGTGGCCCTGGAGAAGGTGACGCTGTACGGCGTGCCGATCGTCGCCGACCGCAAGGTCAACTACGGGAAGATCGACCCGGAGACCAGCCGCGAGCTGTTCATCCGCAACGCGCTGGTCGAGGGCGACTGGCGGACCCACCACCAGTTCTTCCACGACAACCGCAAACTGCTCGCGGAGGTCGAGGAGCTGGAGCACCGGGCGCGGCGCCGCGACATCCTCGTGGACGACGAGACGCTCTTCGACTTCTACGACCGCGTGGTGCCCGAACACGTGGTGTCCGGCGCGCACTTCGACTCGTGGTGGAAGCAGCAGCGCAAGGAGCGGCCGGAGCTGCTCAGCTTCGAGCACTCCATGCTCATCAACGAGAACGCCGAGGCCGTCACCAAGGACGACTACCCCGACTCCTGGCGGCAGGGGAAGCTCAAGCTGCGGGTGACCTACCAGTTCGAACCCGGCGCCGACGCGGACGGCGTGACCGTCCACGTCCCGCTGCAGGTGCTCAACCAGATCACCGCGGACGGCTTCGACTGGCAGATCCCGGGCCTGCGCGAGGAGGTCGTCACCGAGCTCATCCGCTCGCTGCCCAAGGCGATCCGGCGCCACTACGTACCGGCGCCCAACTACGCGAAGGCGTTCCTGGACCGCGTCGTGCCGGTGCAGGACCCCCTCCCGGAGACGCTGGCGCGCGAGTTGCAGCGGATGGTGGGCGTGCCCGTCACGGCCGAGGACTTCGACCTCGCCAAGGTGCCCGACCATCTGAAGATCACCTTCCGGGTGACCGACGAGCGGCGCCGCAAGCTGGCCGAGGACAAGGACCTGGAGGCACTCAAGCTCAGCCTCCGGCCGAAGACCAAGGCCGCCATCACCAAGGCCTTCGACGCGGCGGGCTCCATCGGCATCGAGCGGCGCACGGGCCTGAAGCAGTGGACCGTGGGCACCCTGCCGCGCACCTTCGAGACCCGGCGGGCCGGCCAGCCGGTCAAGGCGTACCCGGCGCTGGTGGACGAGGGCGAGAGCGTGGGCGTGCAGCTCTTCGACACCGAGGCCGAGCAGGCCGAGGCGATGTGGCGCGGCACCCGCCGGCTGATCCTGCTGAACGTGCCCGCCAACCCCGCGAAGTTCGTCGCGGACCGGCTGTCCAACCAGGACAAGCTCGCCCTGTCGCGCAGCCCGCACGGCTCGGTGGCCGCCCTCTTCGACGACTGCGTCACCGCCGCCGCCGACCGCCTCGTCGCCGACCACGGCGGACCGGTCTGGGACGAGGAGTCCTTCCGCAAGCTCTACGACTCCGTGCGCGCGGACCTGGTCGAACTGACCATCAAGACGGTGGGGCAGGTCCGCCAGGTGCTGGCCGCCTGGCAGGCCTGTGAGCGCCGTCTGAAGGCCACCCAGAGCCTGGCGCTGGTCGCCAACCTCGCGGACGTCAAGGAGCAGCTGGCGGCCCTCGTGCACCCCGGCTTCGTGGCCGCCACGGGCGTGCGCCGGCTGCCGGACCTGATGCGCTACCTGGTCGCCGTCGACCGGCGGCTGCAGCAGATGCCCAGCGGCGCCCAGCGCGACACCACACGCATGGAGAAGGTCCGGGAGATCCAGGCCGAGTACGCCGAGCTGCTCGCCGCCCGGCCGGCCGGGCGGCCCGTCCCCGAGCGGGTGCGCGACATCCGCTGGATGGTCGAGGAGCTGCGCGTGAGCTACTTCGCGCACGCCCTCGGCACCGCCTTCCCCGTCTCCGACAAGCGCATCTTCAAGGCGCTGGACGAGGCCTGGGGCTGACCCCGCGGCAACCCCCGCCGCCCGCCGCGAGGCCGCCCGGTATCCGGTTCGCTTTCACCCTCTGACCTGCTGTACAGTCTTCCTCGTCGCCAGGAAAGAGGGCGGCGGAACGAGGTCCTGTGGAGCAGTTTGGAGTGCTCGCCACCCTGTCAAGGTGGAGGCCGCGGGTTCAAATCCCGTCAGGACCGCAGTAAAGGAAGGCCCGGATCCTCTGGATCCGGGCCTTCGTGCGTGGTACGCCTGGCTCATGGCTTCACCGGACATCGGCACCTGCGGGGCGGCACCCGCGCCCTCGGCCGCCCGTGCCCTGCCGCCGGCGCCGGCAGCCGGGCACGGGCGCGGCGCGAGGGCCGCACACGCCACCACCCGGTCCGCCACCGACTGTTGGGGCCGGCGCCGGAACGGGCGGCAGAAGTGCGGAAAGTCACTACCGCACAGGGAACACTGAGGGCAAGACCCGTGCATGTGACGGGAGTCACGCCAAGAGTTTCGACTCTGGGGGAACTTGAGGCCTCCTGGGGGACCGTCAATTTAATATGTGCAATTGCACCGTGCCCATGAGCCGCACGTCCGCACAAGACGGACACATCACGCGCACAAAAAAGATCGCACCGGAGCCGGCGGACTCCGGTGCGATCAAGGTTCCCTTGGGCTTCCCTGATGGGGGCAGGGACCCGTTGGAGCGGACGTTTCGGCAGGTTGGGGGCCCTGCGCGAGCGCCCGTTGGATCAGGTCAGGCCTCGCTGCGCTGCTGCGGAATGCCCGCCAGCAGTGCACGGACCTCCGCCTCGCGGTAGCGGCGATGCCCGCCGAGCGTGCGGATGGACGTGAGCTTGCCAGCCTTGGCCCAGCGCGTGACCGTCTTCGGGTCCACGCGGAACATCGTGGCGACCTCAGCGGGGGTCAGCAGCGGCTCGGCATCAGGGGTGCGAGCGGTCATGAGCGGCCTCCTCGAGAGAACCGAACCAACACGGTTCTTTCCTCTAAATTCTGCACCTTGACCCGCGTTGCCCGAAATGGCGGACGCGGGCCGAGTCGGTAATAGGACGAACGGCTTGTCCTCGGCACTACAACTACACCATCTGTCCAGCCGTGTCGGCCAAACCGATGGATTTGCCCTCTGAGGTGTCTAAGCTCGACGGAAGCCGATGGACCGGGCCATAACGGACAGTCACACCAGAGTGACGATCAGTCACAGCCAACCCACGAGCAACAGCCCCACCTCAAGGGATGCAAGATCGGACATTCCGTCCTAAGCAGACGGAATAAGGTCCTTACGGACCCGATGTCCCATATTGTCATGGGGGGTAGGGATGAGGGCAAGCCCCCCAAAGGTGCTTTACGTCACCCTTAGGCCAAAGGTACCGGTCGACCGCACTCGGGACCAAGGTCCCCGCGCCAAAGGACTTCCGACGGTCCCTCAACTCGCGTACTGCAGCTCCCGGACGGCCCGCCAGCGGTCGGTGAGACGCTCGTACGCCTCGCCGGCCCGCGACCCGTCCCCGGCGCGCAGTGCCGCGAGCGCGTCCGCCACGTCGGTGGCGGAGTGGTCGTCGGCGAGCCGGTCCTCGGGGATGACGTGGACGAGACCGCCGTAGTCGAGTTCGACCAGCGACCGCGGGTGGAACTCCTCCAGCCAGCGCCCTACATCTACCAGGCCGTCGATCAGGACTCCCTCATCGAGTGAATCCTTCAGCACCCGAAGGCCCCGCGCCGTACGCCGGCGGGCCTGCACCATGGGGGTCCGGTAGCGCATCACCGGCTGCTTGGACTCCCCGGCGCCGGCCGGCTCGTACTCCCGCTCGGAGTCGTCGAACAGCGTGAACCAGCGCACCGGCACATGCCAGGTCGCACTGCGGATCCACGGCCGCGCGTCGGCGTTCTCCGGCTTCTCGGCCCGCCACGCCTCGTAGTCGGCCGCCGCCTGCTCCCGCACGACCTTGGGCAGCACGGCGTCCAGCACCGCGGTGGGGAACTCCTCGGCGAGGTCCTCCAGGGCCAGCCAGCCGCGCAGCCGGGTGCGCCAGGGGCAGACGTGCGTCACGCCGTCCACGACGGTCACGAAGGCGTCCGGGCTCTCGTGCACCGGAACGGGCACCGGGGGGACGGGCAGGAGGTTGGCCAGGGACTGGCGCAGTTCGTCCTGTGCGGTCCGTTCCGCGCCCGCCGCGGCATAGCGGTACCAGCGGCTTCGTTCGGGCTCCGGGAAGGCCGCCAGCGGCTCGTACACGCGCAGATACGACGCGTACGGGACCAGTACCGAAGACAAGCCCACACCCGCTCCCTCACGACGGCATCCGCCCTGGCATCGTCCCACGTCGCTTCCCCCACCGGGAGTGATCCACGACACTGGAAGCATGCACAGGACCAGGTGGCTCTACTCTTCTCGCAACCGGCCCTCCCCACCCGCTCGGAGGGCGACCTCTGGACATCGGGAGTCACCACAGTGACCGACGTACGTCAGACATCCGGCATCGTCTCCCCCTTGTGGACCCTGTTCCGATCGGATCAGGGAGGACACGAGCAGGTCGTCTTGTGCCAGGACCGCGCCACCGGCCTCAAGGCCGTCGTCGCGATCCACTCCACCGCCCTGGGCCCGGCCCTCGGCGGCACCCGCTTCCACGCCTACGCCTCCGACGAGGAGGCCGTCGCCGACGCGCTCAACCTCGCCCGCGGCATGTCGTACAAGAACGCGCTCGCCGGGCTGGACCTCGGTGGCGGCAAGGCCGTGATCATCGGTGACCCGGACACCGTCAAGTCCGAGGAACTGCTGCTGGCCTACGGCCGCTTCGTGGCCTCGCTCGGCGGTCGCTACGTGACCGCCTGCGACGTCGGCACGTACGTCGCCGACATGGACGTCGTGGCCCGGGCCAACCCGCAGTGGACGACCGGCCGCTCGCCCGAGAACGGCGGCGCCGGCGACTCCTCGGTGCTGACCGCCTGGGGCGTGTTCCAGGGCATGCGGGCCGCCGCACGGGCCAAGTGGGGCGAGCCCACGCTGCGCGGCCGCCGGGTCGGCGTCGCCGGCGTCGGCAAGGTCGGCCACCACCTGGTGGAGCACCTCCTCCAGGACGGCGCCGAGGTCGTGATCACCGACGTTCGCGGCGAAGCCGTCGAGCGGATCACCTCCCGTCACCCCCAGGTCACCGCCGTCACCGACGCTGACGTCCTGATCAGGACCCCGCTGGACGTGTACGCGCCCTGCGCGCTCGGCGGCGCGCTCAACGACGACACCGTGCCGGCCCTCACCGCGACGATCGTCTGCGGTGCGGCCAACAACCAGCTCGCGCACCCCGGTGTCGAGAAGGACCTCGCCGACCGCGGCATCCTGTACGCGCCCGACTACGTGGTGAACGCGGGCGGCGTGATCCAGGTCGCCGACGAACTGCACGGCTTCGACTTCGAGCGGGCCCGCGGCAAGGCGACCAAGATCTTCGACACGACGCTGGCCATCTTCGAGCGCGCCGCGGCCGACGGCATCCCGCCCGCCGCCGCGGCCGACCGGCTCGCCGAGCAGCGCATGGCCGAGCGCACCCCCTCGGACCGCTGGCTGCGGCCCTCGGCCGCCAACTGACGGCACGGGAGGACACGCCCCCGCCCGGCCGGGCGGGGGCGTGTCCTCCATCACAAAGCGGACACCGGACCGCCCCGCCGTCGTACGGTGTGCGCGCGCCCGTCGTTCACCCGTACGGCCTTCGCCGGCCGCCCGGGACACGGGCCGCAGACTGGAGATTCGGTCGTTACCACGCCCCGGCAGCCAGACCGCGGCGGAAGAAGGTAAAATCACGACTGACCAGCCAGGACGGGCCCTCGGCGGGCCTCTGCTCCGACGCGCGTCGTGCGGGCGACGTACCGTGCGGCCTCGGAAGCAGGTACCGTTGAAGCCCTACGGACCGGGACTCTCCTGCGAGGGCCCGTTCCACATCGTGAACGCGTGTCAAGACTCGGGGCCGTCGAGCCCCACGTTGAGGGGGTCGAGCCAATGGGGCGCGGCCGGGCCAAGGCCAAGCAGACGAAGGTCGCCCGCCAGCTGAAGTACAACAGCGGCGGCACTGACCTGTCACGTCTGGCCGAAGAGCTGGGCGCATCGTCACCACTGCCGGTAAATCCGCCGGAGGTACAGCAGGACGACGATGACGACGAGCTGGAAGACGACCCGTACGCACGGTACGCGGATCTCTACGGCGACGATGAGGACGACGAGGACGAAGACGAGTCCGAGCCCTCGTCCCAACGTCGTCGCGCTTGACGCTGCACAATCCAATCCAGCTTGACCACTGACCCGGTCCGGGCACGCCCGGACCGGGTTTCGTGATGCCCGTTCCGCGGGGCGCGGGGCGGGCCTCCGACCTGGCCGTGCCGGCCGCCCCGGGCTCCCTAGTCCGCGTACTCACCGGTGAGCTCGACGGCCTCGGCGCGCTCGCCGCGCTCCAGGACCTCACCGGCCACCCAGGCCTCCAGGCCCCGGTCGGCCAGCGTCGCCAGCGCCACGTCCACCGACTCCTCGGGGACCACGGCGACCATGCCGACGCCCATGTTGAGGGTCTTCTCCAGCTCGTGCCGCGCCACCCCGCCCAGTTCGCCGACGGTCCGGAACACCGCGCCCGGTGCCCACGTCGAACGGTCCACGGTGACGTGCAGGTGGTCCGGCACGACCCGGGCCAGGTTGTTGGCCAGACCGCCGCCGGTGACGTGCGAGAACGCGTGCACCTCGGCCGTGCGGGTGAGCGCGAGGCAGTCCAGCGAGTAGATCCGGGTCGGCTCCAGCAGCTCCTCGCCGAGGGTGCGGCCGAACTCCGCGACCTCGCGGTCCAGCGCCCAGCCGGCCCGGTCGAAGAGCACATGACGCACGAGCGAGTACCCGTTGGAGTGAAGACCGGAGGACTCCATGGCGATCACCACGTCACCCTTACGGATGCGATCGGCGCCCAGCAGCCGGTCCGCCTCGACCACGCCGGTGCCGGCGCCCGCGACGTCGAACTCGTCCTCGCCGAGCAGGCCCGGGTGCTCGGCGGTCTCGCCGCCCACCAGGGCGCAGCCGGCCAGTACACAGCCCTCCGCGATGCCCTTGACGATGGCGGCGACCCGGTCCGGGAAGACCTTGCCGACGCAGATGTAGTCGGTCATGAACAGCGGCTCGGCGCCGCACACGACCAAGTCGTCCACGACCATGCCGACGAGGTCGTGGCCGATGGTGTCGTAGACGCCCATCCGGCGGGCGATGTCCACCTTCGTGCCCACGCCGTCGGTGGCGGAGGCCAGCAGGGGGCGCTCGTAGCGCTTGAGGGCGCTGGCGTCGAAGAGGCCGGCGAAGCCGCCGAGCCCGCCCACGACCTCGGGGCGGGTGGCCTTCTTCACCCATTCCTTCATCAGCTCGACCGCGCGGTCGCCCGCCTCGATGTCGACTCCCGCCGCGGCGTAGCTGGCACCGGTGTTCTCGGACATGACTGTGAGGTGTCCTTGCGTCGTGTGCTTACGGGCGACGGAGCGCGTCGGCGGCGTCGGGGCCGCCGGCCAGCTCGGTCTCCAGGAGGTGCTTGCCGAGCAGCTCGGGGTCCGGCAGCTCCATCGGGTACTCACCGTCGAAGCAGGCGCGGCACAGATCCGGCTTGGCGATCGTGGTCGCCTCGACCATCGCGTCGATCGAGATGTACGCCAGCGAGTCGGCGTCCAGCGACTTGCAGATCTCGTCGACGGTCAGCCCGTTGGCGATCAGCTCGGCGCGGGTGGCGAAGTCGATGCCGAAGAAGCACGGCCACTTGATGGGCGGCGAGGAGATCCGGATGTGGACCTCGGCGGCACCGGCCTCGCGGAGCATCCTGACCAGCGCACGCTGGGTGTTGCCGCGGACGATCGAGTCGTCCACGACCACCAGGCGCTTGCCCCGGATGACCTCCTTGAGCGGGTTGAGCTTCAGGCGGATGCCCAGCTGCCGGATGGTCTGGCTGGGCTGGATGAACGTCCGGCCGACGTAGGAGTTCTTCACCAGGCCCGAGCCGTACGGGATGCCGCTGGCCTCGGCGAAGCCGACGGCGGCCGGCGTGCCGGACTCCGGAGTCGGTATCACCAGATCGGCGTCGGCCGGGGCCTCCTTGGCCAGCCGGCGGCCCATCTCGACCCGGGACAGGTAGACGTTGCGCCCGGCGATGTCGGTGTCGGGGCGGGCCAGGTAGACGTACTCGAAGACACAGCCCTTGGGCCTGGCCTCGGCGAAGCGGGAGGCGCGCAGCCCGTTCTCGTCGATGACGACCAGCTCGCCGGGCTCGATCTCCCGGATGAAGCTCGCGCCGACGATGTCCAGGGCGGCGGACTCCGAGGCGACCACCCAGCCGCGCTCCAGGCGGCCCAGCACCAGCGGGCGGATGCCCTGCGGGTCGCGGGCGGCGTAGAGCGTGTGCTCGTCCATGAAGACCAGGCTGAAGGCGCCCTTGACCTTGGGCAGCACCTGGCGGGCGGCCTCCTCGACGGACATCGGCTTGCCGTCCGCGTCGGCCTGTCCGGCCAGCAGCGCCGTCACCAGGTCGGTGTCGTTGGTCGCGGCGACCTTGGTGGCCCGGCCGTTGCCCTGCGGCAGCGCCGCGACCATCTCGGCCAGCTCCGCGGTGTTGACCAGGTTGCCGTTGTGGCCGAGCGCGATGGAGCCGCTGGCCGTGGCACGGAAGGTCGGCTGGGCGTTCTCCCAGACCGACGCGCCCGTGGTCGAGTAACGGGCATGGCCGACCGCGATGTGGCCCCGGAGGGAGCCGAGCGAGGTTTCGTCGAAGACCTGGGACACCAGGCCCATGTCCTTGAAGACCAGGATCTGGGAGCCGTTGCTCACTGCGATGCCCGCGGACTCCTGTCCGCGGTGCTGCAGGGCGTACAGCCCGAAATAGGTGAGCTTG
Organism: Streptomyces sp. NPDC088354; assembly: GCF_044753585.1. NCBI lineage: Bacteria > Bacillati > Actinomycetota > Actinomycetes > Kitasatosporales > Streptomycetaceae > Streptomyces > Streptomyces sp. NPDC088354. The sequence goes on along the minus strand of NZ_JBIVNJ010000001.1, from coordinate 336,169 downwards.
GAGACCTCTTCGCCGGGGGCCCAGACACCGAAGACGCCGCAAGCGTCCTGGGGGCCCTTCTCGCCGGGGAGCAGGTCGTGGTTGAGTCGTCCGTCACCACGTGGCACGTCATCGAGTCTAGGGCAGGTTGCGGTGTCGTCCGAACGAGGGAACCCGACAAACCCGTGTTCTATGCGCGTAAACCCATGGGGCGCATGGGCATGTGACCTTCGTCCTGACTGGTCCTGAACGGTCCTGACCGACCTCAGGGGCGCAGTTCCGGGTCGCGGATCATGGCGGTCAGCTCGGCCGCGGCGCGTGTCGCGGGGGACGGGCGGCCGCGCAAGCGCTCCCACCGCGGGTCGCCGACGCTGCCCAGGCGAAGGTCGTCCAGGCCGTTGGTGCGGCGCACGACCAGGTCGCCCCCGGAGGTGCGGTCGACCCGGGTCACCTCCGACCAGGGCACATGCCGGGTCCTCCAGGAACGGCGTACCCACAGCCCGTCCGCGTCGGCCGTGACGCGCCACCTGATCAGGCCCACCGCATCGCTGCCGATCGTTACTGTGCCCACGACGCAGAGAATCCAGTGCCACCAGTTGTCGCCGAGGAAGCCGGGGACCGCCGGGACGGCGCCGAGAGCCAGCAGGGTCAGCCCGCCCCCCGCCCGGGCCACCGGACCGCCCTGCCAGCGGACGGGGCCCGTGGCAGGCTTCATCGCGGCCGCCGCCTCGGCCACCCTCGCCTCCGCCGCACGGCGGTGCCCGGCGTTCCAGTGCGGCCGGGGATCGGCGGCGGGCTTCGACCACCGCAGTGCGGGAGAGGCGCTCACCTCCGTCACGACACGGCCGGACTTCCCGGAGCCGACGAGGACGAACTCGCCCGCCTCGGCGGGCAGGCCGAACAGCACGCTCTCCCCCTGGGGCGGCCCGCCGAGCTTGACCGGGTCGTACATCAGGACCGGCTCGCCGGCCCTGCCGTCCAGCGGGCGGATCACGGTGAAGCCGTGCTTGCGTCGCGCCAGCACCCGCAGCGCGGGCGCCGGTCCACGACGCACCGCCCGGACGCGGATGATCGTGAGGGCGGCGGACAACAGCAGGGTGAGCCCCGCGCCGCCTGCCCCGAGCACCAGGAGCTGCGACCCGGTCCGGTCCCGGTAGGGCTCCGCGGCCAGCCGCATCCAGCCGCCGTCGACGAGGACGGCGGCCTCCGCGCCGGGCTCGTAGTCCTCCGGGTACGCCACACCGACGTGATGGCGGGTGCCGTCGGCGAAGCGCACGACGAGATGGTCGTCGGCGCCATTGGCGACGACGACCGCCGGGACACGGTCCGCCGCCGCGGCGTGCGCCTCGTCCGCGCGGTCACCGGTGACCGCGACCACGGCGGCCACCACCGCAACCACCAGCGCCGCGGCACCGGTGACCGCACGGAACATGCCGCGCCGCACGGGGACGACCAGCGACGGGACCGGCAGCGCGACGCCACCGGCCGCCTCCAGGGCGAGCGCCCGCTGGCGGCGCCGCATCCGCAGGCGCGCCGCGACCGCCGCCCAGCTCCAGCACAGCGCGGCCACCACCGTGGCGGCCGCCATGTGCTCACCGGTGCCGCCGGACCAGTTGGCGGGATCGGCGGTCCACAGCAACAGCAGGGGCGCCGACAGCAGCGCCGCCTCGGGCAGCGCGAACAGCCAGACCGCGTGGACGAAGAAGCCGGCCGTACCGATCGCGTCCAGCCACATCGGCCCGCAGGGCGCATCCGTAGTGCACAGCGGGTAAGGCGAGGACGCGATCGCGGTGATCACCGCCACCAGCAGCACCGGCACGCACCACAGCGGGCGCGCCCAGCCCGGCAGGCGCACGGCGGCCCAGCGCTGCGCGTCGGCGGAGAGCCAGGGGCGGGCCGGTATGTCCGCCGGTGCGGTCGTCGAGGTCACCGGCGCATTATGCGGGCGCCCCCACCGCCTCAGCCGAGCAGGGGCAGATAGGGGGCCAGGTCGGCGCGCTCACCGCTCGCGGAGACGGCGCCGGCGGCGAGGGCGGCGTCCCAGGACGTGCGTCCGGTGACCAGGCGCACCCAGGTGACGGGGTCGGTCTCGACGACGTTGGGCGGGGTTCCGCGGGTGTGCCGGGGCCCGGCCACGCACTGGACGGCCGCGTACGGCGGCACGCGGACCTCGACGGAGTTGCCGGGCGCGGTGGCGGCCAGGGTGTCGGCCAGCAGCCGCACGACGGCGGCCAGGGCCTGCCGGTCCAGCGGAACGGGGACACCGGTCGCCGTGGCCAGGTCGTCGCTGTGCACGACGAGTTCGACGAGGCGGGTCACGAGGAAGTCCGGCGCGCGCATCGCGCCCAGAGTGATGGCGATCACGCGGGCCGGGTCGACCGCCTCGGGCAGCGCGGCCCGCAGGTCGCCCGCCGCCGCTTCCAGACGCCCGACGACGTCGGCGGTGCCGAGCGCGGCCTCGCGGGTGTCCGCGTCCAGGTTGACGGCGATGCGGTTGGTGGAGCGGGCCCAGCCCGTCAGGTCCAGGTCCGCCTTGGCCGGGGCCGGTTCGGCCAGTACCCGGGGGACCACCTCGATCTGGCGCACCGTGTGCACCAGCAGGTGGAGCACGTCCCAGCCCGGCAGGCCCGAGGACGCCGACAGCTGTTCCGCGCTCAGCGTCCGCGCGGCGTCGAGGACATGCCCCGCCTGCGCCGTGAGCGCGGCGGCGGTCCGCGCCGGGTCGTAGGTGCGGGGGCGGCGGGCGGCGGGCGGCATGGCGTGCAGCCTACGCGCCGGCCGGCCCCCGCACCGGGACCGGGACCGGGGCGGTCAGGCCTGGCGCGGCCGCTCGAGGGTGATCAGCAGACCCTCGACGGCGCCGGGACCGATGCGGCCCTTGACGTCGGCGGCGGTGATGGCCTTGAGCTGCCAGCCGTCCTCGGCGTGCTTGTTGAGCGTCTTCTCCAGCTTGTCGCTGTCGATCGCGTCCCCTATGAGCGACTCACGGAAGTTGACGACCTTGTACTCGAACATCGATCAGGACCCCTCGTCGTGGCGATGGTTGCCTTGCGGTCGCAGGTTAGCCCCCCACCGGGCGCACCGGCCCGGCCACCCGGTCGATCAGCGGTCCGTGTTCCACATCCGCGGAGAGCAGCGCCAGTTCGGCTCCCTCGCAGGGCGCGCCGAAGAGCAGCGTGTCGCGCAGCCGGCTGTCGCCGGGCGCGTGGTCGTCGTCGGGCATCGCGGAACCGGGCCGCACCGGGCAGGAGAAGAGCGGCACGCGGCCCGCGGTGTCGTCGGCGGCGTAGACCCACACCCGGGTGTCCTCGTCCTCGCGGGACAGTACGCGCAACACCGGCAGTTCGTCCCGGCGCAGCGCGGCGGCCCGCCGCCGGGTCAGCAGCCCGGTGACCAGGAGCGTGAACCCGAGCAGGGCGACCGGGAGAAGAAACGGTACGGCCGCGGCGGCGCACAGCGGCAGCCCGACGACGAGCGGCATGAGCCCGCGGCGCGGCGCGGGCAGCGGCGCCGGCAGCCGCAGGCGTACGTCACCGGCGGCGTTGGCCGCGAGCAGGCGCTGCCGGCCCCGGACCGCGAGACGGTGGCGGGCCCCGGCCCAGCACAGGGCGAGCGCCACGGAGACCGGCAGGGCCACCGCGGGCTCCGCGAGCCACGCCGGCAGGGCCACGAGCAGGGGCGCCGACACCAAGGTGAGCTGGGGCAGCCGGAACAGCCAGTACACCTGGGCCGCCGCCAGCCAGTAGTGCGGTGCCCCGAGGGCTCCGGGCGCCACGGCGACGGCCGCACCGACGGCGACGGCCAGCGCCAGGGCTCCCCATCGCGGCCGGGACCACGCGGCCGGCCGGCAGGCCGCCCAGCGCCTGGTGTCACGGGCACGCCACAGGGGCAGTTCGCCGGGGGCTCTGCGCTCGCTCACGCCTGGAGTATGGGCCAGCCGTTCGCGCGTGCGGTTACCGAAAGGTCAACGCGCCCCCGCGCCCAGCGGCACGGGGGCGCGTCGGCAGCGCCGTGCGATCAGCCCAGCAGCGCCGGGATCGTGTCCTCGTGCGCCGTGCGCAGTTCGTCCAGCCCGATCGTGAACTGCCCCTGCACCTCGACCGATTCGCCGTCCACGACACCGATGCGGGTCGCGGGCAGACCACGTGCGCCGCACATGTCGGTGAAACGGAGCTCCTCGCTGCGCGGGATCGAGACGATCGCCCGGCCGGCGGACTCCGAGAACAGGAACACGAACGGGTCCAGACCGTCCGGCACCACGAGCCGCGCGCCGTTCCCGCCGCGCAGGCAGGACTCGACGACGGCCTGCACCAGACCGCCGTCCGACAGGTCGTGGGCCGCGTCGACCATGCCGTCCCGGGAGGCCGAGATCAGGATCTCGCCGAGCAGCCGCTCGCGCTCCAGGTCGACCTTCGGGGGCAGCCCGCCGAGGTGGTCGTGGACGACCTGCGACCAGGCAGAGCCGCCGAACTCCTCGTGGGTGTCACCGAGGAGGTACAGCAGCTGGCCCGTCTCCTTGAACGCGACGGGCGTGCGCCGGGCGACGTCGTCGATGACGCCGAGCACCGCCACGACCGGCGTCGGGTGGATGGCGACCTCGCCGGTCTGGTTGTACAGCGAGACGTTGCCGCCGGTCACCGGCGTGCCCAGCTGCAGGCAGCCGTCGGCGAGACCGCGGACGGCCTCGGCGAACTGCCACATGACGGCGGGGTCCTCGGGCGAGCCGAAGTTGAGGCAGTCGGAGACGGCGAGCGGCTTGGCGCCGGTCGTCGCGACGTTGCGGTACGCCTCGGCGAGCGCGAGCTGCGCGCCCGTGTACGGGTCGAGCTTGGCGTAGCGGCCGTTGCCGTCCGTGGCGATGGCGACGCCGAGCCCGGTCTCCTCGTCGACGCGGATCATGCCCGAGTCCTCGGGCATGGCCAGCACGGTGTTGCCCTGCACGAAGTGGTCGTACTGGGAGGTGATCCAGGACTTGGATGCCTGGTTCGGGGAGGCGACCAGTCGCATGACCTGGTCCCTCAGCTCCTCGCTCGTGGCCGGGCGGGGCAGCTTGTTCGCGTCGTCCGCCTGGAGCGCGTCCTGCCACGACGGGCGGGCGTAGGGGCGCTCGTAGACCGGGCCCTCGTGGGCGACGGTGCGCGGGTCGACGTCGACGATCTTGCCGCCGTGCCAGAAGATCTCCAGCCGGTCGCCGTCGGTGACCTCACCGATGACGGTCGCGATGACGTCCCACTTCTCGCAGATCTCCAGGAAGCGGTCGACCTTCTCCGGCTCGACCACCGCGCACATGCGCTCCTGCGACTCGCTCATGAGGATCTCCTCGGGCGAGAGCGTCGAGTCGCGCAGCGGTACGTCGTCGAGGGTGACGCGCATGCCGCCGGAGCCGTTGGAGGCGAGCTCGGAGGTGGCGCAGGACAGTCCGGCGGCGCCGAGGTCCTGGATGCCGACGACGAGCTTCTCCCGGAAGGCCTCCAGGGTGCACTCGATGAGCAGCTTCTCCTGGAAGGGGTCGCCGACCTGGACGGCCGGACGCTTGGACGGCTTGGCGTCGTCGAAGGTCTCGGAGGCCAGGATGGAGGCGCCGCCGATGCCGTCGCCGCCCGTGCGGGCGCCGTACAGGATGACCTTGTTGCCCGCGCCGGACGCCTTCGCGAGGTGGATGTCCTCGTGCCGCATGACGCCGATGGCACCGGCGTTGACCAGCGGGTTGCCCTGGTAGCAGGCGTCGAAGACGACCTCGCCGCCGATGTTGGGCAGGCCCAGGCAGTTGCCGTAGCCGCCGATGCCCGCGACGACGCCCGGCAGGACGCGCTTGGTGTCGGGGTGGTCGGCGGCGCCGAAGCGCAGCGGGTCGACGACGGCGACGGGCCGCGCGCCCATCGCGATGATGTCGCGCACGATGCCGCCGACGCCCGTGGCCGCGCCCTGGTAGGGCTCGACGTACGAGGGGTGGTTGTGCGACTCGACCTTGAAGGTGACGGCGTAGCCCTGGCCGACGTCGACGACGCCGGCGTTCTCGCCGATGCCGACGAGGAGGGCGTCCGACTGCGGGGCCTTCTCGCCGAACTGGCGCAGGTGCACCTTCGAGGACTTGTACGAGCAGTGCTCGGACCACATCACGGAGTACATGGCGAGTTCGGCGCCCGTGGGACGGCGGCCGAGGATCTCGACGACGCGCTCGTACTCGTCCTTCTTCAGGCCGAGTTCGGCCCAGGGCAGCTCGACGTCGGGAGTCACGGCCGCGTTCTCGACCGTGTCCAGAGGAGTGCGGCTCATGCGGTGACCAGCTTCTTGAGGATCGAGGTGAAGAATCCGAGGCCGTCGGTGCGCCCCGTCCCGATGAGGGACTCCACCGCGTGCTCGGGGTGCGGCATCAGGCCGACGACATTGCCCGCGGCGTTGGTGACGCCGGCGATGTCGCGGAGCGAGCCGTTGGGATTGCCGTCGGCGTAGCGGAACACCACGCGGCCCTCGGCTTCCAGCTCGTCCAGGACGCGCTCGTCGGCGACGTAGCGCCCGTCGATGTTCTTGAGCGGGATGCTGATCTCCTGGCCCTGCTCGTAATCCGCGGTCCAGGAGGTCGCGTTGTTCTCGACGACCAGCTTCTGGTCCCGGCAGATGAAGTGCAGGTGATTGTTGCGCAACATCGCGCCCGGCAGGAGATGCGTCTCGGTGAGCACCTGGAAGCCGTTGCAGATACCCAGGACCGGAAGACCGTCCTTGGCGCCCGCGATGATCGAGTCCATCACGGGCGAGAAGCGGGAAATCGCCCCCGCGCGCAGATAGTCGCCGTAACTGAATCCGCCCGGCAGGACGACGGCGTCGACCTGGTGGAGATCCTTGTCACGGTGCCAGAGCGCGACCGGCTCGGCGCCGGCCAGGCGCACGGCGCGCTGGGTGTCCCGGTCGTCCAGCGTGCCGGGGAAGGTGACGACGCCGATGCGTGCCGTCACGACTCCACCTTCACACTGAAGTCCTCGATCACGGTGTTGGCGAGGAAGGTCTCGGCCATCTCGCGGATACGGGCGAGGGCGGCGTCGTCGACCGGACCCTCCAGTTCGAGCTCAAAACGCTTGCCCTGGCGGACGTCGGCGATTCCCTCGAACCCGAGGCGCGGCAGCGCACGCTGCACGGCCTGGCCCTGCGGGTCGAGGATCTCCGGCTTGAGCATGACGTCGACTACGACGCGTGCCACGGTCACTCCCGGTGGTGTGCTGCGGTGATGTCCCCAACCGTACCCTGCCAGAAAGTCTACGCGGGTAGATAAGCCGGAATGGTCCAGGAATATCGGGTGGCCCGATTGCCGGGGGACACCCGAAGAAATTCTCCGGGCGCGCTCCCGGGAAAAGATTTCCGGATGTAAAAAGGGAAAGCATTGACCCCGGGCCGCCGACTTCGGTAGAACAACGGGGCCAAGGCAGGTTCCCAGCCTTCTCCATGAAAGGACCGGCATCCATGGCGCAGCGCGTAGTGGTCACCCTCTCCGACGACCTCGACGGCGGTGAAGCAGCGGAAACGGTCACTTTCGGCCTCGACGGGAAGTCCTACGAGATCGACCTCTCCTCCGGGAACGCCGAGCGGCTCCGCACCGCACTCGCGCCGTACGTCGAGGCCGGACGCCGCCACAGCCGGCTCGGCAAGACCTACAAGCACACCGCGCTGACCTCCGACCCCGCCACCGTCCGCGCCTGGGCGCGTTCCAACGGGTTCGACGTACCGCCGCGCGGCCGCATTCCGAAGAAGGTCTACGAGGCGCACGCCGCCGCCAACTGATGGCGCCGGCCGGCCCCCGGCCGAACGGATTGGACAGCCACCCCTGTTGATCCGCTAGAGTCAGAAGCGCGCCGAGGGCGAGGCCGAAAGGCCGGACTCACGGATCACGCGGGTGTAGTTCAGTAGTAGAACATCCTCCTTCCAGGGGGAAGGCGCAGTGTGCGATCCCTGTCACCCGCTCTGACTGCTCGACCGGTCTTCACGATCGGGTAGAGTGGTCGCGCCACGCGGACGTGGCTCAGTTGGTAGAGCATCACCTTGCCAAGGTGAGGGTCGCGAGTTCGAATCTCGTCGTCCGCTCGTGAAAGAAGGCCCCGGTCATTCGACCGGGGCCTTCTTCGTACGCGTCCGCCTTTCCGGACGTCCGCACCCGTGTGACGGTCCCCACATCGCGGCCGCCCGGCGCCGCGGCACCGGGCGGAAGCCGAAACGCGGACCCGCCGGAGCGCGCGGGCCCGAGACCGTTGCCGGGCTGCGGAATTGACGCCCGGCCCCCGTGCGCCGGCGGGCGGCGCGCGGGGGACCCGACACGCCGGGACGGCCGGGGGCGCACGCCGCGTCGAAACGACAGGGCGTGGTGCGTGCCGAGCACTCCCCGGGTTGGCTATAGTGGATGACGCACCGCACGGGAACGCGCGGGGCATGCGGACGTAGCTCAGTTGGTAGAGCGCAACCTTGCCAAGGTTGAGGTCGCGAGTTCGAGCCTCGTCGTCCGCTCGCGAGAAGAAGGCCCCGGTCGTCAGACCGGGGCCTTCGGCGTTCCCGGACTCCGGGCGAGCTCGCCCGGAAGCTTCCGGGAGGGGGACGCGGTGCCCCGTCCGAGCGTGTCGCGGTGCGGCCACCGGTGCGCGGCGCCGATCCTGACGGCACCGCGCACGCCCGCCGCCCGCCGCGGGCCGGGGTGCCCGATCAGGAGGTCCCCCATGCGCAAGTCCCTCCGGGCGTCCGCCGGCGAGGCCCTGCGGGCCGTGTGCCGGCTCCTCGCCAGGGAACTGGTCGCGCTGGGCGAGCTGCACTTCGCGATCGACGTCCGGCCGGAGACGCAGACGTCCCGCCGCTCCGGGCCGCCGGCCGGGCATCCGGAACGCCTGTGCCCCGAGGTGCCGCTGAGCCCCCTGGAGCGGTGGTTGTCCCGCGAGCTGCGGCTCGGGCCGGACCTTGCCGGGCGCTGACGGCGGCTGACGTGCGGGGCCGGCGCCCGGCGACCCGCCCATGGGCGGCGTACGGCTGACGCCGTGTCGGCCGCGTCCGGTCTTCTGTCCACAGGCTGTGGACAGAAGACCGGATGACCACGGGAGCGACGGCGGAACGACGACACAACGGCAGCGGGCCCCGGCCGGGAACGGCCGGGGCCCGCGTCGCCGGGCGGCAGGCGGCTACCAGCTCTGGCCCGTGAGGCGCTCGTACGCCTCGATGTACCGGGTCCGGGTCCGCTCCACGACATGCGACGGGAGGGCCGGCGGGGGCTGCTCGCTGCGCCGGTCCCAGCCGGACGCGGCGGAGGTCAGCCAGTCGCGCACGATCTGCTTGTCGTAGCTCGGCTGGGCCCGGCCCGGCTCCCACTCGTCGACCGGCCAGAACCGGGACGAGTCCGGGGTCAGCACCTCGTCGGCGATGGTCAGCGTCTCGCCGTCGAAGCCGAACTCGAACTTGGTGTCGGCCAGGATGATGCCGCGCTCGCGGGCGATGTCACGGGCCCGCGAGTAGACCGCGAGGGTCGCCTGGCGCAGTGCGGCGGCGGTGTCGGCGCCGACCTGGCGGGCGACCTCCTCGTAGCTGACGTTCTCGTCGTGCTCGCCGACCGCGGCCTTGGTCGCGGGGGTGAAGATCGCCGCGGGCAGCTCGGAGCCGTCGACCAGGCCCTCGGGCAGCGCCACCCCGCACACCGTGCGGTCGGCCCGGTACTCCAGCAGCCCGGAACCGGTCAGGTAGCCGCGGGCGACGCACTCGACCGGGACCATGCTCAGCGACTTGCAGACCGTCGTGCGGCCCTCCCACTCCGGCGGGGCGCCCGCGGGGAGTTCGCTGGACAGCACGTGGTGCGGCACGAGGTCGGCGATCTTGTCGAACCACCACAGGGACAACTGGGTCAGCACGCGGCCCTTGTCCGGGATCTCGGTGGGCAGCACCCAGTCGTACGCGGAGAGCCGGTCGCTGGCGACCATCACCAGCTCACCGGCCTCGTTCTGGTAGAGGTCGCGCACCTTGCCGGTGTGCAGGTGCACGAGCCCGGGCACCTGCACCGGCTCTGGCTTCTCGACGAATCCGGACATGGGGCCTCCCCGATCGGTGGTTCGGCTCCCGATTCTCCCGCACACCGCCCGGGAGGGCGCGACGCGGGGGTGTCAGCCGTGTTTGCAGATGCGGTCCAGCAGGTTGGCGGTGGCCCGCTGCACTCGCTCGTCCACGTGGCCGGGGCGGTCCAGCGCGGGGGACCAGGCGAAGGTGCCGGAGGCGAAGACGTACGCGCCGGACGGCGCCCGGTACAGGGAGGTCTCCTGGTGCGCCCGGCGCCCGGCGGAGTCCTCGTACGGGGAGTGCGCGAGCAGGATGCGCTCGGTGCAGCCCGGCAGTTGGGTGCGCGGGAAGTAACGGTCCGCCTCGCCGGCCACCAGGCCCTCGATCTCGTCTCCCTCGCCGGCGCCGGTGGCCTCCCACAGCCAGTGGCCGGCATTGCGCACCACCAGGGGGGACGGCTCGGGCACCCGGCCCGCGTACTGCACGCCCAGCACCAGTTGCTCCGGCTCGCCCATGTCCCGCCACAGCGCGCTGCGGCCGGGCGGCGCGTCGCGGCGCTTGCGGCAGCTGAGCAGCCGGTCGGGGTCACCGGACGGGGACGGGCCCAGCTCGGTCTGCCAGTACATGGTGTTGGCGGAGAGGAAGACCAGTGAGGTGCCGCCGTCCCGGGCGTCCTCGACGGCGCGCCGCATGGGGACGGTCCAGTACTCGTCGTGGCCCGGGAAGACCATCCCCCGGTAGCGGGAAGGATCGATCCTGCCCGCGTGCAGGTCGCGGGCGTCGGCGTAGGCCAGGTCGTAGCCGTAGCGCTCGGCCCAGCGGATGAAGTCGTAGGCGTGGCCCACGTGCAGCGGCAGCCCCGCGCCCGCGTACGGCCGGTCGAAGGAGACCGTGACCGCGGCCTCCTCCTCGCCCAGCAGCCTGCCCTGCTCGTCCCACGCGTGGTAGAGGCTGGCGCCGGTCCTGCCGTTCTCGGGGTAGAGGTTGTACGCCTGCCAGGTCACGTCCGGCAGCAGCAGGAGCAGATCGGCCGGCCGGTCGTCGCGCACGGTGAAGGGGGCGTGGCTGCGGTAGCCGTCCTGCGTGGTCAGCACGGCCACGTAGGCGCCGGCGTTCCAGTGGGAGGGGACCTGCAGCCGCCAGGACTGCCACCAGTGGTGGCAGGAGACCGTGCGGCCCGCCGTGAGCGGCGCCGGCTGCACGATGCCGGACAGCCGCGGGCTGGTGCCCACCTGGGCGGCGCCGTCACCGCCGTAGTGGCCGATGCGGTAGACGTCGACGTTGTAGTTCTGCGGCGGGTCGACGGTGACCCGGAAGTCGATCGCGTCGCCCGGGGCCACGGAGGCGCCCGTGGCGAAGCCCTTGATCTGGCAGCGCACGTCGTCCGCGGACCGGGGTCCCGGGACACGCGGCGCGGCTTGCGACTCGCCGCGGGACGCGGTCAGATCGACGTACCAGGGGACGACCTGGCCGGTGTCGTCCAGATACTGCTCGGCCCCGCGCAGCCATGGCACCGGGCCCTGTCCGAACGGGTCGGTGACGCCGTGCGCGAGTGCCCCGGACTGCCAGCGGTGGACCTGCTCCCTCACCACGAATCTTCCCCTCCTCGCCGTCCCCCGAGGTGGTGTACGCGTGCCCAGCTCAAGGACATCACACAATGCGCTGTCCCGGTCACTGTTCGTGGCGTTTTATTCAAAGGGATTCATGTCGACGGGACACACCCGGTCAACTTCCGGTCAGACAAGCCGTATCGGCTTCTCGGGACGCACGCCCACGGCCGTGAGCCAGGAGCGCAGCGGGGCCGCGTCCCCGTTCTCCACGAGCCGGAGCACCGGCCATGACAGGTCGCCCCTGCGGACCCCGCCGACCAGCAGGGCCGGGCCGTCCAGCCAGTCCAGGCCGGGGGCCGCGCCCGCGGTGTCCACCGCGGCGCAGCAGACCATCGCCGTGACGTGATCGGTGAGCAGTTCCCGGCCGGTGCGGGGCGGCAGCAGGTGGTAGACGGGGGCGAACGCGCCGTCCACGGCCGCCTGGGCGGCGGCCTCCTCGCGGGTGGTCTCCTCGCGCGCGGCTTCCTCGCGGGCCACGTGCCGGGTGATCCGGGCGGCCAGCTCCTCGCTGCCGCCCGCGGACAGCCGGTCCAGCACCCGGGCGAGGGTCGCGCGGCCGGGCTGGTCGGGAGTGCCGGTCAGTCCCGCGGCGGCGCCGGTGGGGACGGACACCCGCCGGGGCCCGAGCGCCTCCGCCGGGTCGTGCGCCTCGTCGAGGACGGTGATCAGCCGGGCCGCGTCGCTGCGCCAGATGCGGTCCACGACCTCTTCGGGATAGGTGTCCCAGGCGACCGGCGACCAGTCGGGGCCCTGCCGCCGCGGACCTCCGTGGAACAGCCGCGCCGCCAGCAGCGAGGCGGCCTCGTCGACGGTGCCCGGCTCCTCCAGCAGGTCGCAGGCGGGACGCTCGCCCAGCCGCGACTCGAACCCCTCGGCCAGCCGGTCCCGCCGCGACAGCTCGGTCAGCGCCGCCACCACGCCCGCGTCCAGCCGGGACGGCCAGCGCCCCATCCGCCAGGCCGGCAGCGCCACCCGGGTCAGCAGCCGGTCCCAGCCCGCGTAGGCGAGTCCCACCTGCTCCTGGGCCACGATCCGCAGCCCGTAGTCGACCGCCTGGGCCCGCTCCGACGCGGCGCCGGCCACCGCGCGCTCCATCTCCGCGGCATGCACCCGGCAGCCGCGCAGCAGCAGTTTGGCGACCCAGCCGAGGAACCCGTACGCGGGCCTGCGTATCCATCCGGTGAACGAGGGCTCGTACGCGGCCGTGGCCACCCCGACCGCCGCGTCCAGCCCGCGCACGAAGCGGCGGGCCGCGGCGATGTCCGGATCGGCCGCCGGACCCGTGCCCGCCACGACCGGCGCGAGCAGCGCCCGCAGCTCGGCGACCCGCATCCACCACATGAAGGGCGAGCCGATCACCAGGGCGGGGGCCTGCGACGGGGCCTTGCGGCGCGTGCCGTGCGTGCGGTCCTCCAGCCAGCTGTCGCAGTCCGGGGTCAGCTCTATCGCGGAGGGCACCGGCACCTGCAGGCGCACCGCGAGGTCCCGCACCATGCGGTAGAGGTCGGGGGCGGCCTTCTCGGTGACCGCGACCGTGGGACTCACCGCCGGCCTGGCCCGGACGACCACGGCCGCGACACCGCCCGCGAGCAGCAGCACCAGCAGCGCGCCGGCGACGACCAGCCAGCGCAGGATGTCGGAGGTCTCGCCGACGATCCGGCCGGTCGCGCCGCCGACCAGCAGCACGACCGCCAGCGCGGCGGGCAGCAGCGCCACCGCCAGCGCGGTACTGCGAATCCGCAGCACGGCCAGCGCGCGTGCTCGCGCGACTCCTTCACCTGCTTCCCCGGCCAACGGTGTGCTCACCCCCAAGCTGCTGACGCGACTGCATGCCCCCACTGTCGCACCGCACACCGACACCGCAATGCCGGTAGGGCCGATTGTGCGGCGGTGGTGTGTTCTCGCAGTGCGCTTGCGCGGCACCCTAGTTGGGCCCCGGGCTCACGTCAGCAGGATGGCCAAGCCATCACCCCTTGGAGTGGCCTTGCCCAGGGTTCAGCCCCTGGCGGCCTTTTCCGCGATATCCGAACGGTGGTGCGAGCCCTTCAGCCCGATCCGGGCCACCGCCCGGTACGCGCGGTCGCGGGCCTTGGCGAGATCCGGCCCGGTCGCCGTGACCGACAGGACGCGGCCTCCGGCGCTCACCACCCGGCCGTCGGCGTCCGCCTTGGTGCCGGCGTGCAGCACGTAGGCGTGCTCGTCCTCGGCGGCCACCTCGTCCAGCCCGGTGATCGGGTCGCCGGTGCGCGGTGTGCCGGGGTAGTTCTCGGACGCCACCACGACCGTCACAGCCGCGCCCTCGCTCCAGCGCAGCGCCGGGAAGGCGGCCAGCCGGCCGCTCGCCGCCGCGCGCAGCAGCCCTGCCAGCGGGGTCTTGAGCCGGGCCAGCACGACCTGGGTCTCCGGGTCGCCGAAGCGCGCGTTGAACTCGATGACCCGCACTCCGCGCGAGGTGATGGCCAGGCCCGCGTAGAGCAGCCCGGAGAAGGGGGTGCCACGGCGGCGCAGTTCGTCGACGGTCGGCTGGAGCACCGTGCGCTCCACCTCCTCGACCAGCCGGGGATCGGCCCACGGCAGCGGGCTGTACGCGCCCATGCCGCCGGTGTTGGGGCCCTCGTCCCCGTCGTGGGCGCGCTTGAAGTCCTGCGCGGGCTGCAGCGGGACGACGGTCTCGCCGTCGGTGACGGCGAAGAGCGAGACCTCCGGGCCGTCGAGGAACTCCTCGATCACCACCCGCTCACAGGCGTTGGCGTGTGCCCGCGCCGCCTCCAGGTCGTCGGTCACCACGACGCCCTTGCCCGCGGCCAGGCCGTCGTCCTTGACGACGTACGGGGCGCCGAAGGCGTCCAGCGCCTCGTCCACCTCGGCGGGGGTCGTGCACACGTACGCGCGCGCGGTGGGCACCGCGGCCGTGGCCATCACGTCCTTGGCGAACGCCTTGGAGCCCTCCAGGGCGGCCGCCTCCCGCGACGGGCCGAAGGTGTCGATGCCCCGGGCGCGCACCGCGTCCGCGACCCCGGCCACGAGCGGGGCCTCGGGGCCGACGATCACGAGGTCGGCCTCCAGCCGGACGGCGAGCTCCGCGACGGCCTCCCCGTCCAGGGGGTCCACCGCGTGCAGCCGGGCCACCTCGGCGATGCCGGCGTTCCCGGGGGCGCAGTGCAGCGCCACCACGTCGGGGTCGAGGGACAGAGCGCGGCACAGGGCATGTTCGCGGGCACCGCCGCCGATGACAAGGACGTTCACGGCGCCAAGGGTATCGGCTGGGTACCGGCTCCTCCCGTGCCCCTCCCGTGCCCCTCCCATGCCCCTCCCGGCGCCGGTCGCGCGCCGGGCCCGTCACCCGGCACCGGCGGCGTCACTCGATCGGGTGCTGCCTGCGGGGTCCCATACCTGATCAAGCACCTCGTAAGGGCGGAATTACCCTCATCCACTTCGCAAGCTCAGCCGTTCGGCGGTAAGAAGGGGGCTCCGTCATCGAAGTCGCGAGGGAGCGTGCAGGTGAGCCAGCCGGACATGTATCCCGAGGAGGTACCTCGGGAGGAACCGAAACGGCGGGCGCTCCACCGGCAGCGGGAGGACCTGCGGGCGCCCTCGTTCCCGCTGGGCGACTGGGGCGAGCCGGCGGAGCGGCTGGAGGAGCTCTACCGCTGGGCCGAGGCGGAGGCGGTGCGCACCGTGGAGTGGTACCTCGCCGACCGCGTGCGCAAGCGGCTGTGGGCCAGGGGGCTGCGGATCGCCGCCGCGCTGGCCGCGACCTCCGGCGCCGTGCTCGCCGTGACCGGCGCGGGGGTGCGCGACCGCTGGGCCTACGCCGCGCTGCTGCTGGCCGTCGTCTGCGTCGGCCTGGACCGCCATCTCGGCCTGACCGCCGGGTGGATGCGGGACGTGGCCACCGCCCAGGCCGTGCAGCGCCGCCTGGAGGCGCTGCGCTACGACTGGGCGTCGGAGTCCGTGCGCGAGGTGCTCGGCCCCACCGAGGGCACCGCGGCCGAGGCGGCCGAACGCTGCCTGACGGTGCTGCGCCGGTTCTCCGAGGACGTCTCGGAGCTCGTACGGTCCGAGACCGCGGACTGGATGCTGGACTTCCGGGCCGGTGGCGCCCCGTTGCGTACGCAGTCCCTGACCTGGGGAGGGGGCGCACGCAGCCCGGAGGGCGGTGCGCCCGGCACCGGCGGGCGGTTCCCGCTGCTGCCGGGCGGCCGGCCGAACATGCCGCGCCAGCGGCCCCCGGAGGGGCCCCGCGCGGGCTGAACAGCGCCCTGGGGGACGCTAGCTGAAGACGATCATCGAGCCCTGGCCGAGCGAGCGGGTGGCCGCCGCGTGCAGCCCCAGCCACACGTGCCGTTCCCGCCCGAAGGGGCTGCCGTCGTCGGGGGCGGGCGCGGCGGCCGGCTCCTCCAGATCGGTGGGCCCGGCCGGCGGCACCGGCGGGGGCGGCGGGTTGAGCGGGTCGATGCCGATGACGGGCGCGACGAAGTCCAGCTCGCGCAGCAGCCCGTGGGCCGAGCCCAGCGGGCCGCCGCCCTCCAGCAGTTCGTCGTTGACCAGCGGGAAGGGGAAGTCCAGCGGCACGTACGCGCCGGCGTGGTCGTAGTGCCACACCAGGTGCGACTGCTGGGCGGTGGTCTCGAACATCTCCAGCAACTGCTCGTAGTCCCCGCCGAGTTCGTCGACCGGGGTGACGGCCAGGCCCTGGATGTGCAGCAGGTACGCCCGGCGCAGGAAGTGCAGTGCGTCGTAGTCGAACCCGGCGACCGGCGCGACGTCGCCTGACAGGCCCGGCATGTAGCTGTACACGGGTACCGGCGGCAGACCGGCGTCGCTCAGCGCCTTGTCGTAGCGGGCGATTTCCTCGGCGAACGGGTTGTCGGGGCTGTGGCAGAGCACGTCCACCAGGGGAACCAGCCACAAGTCGCAGGCCACAGGCGCTCCAAGTCCTTCCGTGCGTGGTCGGGCCAGCGTAGTGGGCTAGGGCCCGGGGGGCCGACGCATCAGCCCGAGAGAGTGGTCGTTGAATTCCTCCATGATCCGCTGGGCGGTCTCCGGATCGCGCTTCTCCACGGCACCCACCAGCTCCACGTGGTCCGCCCAGCACACCCCCTCCAGGGAGGCGCGGGCACGCAGGAAGGGCACCTCGTACGCCCAGGTCTGCATGCGGATGCGGTCAAGGAAATCGGCCACGTGGGCGTTGCCGGCCAGCGCGGTCAGCTCGCGCCAGAAGCGGATGTCGTGGCCGATGAGCACGTCCAGCTCACCGGCGCGGGCGGCCGGCGCGGCGGCCTCGGCACGGCGTCGGACGGAGGCGAGCGCGGCGGGTTCGACCTCGCGCATGCCGCGTGCGGCGATCCGGCGGAAGATGCCCTCCACGACCAGGGTGCGGGCCCCCACCATGGAGCGGAACTCGGAGTCGGTGAAGCGGCGGACCTGGAAGCCGCGATGGTGCTCGACCTCCAGCAGCCCCTGCGCGGCGAGGTCGACCAGCGCCTCGCGCACGGGTGTCGCGGAGACCCCGTACAGCTCGGCGATCTCCTTCACGGTGAAGTGGCGTCCGGCGACCATGCGGCCGGTGAGCACCTCGTCGCGCAGTGCGTCGGCGATCTGCTGGCGCAGACTGCTCCGTCTGACGGGACCGCCTGCATCTGCACCATCCCGCATGCCCGGTGCCTCCCTCGGATGTGCGTGCGCCTGGATGCGCCTCACCCTATGCGAGGGCCGGCCGCGGGTGGCCCGCGCCTGTGGCACGGGTCACGCGCGGCCGGTGGGTTCAGCGCGTGTGCTCGTCGGCGACGGACAGGGCCGCGTCGAGCAGCGCGAGGCCCTCCTTGGCCTCGGCCTCGGTGATGTTGCAGGCGGGCACCACATGGGTGCGGTTCATGTTCACGAACGGCCACAGCCCGCTCTTCCTGCAGGCCGCCGCGAACGCCGCCATGGGGGCGTTGGCCTCGCCCGAGGCGTTGTAGGGGACCAGCGGCTCACGGGTCTCCCGGTCGCGGACCAGCTCCAGCGCCCAGAAGGCGCCCAGGCCCCGCACCTCGCCCACCGACGGGTGGCGCTCGGCCAGCTCGCGCAGCCCGGGGCCGAGGGTGTGCTCGCCGAGCTCGGCGGCCCGGCCGACGACCCCCTCGTCCTCCATCACCCCGATCGTGGCGACGGCCGCGGCGCAGGCCAGCGGGTGGCCGGAGTAGGTGAGGCCGCCGGGGTAGGGCCGGGTGGCGAAGGTCGCGGCGATCTCCTCGCTGATGGCGACACCGCCGAGCGGCACGTAACCGGAGTTCACGCCCTTGGCGAAGGTCAGCAGGTCGGGGACGACGTCGAACTGCTCCGCGGCGAACCAGCTGCCGGTGCGGCCGAAGCCCGCCATGACCTCGTCCAGGACCAGGACGATGCCGTAGCGGTCGCAGATCGCGCGGACACCCGCCAGGTAGCCCGGCGGCGGCACCATGACGCCCGCCGTCCCCGGCACGGTCTCCAGCACGATCGCCGCGACGGACTGCGGTCCCTCGAAGACGATCGTGTCCTCCAGGTGCTGCAGCGCGCGGTCGCGCTCCTGCTCCTCGGTCTCCGAGTGGAACGGCGAGCGGTAGAGGAACGGCGCCCAGAAGTGGACGACGCCGGCCGAGCCGTTGTCGGACGGCCAGCGGCGCGGGTCGCCGGTCAGGTTGATCGCGGCGGAGGTGGCGCCGTGGTACGAGCGGTAGGCGGAGAGCACCTTGGGACGGCCGGTGTGCAGCCGGGCCATCCGTACGGCGTTCTCGACGGCCTCGGCGCCGCCGTTGGTGAAGAAGATCTTGTTCAGGTCGCCGGGGGTGCGCTCGGCGATCAGCCGGGCGGCCTCCGAGCGCGACTCCACGGCGAACGCGGGCGCGAACGTGACGAGCTTCGCGGCCTGCTCCTGGATCGCGGCGACGACCGCGGGGTGCTGGTACCCGATGTTGGTGAACACCAGGCCACTGGTGAAGTCCAGGTAGCGGTTGCCGTCGTAGTCCCAGAAGTACGCGCCCTCCGCCCCGGCGACCGCCAGCGGGTCGATCAGGTCCTGCGCCGACCAGGAGTGGAAGACGTGCGCGCGGTCGACGGCCTTCACGGCGGCGCCGGTCCCGGGGTCTGCGTAAGGAGGGGTCATGGCCCCAAGGCTAAGCAGACACCCGGGCGACCTCCCATTGGCACCCTGTATGACGGTGGGCGGGCACGCCGACAGCTTGTACGGCACGCCCGCCCCTTCTCCGTCAGGTGCGGCTACAGGAACGAGTTGATCTCGATCGTCTCGGTCCGGCCGGGACCGACGCCGATGGCGGAGATCGGGGCGCCCGACATCTCCTCCAGCGCCTTCACGTACGCCTGCGCGTTCTTCGGCAGGTCGGCGAAGGTCTTGGCCTGGGTGATGTCCTCGCTCCAGCCGGGCAGCGTCTCGTAGATCGGCTTCGCGTGGTGGAAGTCGGTCTGGCTGAACGGCAGTTCCTCGACGCGCTTGCCGTCGATCTCGTAGGCGACGCAGACCGGGATGCGCTCCCAGCCGGTCAGCACGTCGAGCTTGGTGAGGAAGAAGTCGGTCAGGCCGTTGACCCGGGTCGCGTACCGGGCGATGACCGCGTCGAACCAGCCGCAACGGCGGTCACGGCCGGTGGTGACGCCCCGCTCGCCGCCGATGCGCCGCAGCGCGTCGCCGTCCTCGTCGAACAGCTCGGTCGGGAAGGGGCCGGCGCCGACGCGGGTGGTGTACGCCTTCAGGATGCCGATGACCCGGCTGATCTTGGTGGGGCCGATGCCCGAGCCCGTGCAGGCGCCGCCCGCGGTCGGGTTGGAGGACGTCACGAAGGGGTACGTGCCGTGGTCGACGTCCAGCAGGGTGCCCTGGCCGCCCTCCAGGAGCACGACCTTGCCCTCGTCGAGGGCGGAGTTGAGGAGGAACGTCGTGTCCGCGACGTAGTCCTTGATCTGCTCGGCGTAGCCCAGGTACTCCTCGACGACCTGGTCGATGCTGATCGCCCGGCGGTTGAAGATCTTGACCAGGACCTGGTTCTTGTCGTGGAGCGCGGCCTCGACCTTCTGCCGCAGGATCGACTCGTCGAAGAGGTCCTGCACCCGGATGCCCACGCGGTTGATCTTGTCGGCGTACGCCGGGCCGATGCCGCGGCCGGTGGTGCCGATCCTGCGCTTGCCGAGGAAGCGTTCCGTCACCTTGTCCAGGGTCTGGTGGTACGGCGTGATCAGGTGGGCGTTCCCGCTGATGACGAGCTTGGACGTGTCGACGCCGCGCTCGTTCAGCCCGCTCAGCTCGGAGAGCAGGACGGC
Source organism: Streptomyces sp. NPDC088354 (assembly GCF_044753585.1). Classification (NCBI taxonomy): domain Bacteria; kingdom Bacillati; phylum Actinomycetota; class Actinomycetes; order Kitasatosporales; family Streptomycetaceae; genus Streptomyces; species Streptomyces sp. NPDC088354. The sequence goes on along the minus strand of NZ_JBIVNJ010000001.1, from coordinate 316,274 downwards.
CGGGTCGACGACGACGCCGTTGCCGATCACGGGGGTGCACCCGGGCGAGAGGATTCCGGAGGGCAGAAGGTGCAACGCGTACTTCTGGTCACCGACGACCACCGTGTGGCCGGCGTTGTTGCCGCCCTGGTAGCGCACCACGTAGTCCACGGAACCACCGAGCAGGTCGGTGGCCTTCCCCTTGCCCTCGTCACCCCACTGAGCACCGAGCAGCACAAGTGCGGGCACAGGCGTACACCCCTTCCGGGCGGGGCATGTCCAACGTGGCTCCCCATGGCGGGGAGAGCGGTCGGACCGGTGCCCCGGAATAGACGAAGCCCCTGGCGCAAGGCAGCGCAAGGGGCTCTTGCACCGAGATGTTACCTGAGGAAGGACCAAGGTGTCGGCTCAGCGACCGGTCGGGCAGCCCCTGCTCGTGGTCATCGACCCTGCCGCCCGTGTCATGGACGGCGAATCCGTACGCATCGCGAAGGATGTGCTGTGCGGGGGATCGCTCTCCGTGAAGATCGCACTTCCGGAGTCCGAGGAAGAGGCGGTACGGGCGCTGGAGCACCGGGGACGGCGGCGCCCGGTCGTGGTGGGCGACGACGCGGCGCTGCTGCGCACCGTACGGGCGCTGTACGGGGCGCGGGCGCTGGGCGAGGCGGTGGTCGGACTGGTCCCGGTCGGGCGGAGCACCGCGCTGGCCCGGGCGCTGGGCGTCCCCGGCGGTGCGGTGAACGCGGCGCGGGCGGTGCTCGACGGGGCCGAACGGGAACTGGACCTCCTGCTCGACGACAGCGGCGGCATCGTGCTGGGCGCCCTGCGCATCTCCTCCGCGACCCCGGCGTGGCTGATGCCCGTCGAGCGGCGGGCCCGCTCACTGGCCCGCACGTTCAGCCTGCACGGGCACCCCGCGGGCCTGGCCATGCGCGGCGTCCAGCGGCTGCGCGTCGAGGCCGACGGGGTCGTCCTGGCCGACCTGGACGACGGCGTCGAGGAGGTGTCGGTCTCCATGGCCGCCCCCGGCCTGGCCGAGGTCCTGGTACGCCGCGACGGCGCCGCGACCGCCGCGCCGGTGCACGCCCGCACGGTCACCGTCTCCGGACGGGACTTCCGCTACACCGCTGACGCGGCGAACGCGGGCCCGGTCCGCCGCCGCACCTGGACGGTGATGCCGGCGGCCTGGCGGCTGACGGTGCCGCGGTCTTTTTAGGGGCTCGGTCCGCCTCCGGCTCACTCGCGACGGGGAGGCAGGGGCTAGAGGAGGCCGTTCTCGCGGAGTTCGGACTTGTGCTCGCGCCAGCGGTCCATGAGGTCGACGATCTCCTTCTGGAGGAAGTCGAAGAACGCGGCGGTCTCGGCGATGCGGCGGCCCGCGGGAGTGTCGGGGCCGGCCTCCTCGATGCCGTCGCGGAGGGTGCCCTCCCAGCGGGCGAGGATGCGGTCGCGGCGGGTGAAGGTCTCGTACCACTGGTCGCTGTGCACCCGGTAGCGCTCGCGCCGGGAGCCGGGCTCGCGCTCGCGGGTCAGCATGCCGACCTGTGAGAGGTAGCGGACCGCGCCGGAGATCGCGGCGGGGCTGGCCTGCAGGCGTTCGGCCAGCTCGGCGGCGCTGAGCATCCCGGTGTCGGAGGCGAGCAGCGCCGCGAAGACGCGGGCGGCCATGCGCTGCATGCCGGCCTCGACCAGTTCCGCCGCGAACCGCTCGACGAACGTCATCGGCTCGAAGGATCGCTCTGCCACCACTATCGCCTCCCGTCCGAAGTTTATACAGTTCCTTAACTTCACAAATTTGTGAACGTACTGTACGTTCAGAACCATGACGAAGGCAATCAGTGTGGCCGGACTCCACAAGTCCTTCGGCCGCACGCACGCACTGGACGGCCTGGACCTGGCCGTCGAGACCGGTGAGGTGCACGGCTTCCTCGGGCCCAACGGGGCGGGGAAGTCCACGACCATCCGCGTCCTGCTGGGGCTGCTCCGCGCGGACGGCGGTGCCGCCCGGTTGCTCGGCGGGGACCCGTGGCGGGACGCGGTCGCGCTGCACCGGCGCCTGGCCTACGTCCCCGGTGACGTCACGCTCTGGCGCAACCTCAGCGGCGGCGAGGTCATCGACCTGCTCGGGCGGCTGCGCGGCGGGCTGGACGAGGCGCGCAGGCGCCGGCTGCTGGAGCGTTTCGAGCTGGACCCGGCGAAGAAGGGCCGCGCCTACTCGAAGGGCAACCGGCAGAAGGTCGCGCTCGTCGCCGCGTTCGCCTCCGATGTCGAGCTGCTGATACTCGACGAGCCCACCTCGGGGCTGGACCCGCTGATGGAGGAGGCCTTCCGGGAGTGCGTCCGGGAGGAGCGCGACCGCGGGCGCACAGTGCTGCTGTCCAGTCACATCCTCAGCGAGGTCGAGGCGCTGTGCGACCGGGTGAGCATCATCCGCAAGGGACGCACCGTCGAGACCGGGAGCCTGGCCGAGTTGCGGCACCTCACCCGCACGTCGGTCACCGCCGAGCTCGCCGGGCCGGCCGACGCCCTGGCCGGCCTGCCCGGCGTGCACGACCTGGACATCCAGGGCAGTCGCGTGAAGCTCCAGGTCGACGCCGGGGAACTGAACGCGGTGCTGAGGCGGTTGAGCGAGGCCGGGGTCCGCAGCCTCACCAGCACGCCGCCCACGCTGGAAGAGCTGTTCCTGCGGCACTACGAGACGGACAGCGACGCCGCCGCGGACGACGACACCGCCGGCGTGACGGAGGCGGCGCGGTGAACCGGCCGGACACGCTCGCCGGCACCGCGGTGCTCACCCGCCTCGCGCTCCGCCGCGACCGGATCATGATCCCGGCGTGGGCGGTGCCGATCGCCCTGCTCGTCGCCTCCAGCGCCTCCGCCTTCGGTTCGCTGTACGACACCGCCGCCAAGCGTGCCGAGGTGGCCGCGAGCGCCGCGGGCAACGCCTCGCTCCGCGCGCTGTACGGACCCGTCTTCGACACCGGCATCGGCGGGCTGACGGCCTGGCGCACGATGGCCTTCGGTGCCGCCGCGGCCGGGCTGATGGCCGTGCTCCTGGTCGTCCGGCACACCCGCGAGGAAGAGGAGGCCGGCCGGCTGGAACTCGTCGGCGCGGGCGCCGTCGGCCGCCGGGCGCCGCTGGCCGCGGCCCTGGCCACCGGTTTCGGGGCCTCCGTCGCGCTCGGCGTCCTCGTCACGCTCGGGCTGCTCGGGCACGGCGCGCTCGGGGCCGCGGCCTTCGGCTGTGCCTTCGCGGGCGTGGGCTGCGCCTTCGCCGCCGTCGGCGCGGTCGCCGCGCAGCTCACCGAGAGCGCCCGTGCCGCCCGGGGCATCGGCGGCGCCGTGCTCGGCCTCGCCTTCCTGCTGCGCGCCGCCGGCGACGGCGGCTCCGGCACGCTGACCTGGCTCTCGCCGCTCGGCTGGGCCGAGAACATACGGCCCTACGGCGACGAACGCTGGTGGGTGCCGGCGCTGTTCGCCCTATGGGTCGCCGGGCTCGTCGCCCTCGCGTACGCCCTGGTCGCCCGGCGGGACATCGACGCCTCCCTGATCCCGTCCCGTCCCGGACCCGCCGCGGCCGGTCCCCGGCTGCGCGGCGCGCAGGGCCTGGCCTGGCGGCTGCAGCGCGGTTCCCTGGGGGGCTGGGCGTTCGGCTTCGCCGTGGGCGGCGCCACGCTGGGCGCCCTCGCCGACGGGGCCACCGACCTCGTGCGCGGCAACGACCGGCTCGCGGACGTCATCAGGGACATGGGCGGCGCGTCGGGCCTCGTCGACTCCTATCTCGCCTCGATGAGCGGCGTGATGGGCATGATCGCGGCGCTCTACGCCGTCCAGGCCGTGCTGCGGCTCCAGGGCGAGGAGAACTCCGGCCGCGCCGAACCCGTCCTCGCCACCGGTGTCGGCCGGGTCCGCTGGGCCGTGAGCCACACGCTGCTCGCCGCGGGCGGGTCCGTGCTGCTCCTGCTGCTGTCCGGGCTCGCCATGGGCCTCGGTTACGGGGCGACGACCGGGGGCACGGGGCACCAGATGGTGCGGCTGACGGGCGCGGCCCTGGTGCAGCTGCCCGCGGTGTGGTGCGTGGCGGCGGTCGCGCTCCTGCTGTACGGCGCCGTCCCCAAGGCCGCTGTGGCGAGTTGGGGCGTGGCCTCGCTGACCCTGGGGATCGGGCTGTACGGACCGGCGCTGAAGCTCTCGCCCTGGGTGATGGACCTGTCGGTCTTCACGCACCTGCCGAAGGCACCGTCCGCGGAGGTCACCCCCGGCCCGCTGGTGCTCCTCACCGTGCTCGCGCTCGCCCTGGGCACCGGCGGCCTCGCGGCCCTGCGCCGCCGGGACCTCGTCGTGTGACGCCCCCGCGACGAAGCGCCCCCGCCGCCCCGGAGGACCGGGCGGCCGGGGCGCGCCGGCGTTCAGCAGCTGACGCGCAGTTCCCGCAGGCCCCGGATGACGTACCCCTCGTTCCAGCTCGGCTCCGCCACCAGTTCCAGGCGCGGCGCGGCCCGCAGCAGAGCCGAGAAGGACGCGGCGAGTTCGATGCGGGCCAGCGGCGCGCCGAGGCAGTAGTGGATGCCCGCGCCGAAGGTGATGTGCGGATTGTCAGGCCGCGTGAGGTCCAGGCGGTCGGGGTCGGCGAACCGCTCGGGGTCGCGGTTGGCGGAGCCGAACAGCAGGGCCACCTCGCTGCCGCGCGGGATCACGGTGCCGCCGACCTCGATGTCGTCCAGCACCCACCGCTCGAACATCTGCAACGGCGTGTCGAAGCGCAGCAGTTCCTCGATCGCGGTCGGCAGCAGTTCCTCAGGTGCCGCGCGCAGCGCCGCCAGCTGGTCGGGGTGCCGGAACAGCGTCCACCAGCCGTTCCCGGTGGTGTTGACGGTCGCCTCGTGCCCGGCGTTCAGCAGCAGCACGCAGGTGGAGATCATCTCCTGCTCGCTGAGCCGGTCGCCCTCGTCGTGCGCCGCGATCAGGGCGCTGATCAGGTCCTCGCCGGGCGCCTTGCGCCGCTCGGCGATCAGCTCGCGCAGGTACTCGGAGAACTCCACGCTCGCCCGGACCGCCCGCCGCGCCGCCTCCTCGGTCGGGTTGAGCTCGAACATCCCGACGATGTCCGCCGACCACGGCCGCAGCAGGTGCCGGTCGCCGGCCGGTATCCCGAGCATCTCGGCGATGACCGCGACCGGCAGCGGCTCGGCGACGGCGGCGATCAGGTCGCCGCCGCCCTCCGCGACCAGCCGCTCCACGAGTTCTCCGGCCAGCCGCTGGACGGTCGGGGTGAGCCGCTCGACCGTCCGCGGGGTGAAGGCCTTGGAGACCAGTCGCCGGATGCGGGTGTGGTCCGGGGCCTCCAGGTCCAGCAGGCCGTTGCCGTTGAGCACGGTGAAGGGCTCGTGCTCGGGCGGCGGCGGGGTGCGCCCGAAGTCCTCGTGGCTGAAGCGGTGCAGGTAGGTTCGGCCGAGGCGGCGGTCCCGCAGCAGGGCGCTGACGTCCGCGTAGTGCGGGATCAGCCACTGGCTGCTGGGCTCGAACCAGTGCGCGCGGCCCTCTGCCCGAAGCCGGGAGTACGCCGGGTAGGGGTCGGCCACGAACTCGGCCGACCAGGGATCGAAGGCGGTCGCAGGGCTGCTCATGTGCGGAGACTACCCTCCGTCCCGTCAGCCGCCAGGGGTGACCAGCCGCGCCTCGTACGCGAAGACCGCCGCCTGCGTCCGGTCGCGCAGCCCGAGCTTCACCAGCACGCGGCTCACGTGGGTCTTCACCGTCGACTCCGCGACCACCAGGTGCTCGGCGATCTCCCCGTTGGACAGTCCCTGGGCGACCAGCACCAGCACCTCCGTCTCACGCTCCGTGAGGTCCCCGACCCGTTCCTGGGTCGGCGGCCGCGGCGTGCCGAGCCGGTTGAACTCGGTGATCAGCCGCCTGGTGACCGCCGGGGCCAGCAGCGCGTCCCCCGCGGCGACGATCCGCACCCCGTCGGCGAGCTGGCGCGCGGAGGCGTCCTTGAGCAGGAAGCCCGACGCGCCAGCCCGCAGCGCCTGGTAGACGTACTCGTCCAGGTCGAAGGTGGTCAGCACGAGCACCTTGGCGTCGGCGTCCGCGGCGACGATCTCGCGGGTCGCCTCCAGGCCGTTCATCTCGGGCATGCGGATGTCCATCAGGACCACGTCCGGCCGCAGCGCCGCGACCTGCTCGACCGCCTGCCGGCCGTCGACCGCCTCACCGACCACCTCGATGTCCGGCTGTGCGTTGAGCAGCACCGAGAAGCCCTCGCGGACCATCATCTGGTCGTCCGCGACCAGCACCCGGATCGTCGTGGCGCTCATGACCGGTCCGCGACGACGGGGATGAAGACCGCGACCTCGTAACCGCCGTCCTCGGTGGTCCCGTCGGTCATCTCGCCGCCGAGCATCGTCACCCGCTCCCGCATGCCGGTGATGCCGTGTCCGGCCCCGGGTGACGGTTTCGCCAGGCCGCGCGGCGGCCCGTTGACGACGCGCAGGCCGAGGCCGCCGAGGACGTAGGAGATCTCCACCCGGGCCGAGGCGCCCGGTGCGTGCCGCAGGGTGTTGCTCAGCGCCTCCTGGATGATCCGGTACGCCGACAGCTCGACGCCCTGCGGCAGTTCGCGCACCGCGCCGGTCACCGTCTTGTCCACGCCGAGCCCCGCCTCGCGCACATTGGCGATCAGCCGGTCCAGATCGCCCAGCGTCGGCTGCGGGGCGTCGGGCGCCTCGTAGTCCTCCGCCCGTACGACGCCCAGCACCCGGCGCAGCTCGGTCAGGGCGATGACGGCGTTCTCGCGGATGATCGCGAAGCTCTGGGTCAGCGCCTCGGGCGGGTTCTCGACGCGGTAGGGGGCGGCCTCCGCCTGGATGGCGATCACCGACATGTGGTGGGCGACGACGTCGTGCAGTTCGCGGGCGATGGTCGTGCGCTCCTCCAGCAGCGTGCGGCGGGTGCGCTCGACCTCGGTGACGGCGACCTGCGCGGCCACCTTCTTCTTGGAGTCGCGCAGCCCGCGCACCGCCGCCACGACGAACAGCAGGACGCCGGACAGGAAGATCATGATGAACGGGTCGGCCCCGTACCAGCCCCCCAGGGAGCTGAAGGCCAGTGCCAGCACGGCGGTGAGCAGCCACATCTCGACGGCCACCCGGGCCCGGGAGCGCGCCGCGACCACCGCCATCACCGTCAGGTGCGAGACGAAACCGGCGTCCGTCCACGGCGCGGTGGACGACCAGCCGTCGGTGAACAGCAGCCCCGTCACGACCGCGGCCCCGAGCGACAGCCACCAGGCGCCGACCGGCCGGAACATCGTCGTCAGCAACGGCACACCGGCGAGCAGGGCGGCCAGGAAACCTCCGAGGCCGCCGTTGCTCTCCGCCGCCACCAGCGTCAGCAGGAACGCGAAGCCGGTCAGCACGGCGTGCGGCAGCCAGCGGGCGTACACCCGCAGCCGGCGCGGCACCAGGCCGAGCAGGGGGTGCCCGTCACGGAGCGGTGCCATCGGGTCGAAGGCGAAGGCGTCGGTTATCAGGTCCTGCCGCAGTCCGCTCAGGGCGCCGCGCGCCATGCGGAGCTCGGTCCGCAGCGTGGTCTGGCTCGTCTCGGTCACGCTCTCACCGTAGGGATCGCTGCGTCCGCCGTCGTCACCGCAGAAGATGACGTCCGGGCATCCGTCTCAAGTACGACACGGGCGTCACCAGGCCAGTTGCGCGATCTCCTCGGCGACCACGGCCGCCGCGTCGGCGTCGGGGTCGATGACCGGGAAGTGGCCCACATCCGCCAGCAGCGTCAGCTGTGCCTCCTCGCCCGCCTTCGCCGTCGCGGTCACGAACGCCTCCGCCACCAGGGACGGCACCACGGTGTCGGCGCTGCCCTGCACGACGGTCACCGGGATGCCCGTGGGCAGCAGCGCGGCCGGGTCGGTCTCCGGGCCGCGCAGCGCCAGCTGCTCGGCGCCGCCGAGCAGTTCGGTGACCGCGCCGGAGCAGACGTCCAGTTCCACCGCCGTCGCGAAGTCCGCCAGCGGCGCCAGCGCGACCACCCCGCGCAGCGGAGCGGGCGCCGGACGGTACCAGCGCGACCGCGGCGGCAGCACGTGCCGTGCCGCCGCCCACAACGCGAGGTGACCGCCCGCGGAGTGCCCGGCCAGCACGATCCGCCGGGCGTCCACGGCCGGTGCGCCCAGGGCGGCCACGGCCAGTCCCGGCACGGCGTCCACGGCCGCGGCCACGTCGTCGAAAGTGTCCGGCCAGCGCCCCGCCACCGGACCGCCGTTGCCCCGGCGGTACTCCACCGAGGCCACCGCGAAGCCGCGCCGCGCCAGGAACGCCGCGAGCGGCGAGACGTGACGACGGTCGTACGCGGCACGCCAGGCGCCGCCGTGGAAGAACACCACGAGCGGCCCCGGGCGGCCCTGCGCGGCGTCGCCCGGGCGGTAGAAGTCGACGACCTGGTCGGGGTGTTCGCCGTACGCGGCGGTGGCGTCGGGCGCCACGGGGGCGTGCCCCAGCGCCGACGCCTCCTCGGCGGCGTCCCGCAGCGCGGCCGCCTCCCCCGCCCCGGCGCCGCCGGCCGCGGTGGTGCCGCTCGGCCCGGAGGCCACCTCCGGTCGGCCGGCGGAGGCGGGGGGCGGGGTGGGGTCGTGCATGCTTACCGGCTTCCTTCGAGGACCTCGGCGAGGACCCGGGCCGCGCGCTCCGCGTCCGCGAACCTCGTGTACAGCGGGGTGAATCCGAAGCGGAGGATATCCGGCTCCCGGAAGTCCCCCACCACGCCCCGGCCGATCAGTTGCCCCATCACCGCGCCCGCGTCGGCGCAGCGCAGGGCGACCTGGCTGCCGCGCTCGGCGTGCGCGGCCGGGGTCACCGGGGTGACCAGGCCCGCCGGGACGTACCCGGCCACGCACTCCAGGAAGAAGTCGGTCAGGGCCAGGCTCTTGGCCCGCACGGAGTCCAGGGACACGCCGTCCCAGACGTCGAGGGCCGTGTCCAGCGCCAGCAGCGACAGGATCTCGGGGGTCCCGACCCGGCCGCGGGGGCTGCCGTCGGCAGGCCGGTAGGCGGCCTCCATCGCGAACGGGTCGCGGTGGGAGTTCCAGCCCGGCAGCGGCGAGTCGAAGCGCGGCTGCAGGTCACGGCGGACGTACAGGTACGCCGGCGCGCCCGGGCCGCCGTTGAGGTACTTGTAGGTGCAGCCGACCGCCAGGTCCACACCGTGCTCGTCCAGTCCCACGGGCAGCGCCCCTGCCGTGTGGCACAGGTCCCAGACCACCAGCGCGCCGGCCGCGTGGACGGCGGCGGTGGTGCCCGGCAGGTCGTTCAGCCGGCCGGTGCGGTAGTCGACGTGGTTGACCAGCGCGACCGCGGTCTGCGGGCCGGCCGCGGCGGCGAGTCCGGCCGGGTCGACCGCGCGGATCGAGCAGCCGGTCATCCGGGCGGCGGACTCGGCGATGTACCCGTCGGTGGGGAACGTGGTGGCGTCGACCAGCACCTCGGTGCGGCCCGGATCGGCCTGCTGCGCCATCCGGACGGCACCCACGACGGCCTTGAAGACGTTGACGCTGGTGGAGTCGCCGACCACGACCTGGCCGGGCGCGGCGCCGATCAGCGCGCCGACGCGGTCGCCGATCCGCTCGGGCGCGGTCCACCAGCCGCTCTCGGTCCACGAACGGATACGCAGGGAGCCCCACTCGCGCGCGATGACGTCCGCGATGCGGTCCTGCACCCCGGCGGGCAGCGCGCCCAGCGAGTTGCCGTCCAGGTAGACCACGTCGTCCAGCACGAAGCGGTCGCGGACCTTGGCCAGTTCGTCGCCGGTGTCCAGGCGCAGCGCCCTGGCCGCGGGGGACTCGGAGCCGGAGTCGGGGTGGTTCGTGGTGTCAGACATGGCTGCGGGCCGTCCAGAGCTCGGGGAACACGTTCTTGCCGGCGCGCTTCTCCAGCCAGGCGACCCCGGCGGAGCCGCCCGTGCCGGTCTTGGCACCCATCGCGCGGCGGGTGGCGACCAGATGGTCGTTGCGCCAGCGCCACACCAGTTCGGCGACCTCGGTCAGCGCCTCGCCGAGCCGCACCAGCTCCGCGTCCTGGTCACCGGAGTAGATCTCCTGCCAGGCCCGCTCGACGGCCGGATCGCCCTCGTACCGCTGGGACAGGTCGTCCCGCGCCGGGATCGCGTACCCGCGCCGCGCCAGCAGGCGCAGCACCTCGTCGTACAGGCTCGGCTCGTGGAGCGCCTTCTCCAGTTCGGCGTGGACGCGCGGCGAGCCGCGGTGCGGCACCAGCATCGAGGCCGACTTCTCGCCGAGCAGGAACTCCATGCGCCGGTACATCGCCGACTGGAAACCGGAACCCTCGCCGAGCGCGGCTCGGTAGGCGTTGAACTGCGCCGGCGTGAGGTGCGCGATCGGCTCCCACGAGGCGTTCAGCGACTGCAGTTCATACGTGCTGCGCTTCAGCGCGGCCATCGCCGTCGGCAGGTCGTCGGCCGCCAGCGCCCGGGAGGCGGTCTCCCACTCGTGCACGATGACGGTGAACCACAGCTCCATGACCTGGGTGGTCACCAGGAAGACCATCTCGCCGGGGTCGTCGGAGCGGGGGTGCTGAAGGTGGGTGAGGACGTCCGCCTGGACGTAGTCCTCGTACGGGGTGGTGCCCTCGAAGTCCAGGTGCGGGGCCTCGGCGGCCGCCTGGGAAGCATCGGGGTGGTGGGACATCGGTGTCTCCGTGAATACGAGCTACCGGGTAGCGGTCTGCCCCCCGCCGTCCGGCGGCGGGCCCCGGTCCCCTCGGGTCCGCGCTCACACGGGTGCCGGACCCATCGCGCATCATCCGTGGTCGGGGCCCGGTCCGGCAAGCCCCTCCCACCAGCCGCGATGGTCCGGGGTCGGCCGTTCCGGGCCCCGCGGGCGTCAGCCCAGGGTGTCCGCGGCGGTCGGGGAGGAGTCGCGCAGGAAGGTGGAGCAGCGCTCGTACTCCTCCTTCTCGCCGATCGACTGGGCGGCCCGCGCCAGTGCGTGCAGAGCGCGCAGGAAACCGCGGTTGGGCTCGTGCTCCCAGGGCACCGGGCCGTGGCCCTTCCAGCCGTTGCGGCGCAGCGCGTCCAGACCGCGGTGGTATCCGGTGCGCGCGTAGGCGTACGACTCGACGACCCGGCCGCCGGCGTAGGCGTCGTCCGCCAGTTCCGCCCAGGCCAGGGAGGACGCCGGGTACTTCGCGGCGACGTCCGCGGCGGCCGCTCCGGAGGCGAGCAGCTCGCGCGGCTCGGGGTCGTCGGGCAGGTTGGTCGGGGGCGGTCCCCCGAGCAGGTTCTCGTGAATGGCCATGGGCCCCAGTATGGCCGGGGCCCGGCCCCTCCACCTGGAGGGGCCGGGCCCGGTGCCGGTGCCGTTCGCGCGGGCGACGGCTACTTCATGCGGGTGCCCGCGGAACGCAGGTCGCCGCAGGCCTCGACGACACGGGCGGCCATGCCGGCCTCGGCCGACTTGCCCCAGGTGCGCGGGTCGTACTGCTTCTTGCTGCCGACCTCGCCGTCGACCTTCAGCACACCGTCGTAGTTGCGGAACATGTGCTCCACGACCGGGCGCGTGAAGGCGTACTGCGTGTCGGTGTCGATGTTCATCTTGACGACGCCGTTCTCCAGCGCCGTGGCGATCTCCTGCTTGGTGGAGCCGGAGCCGCCGTGGAAGACGAACCAGAACGGCTCCTGCTTGCCGTACTTGGCGCCCACGCCCGCCTGGAGGTCCTTCAGCAGCTCGGGGCGGAGCACGACGTTGCCCGGCTTGTAGACGCCGTGGACGTTGCCGAAGGAGGCGGCGAGCAGGTAGCGGCCCTTCTCGCCCAGGCCGAGCGCCTCGGCGGTGCGCAGCGCGTCCTCGACGGTGGTGTACAGCTCGTCGTTGATCTCGTGGGAGACACCGTCCTCCTCACCGCCGGTGGGGGTGATCTCCACCTCGAGGATGATCCTCGCCTTGGCGGCCTCGGCCAGCAGCTCCTGCGCGATGGCGAGGTTGTGGTCGAGGGTCTCGGCGGAGCCGTCCCACATGTGCGACTGGAACAGCGGGTTGCGGCCAGCGGCCACGCGCTCCTGGGAGAGCTTCAGCAGCGGGCGCACATAGCCGTCGAGCTTGTCCTTCGGGCAGTGGTCGGTGTGCAGCGCGACGTTGACCGGGTACTTCTCGGCGACGATGTGCGCGAACTCCGCGAGCGCGACCGAGCCGGTGACCATGTCCTTGTTGTACTGGCCACCGAGGAACTCGGCGCCGCCCGTCGAGATCTGGACGATGCCGTCGCTCTCCGCCTCCGCGAAGCCGCGCAGCGCGGCGTGCAGGGTCTGGGTCGAGGTCACGTTGATGGCCGGGTAGGCGAACCTGCCTGCCTTCGCCCGGTCGAGCATCTCGCTGTAGATCTCGGGGGTTGCGATGGGCATTGTGTCCGCTCCTTGTGATGTGCGGGTTGTTCGGTGAGTGACCCTGACCTGGGATCGACGTCATCGTCGTCCCCATCTTGGCAGACGACCGCATCAGCTCCACACTATGCGCACCGTGGACATACGTCAGGGGTCGGCCGTTTCACGTGAAACGGCCGACCCCTGATGAAAACCCCAGCTCAGGACGGGAGTCAGGCGAGGTCCAGGTCCTCCAGCCCGAAGGCCTGGAGGTACGGGAGGCCCGCCTCCGCGATGGCCGGCGCGGCGCCGCGCTCGACGATCACGGCGACGGCGACCACCTCGGCACCGGCCTCGCGGGCGGCCTCCACGGCGGTCAGCGGGGAACCGCCGGTGGTGGAGGTGTCCTCGACGACCAGCACCCGGCGGCCCGCGATGTCCGGGCCCTCGATCCGGCGCTGCATGCCGTGCGCCTTCTGCGCCTTGCGGACGACGAACGCGTCCAGCTTCCGGCCGCGCGCGGCGGCGGCGTGCAGCATCGAGGTGGCGACCGGGTCGGCGCCCAGGGTGAGCCCACCGACGGCGTCGAAGTCCAGGTCCGCGGTGGTGTCCAGCATGACCTGGCCGACCAGCGGGGCCGCCTCGGCGTCCAGCGTGATCCGGCGCAGGTCGATGTAGTAGTCGGCCTCGATGCCCGACGACAGGGTCACCTTGCCGTGCACCACGGCCTTGTCCTTGATCTGCCGCAGCAGGGCTTCACGCGCGTCACTCATGGTCGCGAGCCTATCCGAGCCGTTCCCAGGCCCAGGTCGCGCGCATCTCCAGCGGCTCGATCGGGGTGACCAGCCGCGGGTCGGTGTTGAGGCCGTTGGGCGGGCCGGACTGCGGTTCGACGCAGACCGCCTCCGGCTGCTCGTCGTACAGGACCACCCACGGCGCGGGGCTGGTCACCCGCAGCAGCAGCTCACCCGGCCAGGTCAGGGTGACGTCCACACCGTCCGGCATGCCGAAGCAGTCGTCCCACGGGCGCGGCGTCGGGTCGACCCGCTGCCCGGTGGGCAGGTGGTCCTCGCCGCGCAGCTCCATCCAGCCCGGCGAGAAGGCGATCTCGGCGTCCTGGCCGCCGCGGCCGAGGTTGCGCAGGAACCAGGGGTGCCAGCCGGCCTGGGCGGGGAAGGAGTCGCCGGTGGTCTCCACGCTCATGGTGAGCTCGGCGTGGTCCTCGGCGAGCGCGAAGCGCTGGGTGACCCGGCCCTTGTACGGCCAGGGCTCGGCGAGGTCGTAGTAGAAGCTGGCCTCGCTCGCGGTGGCGCCCGGCGCCTGCTGCCAGGCGGTGTGCCGGCCGGTGCCGTGGATCGCGTGGGGTCCGGCGTCGCGCGGCAGCTGGTGCAGGACGCCGCCGTTGCGGAACTGCCCGTCCCTGGTGCGGCCGCACCACGGCACCATTGGGAAGGACCCGAACTTCTCGCCCTGCCGCAGCAGCTCCACGCCGCCGACGGTCAGCGAGGCGACGCGGCAGCCGCGATCCGGGTGGATCGTCAGCCGCGCCTGCCCGGCCTCGAGTTGGACTGCCTGCTCGTCGATTCGCCCGTCATGGGTCTGGTCCGTGGCCACGGACCCGACCCTACGGGAACGACCGCCTGCGGCGCCTCAGTACGCGCCCCGCGACCACCGCCGACAGCAGCAGCGCCGCCGCTGCCGGGGCGTAGCGGCGCAGCGAGGCCGTGGCCGAACCGTTCTGCGGGGCGGGCACGGGGGCGTACCGGCCGCGCGGCGGGGCGTGGTCGACCTCCTCGGCGCTGCGGCCGATGAGGGTGCGGCGGGCGTAGGCGGCCTCGGCCGGCAGGTCGATCCCCGCGGGGTCCTCGGGGACGTCCGGGACCCGGCCGATGGGTCCGATGCCGTCGATGTCCTCGTCCTCGTCGAGGTCGTCCGCGAGGTCGTCGTCCGCGAGGTCGTCGTCCACGGCGTCCAGGTCGCCGGAGAGGTGATCGGCGAGTTCGCCGGGTTCCCCGGTCTCCGGGCCGCGGGCGTCGCGGGTCTCGTGCACGTCGTGCACGTCGTGCACGGTGAACTCGTCGACCTGCGCGGGCAGGTCCTCCTCGGCGAGGTCCACCAGGCCGGCGATCTCCTCGATGCCCTCCCCGGCCGGTTCCAGGTCGGAGGTGAGGGCGGCGGCGAACCGGTCCAGGAGCCGTACGCCCGCGGCCGCCGCGACGGCGTCGTCGTACTCCGCGAGCCGGCCGTCGGCCTGCGCCCCGCCGGTGAAGGTCAGCAGCGTCCCGCCCGACACGGCGTCCACGCCGACCTCCAGCGCCAGCTTGACCGTGCCGGCGCCGCGCGCCTCCACCGCCTCGCCCTCCACGGACAGGCCGCCGCCGCGCGGGGCCAGCCGGAGGGTGCCGCGATAGGTGATCGTCGAGCCGCCGATACGAAGCCTCAGGCGGCCGGCGAGGCCCTCCGCGGCGCCGGCGTCGCGCTGGAGGCCGGGAACGCAGCGGGCGACGCGTTCCAGGTCGGCGAGCGCCTGGCGAATGGTTTCGGCCGGAAACGGAACGAACACCTCATGCGGCTCCATGCGGGCGAGCCTAATCGCCCCCGGCGCGATCCGGTGGGCGATCGGCCCTGGTTCGCGCCCCCGGATGGCGCCCACCGGGTCCGCTCAGCCCGTCCGCGGGTGCATCAGCGTGGAGGGAGGCAGGTCCCGCACGGCGGACGCGTCCGCCCTGCGCTCGGCCGCCGCGAGCGACGCGGGGGACAGCGAGCGCAGACGGGGGGCGTCCGCCGCCAGGCGCAGCGGCGGGGCGTGGTGCCGGGCGGCGAGGACGAAGCCCCGGTCACCGCCCCGGTGGCCCGCGCCGATCCAGTAGTCGGCGGTGCGCAGCCCCGCGGCGCGCACGGTGGCGTCCACGGTCCAGAAGCCGCTCGGCGACGCCCCGGGCGCGCCCGCGTGCACGGCGAGCCGCCCGTCCGGGGCCAGCACGCGTTCGGCCAGCCCGTAGAACTCCTGCGAGTAGAGCTTCGCGCTGCGCGAGAGGTCCGGGTCGGGCAGGTCGACCAGCACGACGTCGTACCTCCGCGACGGCCCCGCACCCGGGCCCGCCCGGCGCAGCCACTCGAAGGCGTCCCCGGTCCGCACACGCACCCGGGGGTCGCGGTAGGCGTGCCGGTTCAGCCGGGAGAGCTCCGGGTCGGTGCGGGCCAGGGCGACGAGTTCGGCGTCGAGGTCGACCAGCGTCACCGAGCGGACGTCGGGGTAGCGCAGCACCTCCCGCAGCGCGAGGCCGTCGCCCCCGCCGAGGACGAGGACGCGGCCGTGCGGGCCGGCCATCGCGGGGTGGACCAGTGCCTCGTGACAGCGGTACTCGTCGCGGCCGGACACGCGCAGCCGTCCGTCGAGGTAGAGCCGCAGCGGGGAGCCGGTCACCACGACCTCCTGGACCGCGGTCCGCTCGGCCAGCCGCACATGGCCGCCGTACACCGCCTCCCGTGCCGCCCGCTCGAAGGGTCCGGCCGCCCAGGCCGCGCCGGCCAGCACCGCCAGCACGGCGGCGTTGGCGACGAGCAGCCGGGTACGTGCCCGGGCGGTGACGTCGGCGCGGAAGAGCCACAGCACGATGAGGCCGCCCGCGACCGCGTTGACCGCGCCCGTGAGCAGCGCCCCGGTCAACTGGCCCAGCGCGGGCAGCAAGAGGAAGGGGAAGGCCAGCCCGCCGACCAGGGCGCCCACGTAGTCCGCCGCGAACAGGTCGGCGACGGCCCCGCCCGCGTCCTGCCGGCGGATCCGCTGGATCAGCGTCATCAGCAGCGGGACCTCCGCCCCGATCAGCACCCCGATCGCGAACGCGAAGCCCACCATGGCCGCACGGGACTGGCCGCACCAGGCGAAACTGGCGTACAGCCCCATCACCGACAGGCCGCCGACCAGCGCCAGCAGGATCTCCACCGCGGCGAAACCGACCGCCGCCGCGCAGTTGAGCCGCTTGGCGAGCAGCGAGCCGACGCCCATGGCGAAGACCATGACCGACAACACGACGGACGCCTGGGTGACGGAGTCGCCCACCAGGTACGAGGCGAGGGCGACCAGTTCGAGCTCGTACACCAGCCCGCAGGCGGCGCAGACGAAGACCGCGGCGAGCACCAGCGCCCGTGCCCGCCCCGCCGGGACGGGCAGCCGGAGCCGGCCCGGGTGTCCCGCCGGGGCTCGTGACCCGGCCGCGGTGGAGGTCGACTGGTCGATCATGTCTGAACGCTATGTCACGTTTGCGGCCTCACATGTCACCCACAGGGGTGCGACCAGTGGCACCCGGCGGCGCGTTGACGCCCCGGAGGTCGCCCGCCGCACCCACGCTCACGTCTGCGCGCTCAGCCGCGACCGGGTGGCGACCAGCCGTCCTTCCTGGGGATACGCGTGCCACGTGCGCCACAGCACGCTTCCGCCGCTGTACTGCACGAGCATCGCGGTGAACGCGTGCGGATCGCCGGGGAACGTTCCGGCGATTCCATTGGGGTGATCGGCCACGAGTGCGAGCAACTCCTGTGCCCGACCGGCGAACCCGCCCCGCGTCAGCGTCTCGATCCGTGCCGCGAACTCGTAGTCCCAGCCGGACACCCGTCTGGCCACCCCGAAGGGCAGCGGCGTGCTGCTGCCGGGCATGCAGGCCACGGTCTCCGAGCACCGGCCGTTCGGCGAGTCCAGGACGACCTGGTGGGACGCCCCGAGCAGCCGCATCTGGACCTGGACCGCGGGCGCGGCGACCGCCGTCCCGATGCCCGGGAGTTCACGGTCGAGCACGGCCAGCGCCGGCAGCTCTTCCTTTCCCAGACACCAGGCCAGGTCCCCGGCGCGGGTGTCGGTGTAGGCGGTCTGAAGGGTGGTGAGCATGGAGTCGGCTCCGCAGGCACATCGCGAGCAAGCAGGGAAGGGGGAAGAGGGAAGGGGTGGGAACCAGGTGCGGGGGGCAGGGGGAGCAGGCCAGGATGGAGAAAATTCACACGGAAGAAGACGGGACGACCCGCGCCTGTGGGGAAATCGCCCGCCGGCTTGCGCCCACGCAGGGGTCGGAGAATACGCAATCATGAAAGGCGCGCCGTCTTCAGCGTTTTTACCCATCTCCACCCGCTTTACATCCCCAAGGGCGCGTAGGGGTTCAGGTGTTCACCACAAATGCGCCAGGCGGGCGAGTAACCCACCGGGCGCATATGCGATTCGGCACGGGCAATGCGCAATTTCGTATCGTCAGCTTCCGCCGCCGCAGCCACCGCCCCCGCCGCAGGAACTCCCCCCGCCGCAGGAGGAGTGACCGCCGCCGCCGCACGAATGGTGACCGCCCCCGTGGTCCCCGCCGTGGTGGCCGCCGCCTCCCCCGTGCGACGACGAGCCGCTGTCCCCCGCCCACCAGGCGGCGACCCCCGCACCGCCGGCGTCGGCGGCCGTCGAGCCGTGGCGGTGCCGGCGTCCGCCGCCCCCGCGATGCGCGTTCCGCGCGGCCGCTATCGCCAGTACCAGCACCACGCCGAACCCGAAGAGGATCAGCAGAATGACAAGAGGTCCCATCGGTACCACCCCCCGCTTTCCTTGCTTTCCGTTGTGCCACGGTGATGCCCCTGCCCCTCGCGGCCGAAAGCAGAGTTGAGGAAGTTCAGAGCCTTCTCACGGAGGAACGGCCCCTGACATGTACAGATGGACAGACCAGGGGCCGTCGGAGTCCTACCTGGCCGCGTGTGGGCCGTGATCTTCCCGGGCCATGCGCTGAAAAACGGTACCGATAGCTCTACGGGCACGCTCTCGGCTGTCGGGCACCAGGTGGCGTACACCCGCAGCGTCATCGCCGGATCGGCATGGCCCGTGTACTCGCTGACGGCCTTGATGTTCTCCCCCGCGTCCAGCAGCGCCGAGGCGTAGAAGTGCCTCAGGGCGTGCATCCCGTGTTCGCGTGCCGAGTCGCACTTGCCGTTCTGATCCGCTTCCGGGATGAGGCCGGCGACCGCCAGGGCGGGCTTCCACTCCTTGCCGTTGAAGTTGCTGCGCCACACCATGCCGCCCTGCTCAGCCGTGAAGATCAGGCGGGCGGACACCTTCGGTCCCTCCGGCACGTCCCACGGCAGCGTGATCTCTGCGGACCTGCAGGCGTCCATGTGCGCGCGGAGAGTAGCCGCCACGGAGTCGGGCAGTGGCACGTCCCGCGCCGAGATCGCGCCCGAACCCGAGCCTGAGCAGGAGCCGCCGAGCAACGACCTCGACCCGCTGCGCGTCGCGCTGACCGGACACCCCACGCTGGGAAGCCTCTTCGGGCAGATCACGGCTTGCCCGGAGCCCTCGCTCGACGACTTCCACCGGCACGTCGACGAGCTGTGGGACCTCGCCCATGCGGCGAGCTACGCGGCACTGAGCGACCGGCTCTCCAAGGTGCTGCCGCAACTCGAAGCCGCCGTACGCCACGGTCCCGAAGCCGAGCGCGCAGAGCTCCATGCCCTACTGGCGCGGACCTACCAGGTAGCCGCGGCGAGCTTCGTGCGCCAGGACGAGCCGGACGCCGCATGGGTCGCCGCCGACCGAGCACTCCAGGCAGCCGAACGCGCCGGCCAACCGCTGGAAGTCGTTGCGGGTCTCTTCCGCCTGGCTCACGCCTTCATAAGGCAACAGCGCCCGGACCAGGCCGACAAGCCGCCATGTCGGCGATCAACGTGCTGACACCTCGCAGCCAGGCAGACGCCAGCCCCCCGGAGGAAAGGTCGCTCCCAGGCGCCATGCACTTGGTCATGGCCGTCATCAGCGCCCGCGAGGGAGACCGCTCCGCCACCCACGCCCACATCGCCGAAGCCCGGCGCATCGCCGCCACCAATAGATCCGACCGCAACGACTTCGACACCGAGTTCGGCCCCACCAACGTCGAAATCCACGCCGTCAGCACAGCCGTCGACCTCGGCGACGCCGGAATGGTTGGGCTGCGAGTAAACGACGGTCACAGGCGGCGGTCCGGGCCCGCTTCCAGGACCTCTCGGATTGCTCGCTTGCGGGGGAAGAGTGCGCGTGAGCCGTACCGGTGGCCGCTCAGCTTTTGGATGACTGCGGTGAGCCACTCGGGGTCGCCGAGCTGCGCGACTCGGCCGCTGGTCGATACCTCGTCGAGTAGCTTGCAAGCTGCGGTGATCTCACGCCGGGGGTACCGGTAGGCATGGTGGGTGAAGTTCGCGCTCCACTCTTCATAGGGACAGCGCGCAAGCCCCCCGATGGAAGCGGGGAGCCCCACGTGCTCGGTCGGCTGGCCAAGCCAAGACAGGATCACCGCAACCTTCCGCAGCCTCTTCGAGTGGTCGCGCCGGTGAGGCTGGACGTCGAGCGCGATGTCCATCACGCGCGCCCACGGAATCTGCTGAGCCTCGACGCCCTCCACCCATTGCGAGAAACCGTCCCCCCTCAGCCTTACATGGTCCCCAGCGGGATCACCGATCACCCACTCCCCGTCCGTGAACGCAAGGGGTCCGAGTCGATCGGGCATGTTCTGGTCCTTCGTTCCGCCGCGCCGTCCAGCGCTGCCCGAAGAATGATGCATGACGCGTTTCGCGGGCTATCTGCCGGGGCGCTGCGCGTCAGACGGGTGCCGGTTCGCGTCGACGTGCCACAGCCGTGCCAGATACGACGGGGCCAAGCGGGGAATGGCGGGGAACCACGGACAGCATCCGGCGTTCGTCCAGGTCCACGTCGGTGCAGCTCAGGGGCTATCCGGAGCCTCAGTCTTCCAAACTGGTGCTCATGGCCTCAGCATTGATCGGATGCGGTTCGCTGATGAGATTGGGGAGCGGTGGCCAAGAGACAAACCTTGGTTGAGAGCCCGGGGTACACGCTGCTGGTGATAGTCGTATGGGTCTGGACTGCTGCAAGCAGCGGGAGCTCAATCTATGTTCGGGTCCCGGCCGCAGTCTTCGCAGTCTTCTGGAGCGCTCTGTTGATTGGCGACCTGATCAGGCGCCGTCGGAAGCGTGCCTCGCGCGCACCTGACATCGAAGTCTGACATCAACGACGCCGGACTGGAGCGCATCACCCCGGCTACAGGCAGGCCAGAATTCCTCACCAAACGTGGGTTCCCGCAGGTCGCTCCAGCTCCGGCCCGAACTCCTCAAAGCGGGTGGCGTCGTGCAAGTTGAGAACCGCCGCGGGGCCGTCCCTGGGCCGTCCGACGGTAGCCAGCGACGACAGATAATGACAGTCGTCGACGCCCTTTCCCCTGCTCAGGGGCGATGCTCCGAACACCGGCGCAGGTGCTCATCCCCGAACGTCAGTTGAGGAAGTCCAGAGGTTCGGCGGAGGATGGCGGGCATGACCTCCTCGCGACCCCCGCTCAACCGCGCCCTCGCGGAGTTCGGCACCACCATCTTCGCCGAGATGTCGGCCCTCGCCGCCCGCACCGGCGCGATCAACCTCGGCCAGGGATTCCCCGACACCGACGGGCCCGAGGAGGTCCGCGAGGCCGCCGTCCGGGCACTGCGCGACGGCCGCGGCAACCAGTACCCGCCCGGCCCCGGCGTGCCCGAGCTGCGGCAGGCCGTCGCCGCCCACCAGGCGCGCTTCCACGGCCTGGGCTACGACCCGGACACCGAGGTACTGGTCACCGCCGGCGCCACCGAGGGCATCGCCGCCGCCATGCTCGGCCTGCTGGAGCCGGGCGACGAGGTGATCGCCTTCGAGCCCTTCTACGACTCGTACGCCGCCTGCATCGCCATGGCCGGGGCCGTCCGCGTCCCCCTCACCCTGCGCGCCCCCGGCTTCCGCCCCGACCTCGACGCGCTGCGTGCCGCGATCACCCCCCGCACCCGGCTGCTGCTGCTCAACAGCCCGCACAACCCGACCGGCACGGTGCTCAGCCGCGAGGAACTGACCGCGATCGCGGAACTCGTCGTCGAGCACGACCTGCTGGTCGTCACCGACGAGGTCTACGAGCACCTGACCTACGACGCCGAGCACATCCCGCTCGCCGCCCTCGCCGACCGCTTCCCGGAGCTGCGCGAGCGCGTCGTCACCATCTCCAGTGCCGGCAAGACCTTCTCCTTCACCGGCTGGAAGGTCGGCTGGGTCACCGCCGCCCCGCCCCTGGTCAGCGCGGTCCGCGCGGCCAAGCAGTACCTCACGTACGTGGCCTCCGGCCCGTTCCAGTACGCCGTCGCCGAGGCCCTCGCCCTGCCCGACGCCTACTTCCGGGACTTCCGCGACGGCCTGCGGCGCAAGCGCGACCTGCTCGCCGACGGCCTGCGCGCCGCCGGATTCGAGGTCCACCAGCCGCAGGGCACGTACTTCATCACCACCGACATCACGCCCTTCGGCGAGAAGGACGCCCTCGCCTTCTGCCGGGCCCTCCCCGAACGCTGCGGCGTCGTCGCCGTCCCCAACTCCGTCTTCTACGACGACCCCGACGCCGGCCGCAGCCAGGTCCGCTTCGCCTTCTGCAAACGCGACGACGTCCTCACCGACGCGGCCGCCCGCCTCCGCAAGGCGTTCGCCGGCTGACCCGCGCGTGCCGACCGGCATGCCCGAATGACGGCAGCCCGGCCCCGCCACGGCCGCCGGAGGCGGTCGGGAGGGGCCGGGCTGCCGTTCTGCCACGGGACGCCGGCCGGCGTGCGCCCCGCGGGGCCGCTGCGTCAGTCGTGGGCGGCGCCGTCGCCGTCGTCACCCTCGCCGTCGGCGGAGTCGGCGTCCTTCTCCAGTCCCAGAGCCTCGAGGATCCACTTCTCGAACTCGATGGACGCGCGCACCCAGCTGACGGTGCTGGAGACGAAGTGCTCCAGGCCGACGCCGAGACCGATCAGCATCTGGGCCTCGCCGATCAGGCGGACCGTGCCGTCGTCGTGGGTGTGCGTGTAGACCTTCGGCCACAGGGTGCGGCGGTTCCAGTCGTCGAGCGCCTCGTGCAGCTGGGGCTTGTCCTCAATGCTGTACGGGCGGTCGTAGAAGGTGCGGACCGCGAAGATCTGCTGGTCCTCCTCCCCGCGGAACATGAAGTAGGTGCGGAACTCCTCCCACGGCGCGGCGAGGTCGCCTTCCTCGTCGACGACGTACTTGAGCTCCATCTGCTCCAGCAGCTGCTTGACCAGATCCTGGTCAGGAATGACCACGTTCCCGGCAGGGCCGGGCTGGGGGTCCGGCTGGCCCCCGAAATTCGGAATCGAGGACGGGTCGATGCTCACCTTGGAGTTCCCTTCGTACGGATAACCCCATCCTCCCTCACGGCGGGCCGCGCTGTGCAAGCGCGGCCCGTCTGTCCGGCGACGCGTCGCCGGACTCAGAGGGTCTTGCCGGTGGCCGTCCCCACCAGCAGCTGGTCACCGACCCGGTCGACCCGCACGGTGTCGCCGTCCCTGACCTCGCCGGCCAGGATCTCGCGGGCCAGCTGGTCGCCGATGGCGGTCTGCACCAGGCGGCGCAGCGGGCGGGCGCCGTACGCCGGGTCGTTGCCCTCCTCGGCCAGCCAGTCCAGCGCCTCGTCGGTGATGTCGAGGCCGATCCGGCGGTCGCGCAGCCGCAGGGCCAGGCGGTCGGTCTGCAGCCGGGCGATGCGGCGCAGCTCCTCCTTGCCGAGAGCGGTGAAGACGACGATGTCGTCCAGCCGGTTCAGGAACTCCGGCTTGAAGGACGCGCGGACCGTCTCCAGGACGCTCTCCTTCTTCTCGTCGTCCCCCAGCACCGGGTCGACCAGGTACTGGCTGCCCAGGTTGGAGGTGAGGACGAGGATGGTGTTGCGGAAGTCGACGGTGCGGCCCTGGCCGTCGGTGAGCCTGCCGTCGTCGAGCACCTGGAGCAGGACGTCGAAGACCTCGGGATGCGCCTTCTCCACCTCGTCCAGCAGCACCACCGTGTACGGGCGGCGGCGCACGGCCTCGGTCAGCTGGCCGCCCTCCTCGTAGCCGACGTAGCCGGGAGGCGCGCCGACCAGGCGGGCGACGGAGTGCTTCTCGCCGTACTCGCTCATGTCGATGCGGACCATGGCCCGCTCGTCGTCGAAGAGGAAGTCAGCGAGCGCCTTGGCCAGCTCGGTCTTGCCGACGCCGGTCGGGCCGAGGAAGAGGAAGGAGCCGGTGGGGCGGTCCGGGTCGGCGATGCCGGAGCGCGAGCGGCGCACGGCGTCGGAGACCGAGCGCACGGCCTCGGTCTGGCCGATCAGCCGCTTGCCGAGCTCGTCCTCCATGCGCAGCAGCTTCTGGGTCTCGCCCTCCAGCAGGCGGCCCGCCGGGATGCCGGTCCAGGCGGCGACCACATCGGCGACGTCGTCGGGGCCGACCTCCTCCTTGACCATGGTGCCGCGCTTGGCCACCTCTTCCGCTTCGGTGGCCTCGGCGAGCTCCGCCTCCAGCTTCGGCTTCTCGCCGTACATCAGCTTGGACGCGGCCTCGAAGTCGCCGTCGCGCTGGGCGCGCTCGATGCGGGTGGTCAGGTCGTCCAGGCGCTCCTTGAGCTCACCGACCCGGTTCAGGCCCTCCTTCTCCTTCTCCCAGCGGGCGGTCAGGCCGCGCAACTCCTCGTCCTTGTCGGCGAGGTCCTTGCGCAGCTTCTCCAGCCGCTGCTTGGAGGCGGGGTCGGTCTCCTTCTCCAGCGCCATCTCCTCCATGCGGAGCCGGTCGACGGAGCGCTGCAGTTCGTCGATCTCGACGGGGGAGGAGTCGATCTCCATGCGCAGCCGCGAGGCGGCCTCGTCCACCAGGTCGATGGCCTTGTCGGGCAGGAAGCGCGCGGTGATGTAGCGGTCGGACAGGGTGGCGGAGGCGACCAGGGCGGCGTCGGCGATCTGCACCTTGTGGTGCGCCTCGTAGCGGCCCTTGAGCCCGCGCAGGATCGCGATGGTGTCCTCGACGCTGGGCTCGGCGACCAGCACCTGCTGGAAGCGGCGCTCCAGGGCGGGGTCCTTCTCGATGCGCTCGCGGTACTCGTCCAGCGTGGTCGCGCCGACCATCCGCAGCTCGCCGCGGGCCAGCATCGGCTTGAGCATGTTGCCCGCGTCCATGGCGGAGTCGCCGCCCGCGCCGGCGCCGACGACGGTGTGCAGCTCGTCGATGAAGGTGACGATCCGGCCGTCGCTGGCCTTGATCTCCGCCAGCACCGCCTTCAGCCGCTCCTCGAACTCGCCGCGGTACTTCGCGCCGGCGACCATGGCGCCGAGGTCCAGGGCGACCAGGCGCTTGTTGCGCAGGCTCTCGGGCACGTCGCCCTTGACGATGCGCTGGGCCAGGCCCTCGACGACCGCCGTCTTGCCGACGCCGGGCTCGCCGATGAGGACCGGGTTGTTCTTCGTGCGCCGCGACAGCACCTGCACCACGCGCCGGATCTCGTTGTCCCGGCCGATGACCGGGTCGAGCTTGCCCTCGCGGGCCGCGGCGGTGAAATCGGTGCCGTACTTCTCAAGCGCCTTGTACGTGCCCTCGGGATCGGGTGTCGTCACGCGCTGACCTCCCCTGATCTGCTCGAACGCGTCCTGCAGCTTCTTGCCTGTCGCACCGTACTGCGCCAGGAGCTCGCCGGCGGCCCCGCCCTTGAGGGCGATGCCGATCAGCAGATGCTCGGTGGACACATACGCGTCCCCGAGTTCCTTCGCGCGCGTGGTGGCGTCCGCGATCACGGCGAGCAGATCACGGCTCGCCTGCGGGGGCGCCACGGTGCTGCCCTGCACGCTGGGCAGTCCGCCCAGCAGCCGCTCGGCCCCGGACCGGACCGCGGCGACATCGGCCCCGGTCGCCGCGAGCACGTCCAGCACGCTGTCGTTCTCCGGCTGCTCCAGAAGCGCGAGCAGCAGGTGCGCGGGGGTCAGGTCCGCGTGTCCCGCCGACACCGCCTTGGTGTTGGCGGCGCCCACGGCCTCCCGGCTCTTGTTGGTCAGCTCGGCATCCACGTCCGCGTACTCCTCCTTCTGAAGCCCCTTCGAAGCTGCCTTGTTCAGCGTGAGACAAGTTGAGTCTATTCCACTCAAGTCTATGAATGCCAGCGCCGGAGGCCGAAATGCCTGGGCATCTCCCGTTATCTCTGCCAAGATCCTCCACCGGGAGGGGATCATTGACATGTCCATACGCCACTTAGCGGCCTTCACCGCCGCTGCCGCGCTCGCGACGGCCACCACCGCGGCCGCCGTTCCGGCACACGCCACCACCACCGTCACCTGCGGTGCCCATACGTGGAAGGCGTCCTACTACGCCAACACGACCTTCAAGGGCACCCCCAGGAAGACCGTCTGCGACACGAAGATCGCCGAGAACTACGGCACGGGCGACCCCGCCGGGGTCACGCTGCCCAAGGACGACTTCGGCGTCCGCTGGACCCTGACGAGGAACTTCGGGTCCGGCGGCCCGTTCGGTTTCAGCGCCGCCGCGCAGGACGGCATCCGCGTCTATCTCGACGGCAAGCTCGACATCAACCTCTGGAAGGACGTGACCAAAACCCAGCGGAAGACGGTCAACCTCACGGTCCCCAGGGGCACGCACACCGTCCGCGTCGACTTCGCCGCCTTCAGGGGGAAGGCCGACGTCGCGTTCGCCTACGCGCCCCGCACCTCGGCCTCCGTCGACAAGGTCGCGCCGCTGGCGCCGGCCGGCCTGCACGTCACGTACTCCGGCAGCACGGGCAGGGCCGGCCTGACCTGGTCCAGGAACGTCGAGATGGACCTGGCCGGCTACCGCGTCTACCGCCGGTTCCCGACCGCGACCACCTGGACCCGGATCAGCGGCGCCGGCCCGGTGACCTCGACCGGATTCACCGACACCCCGCCGGCCACCGGCGCGAAGTACGTCTACGTGGTCACCGCCGTCGACAGGGCGGGCCGCGCCTCCGGCGTCTCCGCCCCCGTCACGGTCACCAGCATCGACCGGAAGGCCCCGGCCGCGCCGACCGGGGTCCGGGCGACGTACTCCGAGTCCACCGGCGCCGTGAAGGTGACCTGGGCCGCCGGCAAGGAGGGCGACCTGCGCTCCTACCGCGTGTACCGCCGCACCGGCGCCGACGGCGCCTGGGTCCGGCTCGCCCCGGACAGCACCCCGTCCACCGAGCTGTTCCTGAACGACCAGCTGCCCGGCGGCACGGCCGGGACGTACTCCTACGCGGTCACCGCGGTCGACGCCTCCGGCAACCAGTCCGCCAGGTCGCAGGCACCCTCGGTCACCCTGACCGAGACCTCCGGCCCGCCGGCCGCCGTCACCGGCCTCACCGGCACGGCCGAGAAGTACGGCGTCGAACTCGACTGGGACGCCGGCACGGCGGCCGACCTCGACCACTACGAGGTCTCCACCGGCTCCTGGGAGATCAACGCCTACACCGGCGAGCCGTACTTCGAGAAGGACACCACGGCCGTGGTCGCCGCCGGCACCACGCACTACCGCCTGGTCAAGGCGCTCGGCAGCCGGCCCGTGAGCTTCCTGGTCGTGGCCGTCGACACCGCGGGCAACGCGACGGTGGACACCGTGGCCGCCACCTTGGACGTCACGCCGATCGACATGGTGGACACCCCGTACCCGGCGCCGGGCACCCTCGCGGTGAGGCTGGACAGCGTTTCGGAGACGGGCGCGGGCGGGGTGCTCCTGGACTGGTACTGCTCGAACGCTTCCGTGTGCGACCGGATCACCGGCTACAACGTGTACGACTTCGACTACACCACCCGCGCCTTCGTCAAGCTCGACGCCGCACCCCTGCCCACCGTGCCGTCGAGCTGGACCGACACCACGCCGGCCCGGGGCACGACCCACGTCTACCAGGTGACCGCCGTCCTCGACGACGGGACGGAGTCCTTCCCGTCGTGGGGCTCCATCGCCCTGGCGCCGGCCGGGTGACATCCTTCCCGGTATGACGCTCGACCCACGCGACCCCGATCCCGGCTACCTCGCCTTCTGGCGGGAGTACCTGATGAGCACGCTCACCACCCACCGGCCCGACGGCACTCCGCACGTCGTGCCGGTGGGGGTGACGTACGACCCGGAGGCGGGGCTGGCACGGGTGATCACCAACAAGGCGAGCCGCAAGGTCGCCCACGTGCTGGCCGCCGGGTCCGGGGGCGCCCGGGTCGCGGTCTGCCAGGTGGACAAGGGGCGGTGGGCGACGCTGGAGGGCGTGGCCCGGGTCAACACCGATCCGGAGGCGGTGGCGGACGCCGTGCGCCGGTACGCCGAGCGGTACGGCCGCACCCCCGCCCCCAACCCGGACCGGGTCGTCGTGGAGATCACGCTGACCCGTGCCATGGGCCGCGCCTGACCCTCCGACCCCGTCAATCCCATCCCCTGAACACCCCTGCATGCTGCATGATTGACGCTCCGGCAGATTCGGGCGGCACGAGTTACGGGGAGGTGCCCGGGGGTGGCACGGGTTGTGGGAATCGATCTCGGAACGACGTACTCCGCTGTGGCGGTGGCCGACCGGACCGGCACCGCGTCCATCGTCCGCAATCGCGAGGGGGAGAACATCACCCCGTCCGTGGTGATGTTCCAGGGCGACACGGTCGTCGTCGGCTCGCAGGCCAAGCGGTCCGCGGCGACCGCCCCCGACCACGTCGTGCAGTTCGTCAAGCGCTACATGGGCGAGCCCCACCCCGTCTACACCTCCGAGTCCGGCACGCACTTCCGCCCCGAGGAGATCTCGGCGCTGATCCTCAAGCGGCTCAAGGAGGACGCCGAGATGATGCTCGGCGAGCCGGTGGAGCGCGCCGTGATCACCGTCCCCGCGTACTTCGACGACGCCCGCCGCAAGGCGACCCAGGACGCGGGCCGGATCGCCGGCCTGGAGGTGCTGCGGATCGTCAACGAGCCGACCGCCGCCGCCCTGGCCTACGGCGTCGACCAGGACGACGACGAGCGCGTCGGCACCGTGCTCGTCTACGACCTGGGCGGCGGCACCTTCGACGTGACCGTGATGAGGGTCGAGGACGGCGACTACGAGGTCGTCGCGACCGACGGCGACCGCAACCTCGGCGGCTTCGACTGGGACGGGGTGCTGATGGAGCACCTCAACGGAGCCTTCATGGCGGCCGGCGGCCCCGACCTCACCGACGACAGCGCTACCCTCGCCGAGCTGCGGGACAAGGCGGAGATCGCCAAGCGCACGCTGTCCAACGCCCCGCAGGCCGTGGTCGTGCTCTCGGCGGGCGGGCGCCACGAGCAGATCCGCATCACCCAGGCCCGGTTCGAGGAGCTGACCGCCGAACTCCTGGACCGCACCCGCATCCTCACCGAGGGCGTCCTGGAGGAGTCCGGCCTGACCTGGGGTGACATCGACAAGGTGCTGCTCGTCGGCGGCTCCACGCGGATGCCCCAGGTCCCGGCGCTCGTCGAGCGGCTGTCCGGGAAGAGCGCGGAACGCGGCGTCAACCAGGACGAGGTGGTGGCGCTCGGCGCCGCGCTGATCGCCCTGGACGCCGAGGTGCGCGCCGAACAGGCCGCGGAACGCAAGAAGTACATCGGCAGCGGCGCCCACGTGGAGTCCGCCCCCGGCGACGGCCTGGCCCGGCTGACCAAGGGCAGGGTCAGGTCCATCAAGGACGTCACCTCGCAGTCGCTGGGCATGGTCGCGGTGCACGACGACGCCCCCGGCTCCCCCGAGTACAACGCGGTGATCATCACGCACAACACCACCGTCCCGGCCAAGGAGAGCGACACCTTCTACACGATCCGGGAGCGCCAGACCGCGCTGCGGGTGCAGGTCACCGAAGGCGAGGGCGAGGACCTGGACTACGTGAAGGTGGTCGGGGAGAGCACCCTCAAGATCCCGCCGTACCCCAAGGGCGCGCCCTTCGAGGTCTTCTACTCCTACGACGTCGACGGCATCATCCACGTCGAGGTCAAGGACCTGACCTCCGGGGAGTGGCTGGGCGAGTTCGAGGTCGAGCGCCCCGACAACCTCGGCACCGGGCAACTGGAAGAACTCAGCGACCGGGTGGCCCGTACCGCCGCCCTCTGACCGGAGCCGGAGGCGCCGCGCCATGACCGCGACCGATGTCCCCGACTACTACGCCGAGTTCGGGATCAGCACCAGCGCCACACCGCAGGAGATCGGCAAACACCTCGACCGCGAGCACCGCACCTGGGCGGGCAAGGCCAGCAAGGCCCCCTCCGCCGAGAAGCGCCGCGAGGCCGAGGACAAGGTGCGGCGTGTCCTGGACGCCCGCAAGGCGCTCACCGACCCCGCCGCCCGCGCCCTGTACGACCAGCGGCTCGCCCGGGCCAAGAAGGGCGGGCCGCGGCAGCCGCCCCGGCCGGAACCGGTGCAGCCCACCCTCGGCGGCACCGTCCGCGACTGGGTCGGCACCGCCCAGCAGCTCATCACCGAGGGCGACCTGCAGGCCGCCGCCTACGAGCTGCGCCAGGCCGTGCACCACGACGACCGCAACGCCTTCGCCTGGCGGCTGCTCGGCGCCGTCCACACCGACCTCGGCGAGTACCGGGACGCCCTCCAGGAGCACCGGCGCGCCCTGGAACTGGAGCCCGCCGACGCCGGCACGCACTACCTGGTCGGCACCGTCCACACCGCCCTCGGCGACCACGGCACCGCGCTGAGCTGGTACCTGAAGGCCGCCACCCTCGCCCCCGGCGACCTGGGGACCGAGATCGCCATCGGCGACGGGCTGTACGCCGCCTCGCGCTTCGACGAGGCCCTGAGCTGGTACGAGACGGCCCTGAGTCATTCCCCCGGGCACGCCGGGCTGCGCAACCAGATCGCCCGCATCTGGTCGCTGCGCGCGGAGGGCGCCATGGTCACCCACCCGTACACCCGCCGGCTGGTCGTCGCGGCCGCGGAGACCGCGCAGCGGGTGCTGCACTGCGTCGACCAGGGACTGGCCGTCCGCCCCGGCGACCCGGAACTGACGGGACGGCTGGAGTTCTACGGCGCGCTCGCGCGCGACGCCCTGCGCAAGACCTGGAACTGGCGCGGCGGCATGCTCCTGGTCGTCCTCGCCGGTGTGGCGCTGGCGTTCGCCGTCGGCGACGGCAAGGCCGGTCTCTACAGCCTGCTGGTGCTGGCCGTCACCGCCGCGCTCGTCGCCTGGCTCGGCTACCGGCCCCGCTGGTTCCACACCCGCAAGTCCCTTCCCCGGCACGCCCGGGACCCGCAGCGACAGCAGCAGCCCTGGAGCACCGCATGAGCACTCCGCCGTCCGTACCCCCGGTCCCGCCCACGCCGCCCACGCCTCCCGCACCGCCCGCGCCGCCGGGACTTCCGATGCCGCCGGAGGCCGTCGCCGCCGAGCCGGTGCCGGTGCCCGCGCAGGCGTCGGCACCGGTGCCGGCGCCCTCCCCCGATCCGTTCGCGATCGTCGCCGACGCCGTGGACGGGCTCAGGGAGGAAATGGCCGCGCTCGGCGACCAGTTCCGGCGCAGGCTGCTCAACGACCGCGAGGGCCGGCGCGGCCTGGACGAACTGCGCGCCGAACTGGACCACACCCGCAAGGCCGCCGAGGGCCGCCTGATGCAGCCGCTGCTGTACGACCTCGTGCTGCTCCTGGACCGCATCGACCGCCACCCCGGCATCGACGGCGGTTTCGCGGACTCGGTCGGCGCCGAACTCCTCACCGTCCTGGAGAAGTACGGCATGACCCGCATCCCGGTCGCCGCGGGCCGCTTCGACCCCGGCCACCAGGAGGCCGTCGGCACCGTCCCCGCCCCCCGGCCCGAACTCGCGGGCGACGTCGCGGAAGTGGTCCGGCACGGCTACCGCGTCGGCGACCGCGTCGTGCGTCCCCAGCAGGTCCGCGTCCACGCGGCCCCCTGACCCCCAGGAGTCCCGCATGCCCAGGACCTTGCAGCTGCGCACGTACACCATCAGGCCTGACGCGCTCGACGCCTGGCTCGCGCTGTGGCACACCGAGATCGTCCCGCTGCGCCGGGCGCACGGCTTCGAGATCGGCCAGGCCTGGGTGGACCGGCAGCGCAGCCAGTTCGTCTGGCTGATCGGCTACGCGGGCGAGGACGGCTTCGAGGCCGCCAACGCCCGCTACTGGAACAGCCCCGAGCGCGAGCGGATGCCCCTGCAGCCGGAGGACTACCTCGTGCGCAGCGAGGTCCGCGACGTCGAACCGGCCTGAGCCGCGCCCCACACCGCCACGGCCGCCCACAGCGGCAGCCACGCGGCCGCGAGCAGCGCCCCCGCGCCGAGCGCCGCACCCGCCACGGTCACCTCCCGGCGCCGGGCCCACACGGAGCCGACACCGCCGACCGCGAGCAGCGCCACCACGACCGGGACCGGCACCAGGTCCGCGTAGCGCGGCACCTCCTCCACCCCGTACGCCGCCACCCCGAGGCTCACCAGGACCAGCGCCAGAACGCCCATGACCCACCAGGGCCCCTCACGGTCCGAGGCCAGTCGCAACGCGGCCCACAGGCCCACCGTCGCCATGGCCACGTCCAGCCCCTCGGAGCTCCACGCCAGCGCGTGCGGCACCGCCGCGGCCAGCATCCCGAAGGCGAGACCCGTCACCACTCCTGTCCACACCGCTCCACGTGACATGTCCCGCGTCTTCCCCGTCCCGCCCCCCACAGGCCTCCCCCGCCCGCCCCGCCACCCCTTCGGCGTCACGCCTCGGGCGCCGCGCGCGGGGTTCGGAAAGCGGGGCGGGCAGGGCGTCGCAGGACACGGCATGATCACGGGCATGCACAACCCCTGGGCACAAGGGGTCGGGAGTGTCAGGATTTTGCTCCTCAGGGAGGGATCTTTGACCACGCACATACGGACGACCGCCACCGCGCTCGTCCTCGCCACGGCGGCCGCGGGCCTCGCGACACTGCCCGCGAGCACCGCCCACGCCGCCACCACCTGTTCCACCGGGGTGTGGGTGGCGTCCTACTACGCCAACACCACGTTCAAGGGCAGCCCCAAGAAGACCGCCTGCGATGCCTCGATCAACGAGAACTACGGCACCGGCCACCCCGCCGGCATCGCACTCCCCAACGACAACTTCGGCGTCCGGTGGAGCCTCACCCGCGACTTCGGCTCCGGCGGGCCGTTCACCTTCACCGCCGCGGCCCGCGACGGCATCCGCGTCTACCTGGACTCCAGCCTCAAGATCAACCTCTGGAAGGACGTGAGCACCACACAGAACAAGACCCTCAACCTCACCGTCCCCAAGGGCCGCCACACCCTGCGCGTCGACTTCGCCGCTTTCAAGAGCGCCGCGAACGTCAAGTTCACCTACGCGCCGCGCACGTCGGCGTCGGTGGACAAGACCGGGCCGCTGACGCCGACCGGGCTGAAGGCCCCGGCCACCGGGCACGCGTTCACGCTCGCGTGGACCAAGGGCGCGGAGATGGACCTCGCGGGGTACCGCGTCTACCGCCGCACCGGCTCGGGCAGCTGGGTCCGGATCAGCGGCGCGCCGGCGGTGACCTCGACGTCCTACCGGGACCTGCCGGCGTCCACCGGCGCCAAGTACTCCTACGCGGTCGCGGCCGTCGACAAGGCGGGCAACGCCTCGGCGCTGTCGGCCGCGGTCACGGTCACCTCGATCGACGAGCAGGCCCCGGCCACACCGACCGGCCTGAAGGTGGCGGCCACCGCCGACGGCAGGGGCTACGCGCTGACCTGGAACGCGATCGCGGACGCGGTGAAGTACCAGGTGTACCGGGCGACGTCGGCGACCGGCCCGTGGACCGCGCTCGGCACCCCGTCGGGCGCCTCGTACACGGACACCACGGCCGCCTCCAGGACGACGTACCTGTACGCCGTGCACGCCGTCGACGCCGCCGGCAACCTGTCGGGCAGGTCCGCCGCCGCCGGCACGGCCCCGCTGGTGATCCGGCCGGTCGCGCCCCATGACGTGGCGGCGACGCCCCTCGTGAACCTGCTCGGCGTCAAGCTGACGTGGAGCCTCCCGGCGGCCCAGGACGTCGGGACGTACACGGTGTACCGCTCGACCACCTCGCCGGTGAACCCGGCCACCGCGACCCGCGTCACCTGCACGATCGATCACGAGGGCAACCTCGGCGCCGACCCGGCCCGGTACAGCTGCACCGACAGCAGCATGTCCTTGCGACGCGGCGTGACCTACCACTACGCCGTGACCCAGAGCGCCGACGGCCTCACTTCGGCACCCTCGAACGAGGTCACCTTCACCGTGCCCGGCGACGAGGTCCCCCCGGCCCTGGTCTCCGGACTGACCGCCGAACCGACGGAGTACGGGGTGCGCCTGCACTGGGACCCCAACACCGAGCCGGACCTTGCCCGTTACACGGTCTACAGCGGTGAGCTGTACGAGGACGACGGGCAGTGGACCTGCTTCGGCCATGCGGTCGAGTGGCTGGGCCCGGACGCCACCGGGTACCTCGCCGAGCGGCTGCCCGACGGCGAGCGGGGCTGCTACTTCGTCGACGCCGAGGACACCTGGGGCAACTCCATGTTCCTGTGGGAACAGGAGGCCTCCGTGGTGGAGTTCACCGAACTCGACCTGACGCCCTCCGTCGCGACCCCGGAGGACTCGCCCGTGCGGCTGACCGCCGAGGACGTGCTCAGCGGCGTGCGACTGGGCTGGGACGGGGTTTCCGGCGCCGCTGGTTACCGCGTCTACCGCTGGGACCGTGCCGCCGGCCGGTACGAGAGCCTGACGCCGGATCCGGTGACGGGCACGGCCTGGACAGACACCACCGCGCCCCGCGGCACCACCCACTACTACTGGGTGACCGCCGTGGACGCGGACGGCACGGAGTCCGCGCCGGGCGGGGCCTCCGTGATCCTGGCCCCGTAGCACCACCGCAGCACAGTACGTAGGCGGGTCTTGCGATTATCGCAAGGCCCGCCTACGCTGTTTTCATGGACCCGCATGTCATCGAACGCGTACGCACCGTGATGGACGCGGCCGCGATGACCAAGGCCGCCTTCGCCCGGACGGTCGGGCTCACGCCCGACAAGCTGTCGAAGTCGCTCAGCGGGGTGCGCCGCTTCACCTCGCTCGACCTGGCGCTCATCGCCGAGGCCGGCGGCACCACGGTGGACTGGCTGCTGACCGGCAACGAACCGCTGCGCCCCGCCCTCGCGGCCCGGACGCGCAGCGACAGCGCCCCCGACCCGGTCGGCACACAGGAGGTCACGGCGCGCTTCGCGGCCGCCTATGAGGTGCTGGAACTCCTCGACCGGACAGCGGAGTTGCCTGCCGTCCCCGAGCCGGACCCCGCGCTGGAGCGGTACGCGGCGCAGGGCGAGCGGCTGGCGGAGCAGGCGCGGGAACGGCTGCCGGCGGCGGAGCTGGAGACCGACGAGCTGATCGCCGCGGTCGAGGAGCACTTCGGGGTCGACGTGGCCATCACGGGCCTTCCCCAGGCTGTGGACGGGCTCGCGTGGCAGACCGACACCTTCCGCCTCGTGCTCGTCGCGCCCACCGGCCTGTGGACACGGCAGCGCTTCACCCTGGCCCACGAGCTCTGCCACATCCTCGCCAAGGACGCCCGCAGCGTCGTCGTGGAGTCCCACGTCGCCCCCGGCCGGCAGAAGGACCTGGCCGAGGTGCGGGCCAATGTCTTCGCCTCGCATCTGCTGATGCCCGCCCGGGCGCTGACGGATGCCGCCGCGGCGGAGGGGGAGCTCACGGACACCGCCTTCGAGCGGCTGGTCGTCCGCTTCCGGGTGTCGC
Organism: Streptomyces sp. NPDC088354; assembly: GCF_044753585.1. Classification (NCBI taxonomy): domain Bacteria; kingdom Bacillati; phylum Actinomycetota; class Actinomycetes; order Kitasatosporales; family Streptomycetaceae; genus Streptomyces; species Streptomyces sp. NPDC088354. Next base: position 281,337 of record NZ_JBIVNJ010000001.1, on the reverse strand, counting down.
CGAGCGCGCTCGCCGCACGGCTGCACCAACTGGGCCTGATCGACGCCGTACGCCGCAAGCACCTGCGCGGCCTGACCACCGAGTCCTGCCACCTGCTGGCGGGCGCCGGTGACGAGTACCAGCGGCAGGCGGCGCGGGCCTCGGCGGAACGCTTTCCGCCGCGCCTGGCCTCGGAGTTGTACAAGGCCTACCGGGCGGGCGAGACGACGCTGCGCCCGCTGGCCGCGCTGCTGGACACCGACGTGGAGCGGCTGCACGACCTGCTGGCCCCCGAATCCGCACCCGGCAACGGCGCCGATCAACAGGACGCCGAAGAAGGGGACCTGGTCTTCCAGCCATGACCGCCTGGTGGTTCCCGGACAACACCGTCCTGTGCAACTTCGCCGCCGTGGACCGGATGCTGCTGCTGGAGAAGGTGCTGGACGGCCGCGGTCGCTGGACCCAGGCCGTCGCCTACGAGGCGGCCCGCTCCGCGCGGTTCCTCCCGCGCCTGGCGGGGCTGGCCGAGGCCGGCTGGCTGGGCGAGCCGGTGGAGATCACCGAGAGGGACGAGCTGCGGGAGGTCGACCGGCTGCGCCGCGCGGTCTTCGGTGGCCCGGCGAACGCGCCGACCCGGCATCTCGGGGAGGCCGAGACCTGCGTACTGATCACGCGGCGGCGGGAGTTCCGCGGCTCCGTCTGGATCACCGACGACCGCTCCGCCCGCAACTTCACGCGCCGGCGCGGGATCACCACGAAGGAGACCTTCGACCTGATGCGGGACGCGTGCGCCGAGGGGCTCGTGCCCGCGGCCGAGGGCCATCGGCTGCTGCACGCCATGATCGCCTCGGGCCGGCACCTGCACCATGTGTCGCAGGGGCCCGCCGACCTGCTGGCGTAGCGGGAGCGGCTACTCGGGCCGCTTGGCGGGCCGCCACACCACCAGCGCCGAGGTCTGCTGCACGTCCTGGTACGGCACCAGGTCCCGCCGGTAGGAGGCGTGGACGGCCGCTTCGCGCTGCTGCATGGCCGCCGCGGCGCCCTCGACGGCCGCGGCCAGTTCGGCCACCCGGGACTGCAGGGCCGCGACCTGGTTCTCCAGTTCGATGATGCGCTTGATGCCCGCGAGGTTGATGCCCTCGTCCTGCGACAGGCGCTGGACCTCGCGCAGCAGCTCGATGTCACGGGCCGAGTAGCGGCGGCCTCGCCCGGCCGTGCGGTCGGGCGAGACCAGGCCGAGCCGGTCGTACTGCCGAAGGGTCTGAGGGTGCAGGCCGGAGAGCTGGGCCGCCACCGAGATGACGTAGACAGGGGACTCGTCCGTCAGCTCGTACGGGTTGCGACCCCGTCCGCCTCGCATGCCGCCCATGCTCATCGGTTCAGACTCCCTTCGCGGCCTTGAACAGCTCTGCCCGCGGATCGATGTCCGCGGTCGCCTCCCGGTACGCCTCCAGGGCGTCCAGCGCCTTGCCCTCGGTGGCCGCCGGAACGGCGACCTCGACGGTGACCAGCAGATCGCCGTGCGTACCGTCCTTGCGGACGGCACCCTTGCCACGCGCCCGCAGCGTACGCCCGTTGGGCGTGCCCGGGGGCAGCTTCAGGGTGACCGGGGGGCCGCCGAGCGTCGGGACCTTGATCTCGCCGCCGAGGGCCGCCTCCGTGAAGGAGACCGGCACCACGACGGTGAGGTTGTCGCCCTTGCGGCCGAAGACCGGGTGGGCGTCGACGTGCACGGTCACGTACAGGTCGCCGCCCGGGCCGCCGCGCTCGCCGGGCGCGCCCTTGCCGCGCAGCCGGATGCGCTGCCCGTCGGTGACGCCGGCCGGGATGCGCACCTGCATGGTGCGCGCCGAGCGGGCCCGGCCGCTGCCGTTGCAGACCTCGCAGGGATCCTGCGCGATCAGGCCGCGGCCCTTGCAGTCCACGCAGGGGTCGGTGAGCGAGAAGCCGCCACCGCCACCGCGCGAGACCTGGCCGGTGCCGACGCAGGTCGGGCAGACCCGCGGCGTGCCGTTCTTGTCGCCGGTACCCGAACAGGCCTTGCAGGGGGCCTGGCTGGTCATCTTCAGCGGAACCGTGGCGCCGTCCACCGCCTCGGTGAACTTGAGCGTCACCTCGGTCTCGACGTCCTGGCCGCGCCGGGGCTGCGTACGGGTCGTCGTACCGCCCCGGTTGAACAGGCCGCCGAACACGTCCCCGAGGCCGCCGCCGAAGCCGCCGCCCTGGGCCGTGCCGGCACCGCCGGCGGCACCGCCGCCGAAGAGGTCGCCGAGGTCGAAGCCGAACCCGCCCGCGCCGGCCGGGCCGCCGCGGAAGCCGCCGTTGCCGAAGAGGGCGCGGCCCTCGTCGTACTCCTTGCGGCGCTTGGGGTCCGACAGCACGTCATTGGCCTCGGAGATCTCCTTGAAGCGCTCCTCGGCCTTGGCGTCGCCCTTGTTGGCGTCCGGGTGGAACTCGCGGGCGAGCTTCCGGTACGCCTTCTTGATCTCCGCCTCGGTGGCGTCCTTCGGGACGCCGAGGACCTTGTAGAGATCCTTCTCGAACAAATCCCTGCTGATGCTCATCCCCGGCGTCCCTCCTTCCGTGCCTTCGCGTGACTCACGTCAGCCCTGCTCCGGGCCACCGTTCTCCTCGTCCGCCGAGTCGGCGTTGCCCTGCGTGCCCTGCGTCCCCGGCTGGGGCTCGGCGACCGCCACCCGCGCGGGGCGGATGGTGCGCTCTCCGATGCGATACCCGGGCTGCAGGATCTGCACGCAGGTCGTCTGTGTGACGTCCGGCGAGTAGCTGTGCATCAGGGCCTCGTGCACCAGCGGGTCGAAGGGCTCGCCCTCCTTGCCGAACTGCTGGAGGCCCAGCTTGGCGGCCACCGTCTCCAGGGACTCGCCGACCGACTTGAAGCCGCCGACCAGTTCCTTGTGGTCCCGGGCCCGGCCGATGTCGTCGAGCACCGGGAGCAGTTCGGTGAGCAGATTGGCGATCGCGACCTCGCGGACGGCGATACGGTCCCGCTCCACCCGGCGGCGGTAGTTCTGGTACTCCGCCTGGAGCCGCTGCAGGTCCGCCGTGCGCTCGCCGAGCGCCGTGCGCACCTGGTCCAGCTGCGCCTGCAGAGCGACCGTGGCGTTCGCGTCCCCGGCCGGGGCCGCCGGGGCCGCCTGCTCGGCGGACCCGGCGCCCGGCGCCGTGTCGCCCGCGGAGTCCGCGGACGACGCGGAACCGGCCTCGGCAGAGGGGACGTCAGGCTCCTGCTCGAAGCCCGGGGTCTCCTCCGTCACGCGGCACCGTCCTTCTTGTCCTCGTCGACGATCTCGGCGTCGACGACGTCGTCGTCGGCCTGGGCACCGCCCGCGGCACCGGCGGCACCGGCCGCGCCACCCTCGGCCTGGGCGTTGGCGTAGAGCGCCTGGCCCAGCTTCTGGGAGGTGGCGGCGACCTTCTCGGTGGCCTCGCGGATGGCGGCGGAGTCCTCGCCCTTCAGCTTCTCCTTGAGGTCCGCCACGGCCGCCTCGACCTCGGTCTTGACGTCGGCGGGGACCTTGTCCTCGTTGTCCTTGAGGAACTTCTCGGTCTGGTAGACCAGTTGCTCGGCCTGGTTGCGGGTCTCGGCGGACTCGCGGCGCTTGTGGTCCTCCTCCGCGTACTGCTCGGCCTCGCGCATCATGCGGTCGATGTCGTCCTTCGGCAGCGCGGAGCCACCGGTGACGGTCATGCGCTGCTCCTTGCCGGTACCGAGGTCCTTGGCGGAGACGTGCATGATGCCGTTGGCGTCGATGTCGAAGGCGACCTCGATCTGCGGGATGCCGCGCGGCGCCGGCGGCAGGCCCGTGAGCTCGAACATGCCGAGCTTCTTGTTGTACGCGGCGATCTCGCGCTCGCCCTGGTAGACCTGGATCTGGACCGACGGCTGGTTGTCCTCGGCCGTGGTGAAGATCTCCGAGCGCTTGGTCGGGATCGTGGTGTTGCGCTCGATCAGCTTGGTCATGATGCCGCCCTTGGTCTCGATGCCGAGGGACAGCGGGGTGACGTCGAGCAGCAGGACGTCCTTGACCTCGCCCTTGAGCACACCGGCCTGGAGCGCGGCGCCGATGGCCACGACCTCGTCCGGGTTCACGCCCTTGTTGGCGTCCTGACCGCCGGTCAGCTCCTTGACGAGCTCGGCGACGGCGGGCATGCGGGTGGAGCCACCGACGAGAACGACGTGGTCGATCTCGGAGAGCTGGATGCCCGCGTCCTTGATGACGTTGTGGAACGGGATCTTGCAGCGCTCGAGCAGGTCCGCGGACAGCTGCTGGAACTGGGCGCGGGTGAGGCGCTCGTCCAGGTGCAGCGGGCCCTCGGCCGAGGCGGTGATGTAGGGCAGGTTGATCGAGGTCTCGGTGGACGAGGACAGCTCGATCTTCGCCTTCTCGGCGGCCTCGCGCAGACGCTGCAGCGCCATCTTGTCCTTGGACAGGTCCACGCCGTGACCGGAGGCGAACTGCTTCACCAGGTAGTCGACGATGCGCTGGTCCCAGTCGTCACCACCGAGGTGGTTGTCGCCGTTGGTGGCCTTCACCTCGACGACGCCGTCGCCGATCTCCAGCAGCGAAACGTCGAAGGTGCCGCCACCGAGGTCGAAGACGAGGATGGTCTGGTCGTCCTTGTCCAGGCCGTACGCCAGGGCGGCGGCCGTGGGCTCGTTGACGATGCGCAGGACGTTGAGGCCCGCGATCTCGCCGGCCTCCTTGGTGGCCTGGCGCTCGGAGTCGTTGAAGTACGCCGGGACGGTGATGACCGCGTCGGTCACCTTCTCGCCCAGGTAGGCCTCGGCGTCACGCTTCAGCTTCTGCAGGATGAAGGCGCTCATCTGCTGCGGGTTGAAGTCCTTGCCGTCCAGGTTGATCCGCCAGTCGGTGCCCATGTGGCGCTTGACCGACCGGACGGTCCTGTCGACGTTGGTGACGGCCTGGCGCTTGGCGACCTCGCCGACGAGCACCTCACCGTTCTTCGCGAAGGCGACGACGGACGGCGTGGTCCTGGCACCCTCGGCGTTGGTGATGACGGTGGGCTCGCCGCCTTCGAGAACGCTGACGACGGAGTTAGTCGTGCCCAGGTCGATGCCGACCGCACGTGCCATGGTGAAATCCTCCAACTGCCTACTTGAGTGGAACAGACTCAAGAGTGCCGGACGGTTCTCCCGGTGTCAACAGACATGAGTCGTGGCCACTCAACTTTAGGGCGGACGCTCCGCGCATGGCTGCCTGCGCAGCGCGTTCACGGGCCTCCCCACCCCGGGCTCCGACGCGTCCCGGCCCGGGCAAGGCGGCCCTCAGCGACGCAGATCACCGGCGGCGCGGCTGCGCACGTGCGCCGATACTGGGTACCCTCAGGAGAAACGAATAAGTTACTGCTTAGTAGTCAGCCGGGCAGTCGGCCCGCGCCTCCGCTCTCGCAGGTCCGAGGAGCCCTGAAATGCAACTCGCCGCGATCATCGTGTCGCTGGTACTCGCCGTGGTCGGCGTGGCGCTGTTCAGCCGAGCCATCGCCCAGATCTACCGGTTCGTACGACTCGGCCAGGACGTACCCGCGGGCACGCGCACCGACGACTGGCGCGCGCGCACCGTCACGGTCGCGCGGGAGTTCCTGGGTCACACCCGGATGAACCGCTGGGGCGTGGTCGGCGTCGCCCACTGGTTCGTCGCCGTCGGCTTCTTCTCCCTCGTCCTCACCCTGGTGAACGCCTTCGGGCAGCTCTTCCGGGCCGACTGGGCGCTGCCGGTCATCGGTCACTGGCTGCCCTACGAGGTCTTCGTCGAGTTCATCGGCCTGATGACGACGCTCGGCATCCTCACGCTGATCGTCATCCGCCAGCTGTCGCTGCCCGACCGGCCCGGACGCAAGTCCCGCTTCTCCGGCTCCAACCTCGGCCAGGCGTACTTCGTCGAGGCCGTCATCCTCATCATCGGCCTCGCGATCATGACGCTGCGCGGCCTGGAGGGCGCCCTGGCGGGCGTGCACGGCTACGAGGCCGCCTACTTCGCCTCGTACCCACTGGTCGCGGCCTTCAAGGGGCTGAGCGTCGGCACGCTCCAGAACCTGGTCTACCTGACCGCGATGATCAAGATCGGCACCTCCTTCATCTGGATGATCACGGTCGGCCTCAGGACCGACATGGGCGTCGCCTGGCACCGCTTCCTGGCCTTCCCGAACATCTGGTTCAAGCGCAACGCCGACGGCGCCGTCGCGCTCGGCGCCCTGCTGCCGATGACCTCCGGCGGCAAGCCGATCGACTTCGAGGACCCGGGCGAGGACGACGTCTTCGGCGTCAGCCAGGTGGAGCAGTTCTCCTGGAAGGGCATCCTCGACTTCTCGACCTGCACCGAGTGCGGCCGCTGCCAGTCGCAGTGCCCCGCCTGGAACACCGGCAAGCCGCTCTCCCCGAAGCTGCTGATCATGTCGCTGCGCGACCACGCGCACGCCAAGGCCCCGTACCTGCTGGCCGGCGGCGGCAAGACCATGGAGGGCGAGGAGAAGGCCTCCGAGGAACAGCTCAAGGACGTCCCCGCGGCCGCCCTGGCCGAGGCCGAGCGCCCGCTGATCGGCACCGCCGAGGAGAACGGCGTCATCGACCCCGACGTCCTGTGGTCCTGCACCACCTGCGGCGCCTGTGTCGAGCAGTGCCCGGTGGACATCGAGCACATCGACCACATCGTCGACATGCGCCGCTACCAGGTCATGATCGAGTCCTCGTTCCCGTCCGAGGCGGGCACGATGCTCAAGAACCTGGAGAAGAAGGGCAACCCCTGGGGCCTGCCCAAGAAGCAGCGCCTGGCATGGGTCAAGGAGGTCGACTTCGAGGTCCCCGTCGTGGGCGAGGACATCGAGGACCTCACCGAGGTGGAGTACCTCTACTGGGTCGGCTGCGCCGGCTCCCTGGAGGACCGCGCCAAGAAGACCACCAAGGCCTTCGCCGAGCTGCTGAACATCGCGGGCGTGAAGTTCGCGATCATGGGCGGCGAGGAGAACTGCACCGGTGACTCCGCCCGCCGCCTGGGCAACGAGTTCCTCTTCCAGCAGCTCGGCGCCGAGAACGTCGCCATGCTGAACATGGCCTTCGGCGAGGACGACGAGGACGAGAGCACCAAGCTCCCCGCCTCGAAAAAGAAGATCGTCGCCACCTGCCCGCACTGCTTCAACACCCTGGCGAACGAGTACCCGCAGCTCGGCGGCGAGTACGAGGTCATCCACCACACCCAGCTGCTGCAGCACCTGGTCGACGAGGGCAAGCTCGTCCCCGTCACCCCGGTCGAGGGCATCATCACCTACCACGACCCCTGCTACCTGGGCCGCCACAACAAGGTCTACACACCGCCGCGCGAAATCATCGCCAAGGTGCCGGGACTGCGGAACGAGGAGATGCACCGCCACAAGGAGCGCGGCTTCTGCTGCGGCGCCGGGGGTGCCCGCATGTGGATGGAGGAGCGGATCGGCAAGCGCGTCAACAACGAGCGCGTGGACGAGGCCCTGTCCCTCAACCCGGACATCGTCTCCACCGCCTGCCCGTTCTGCCTGGTGATGCTCTCGGACTCGGTCAACGGCCGGAAGAACGAGGGCAAGGCCAAGGAGTCGCTGCAGGTCGTCGACGTCGCCCAGCTGCTGCTGGACTCCGTCAGGACCCCGCTCGACCCGGACGGCGCGCAGGAGTCGGCCGTGGAGCCGGAGCCCGAGCCGGCGACGTAGCGGGCCCCGCACGGCGCAACGCCGGTGGGCGCGTACGGAAGTCCGTACGCGCCCACCGGCGTTGTGAGGGTCGCTGCCCGGACCCCGTCAGGCGCCGATCCCGGCCTGCCGCAGCAGCAGGGCGAAGGACGCCGGGTCGAACAGCTTCTGCAGGTCGTCCTGGGACACCGGCCTGCCGTCGATCTTCACGTAAGGGGTGCCCGTGGCACCGCTCTTGATGAACGCCTCCTCGGAGGCGGTCACGAAGTCCCCGTAGGACCGCTTGGCCACGGCCTGGTCGAAGGCGGCGCCGCGCAGCCCGTCGACGTCGGACGCGAGCTTCAGCAAGTACGCGTCGGTGAAGCCGTCCTCGGTCTCGGCGGGCTGATGGGCGTAGAGCGTCTCGTGGTACGTCGCGAAGGCACCCGTGCCGGCCTCGACGGAGGCGCGCAGGGCGTTCGCGGCCCTCTTGGAGCCCTCACCGCCCAGTTTGTCGTCCAGGAACGAGGCCAGCGTGTACTGCAGCCGGATCCGGCCGTCCGCCGCGAGCGCCGCCAACTGCGGTGCGGCCGCCTTCTCGAAGGCCTGGCAGATGGGGCAGCGCGGGTCCTCGTAGACGTGCACGGTCTTCGGCGCCGCCGGGTCGCCGACGGTGATCGTCGTGCCGTCGGCCTCCATACGGGCCGGCAGCCCGGCCAGCACCTTGGGGTCGGTCGCGGTCGGCACTCCGGGGGCGGAACCGGCCGCCGGCGAGGCCGAGGGCCCCGACACACCGGAGGAACCGGAGGAACCCTCGGAGTCGGTCGTCAGCAGGCCGCACGCCGACAGCGAGAGGGCCAGCAGCCCGGTGGCGGCCGCCCCGGCCGCGACGCGGGCGGCATGACGCACGCGCGGGCGTGCTGCGTTCGGTACAACCCTGATGGCCATCGGCGGTTCCCGTCCCTTCGGATCACGTTGCCCCCGAACGCTAAGCGCTCACACCCCCGCCCGCGAAAACCCGCCCCCATGAACGCTTCCGGCGGCCCGCCCGCCCACTGTCACAGCTTGGCCGCAAAGCCCGCCCACGGGCGGAGGGCCCCGCCCTTCACCCGCCGGAACGGGTACGTTCGAGGACGTGGCTGGATTCGACAACGGACGCGGACGGGACGGGGACGTGCAGCACCCGCATCAGCAGTACGGCGGACACCCTCAGCAGAACACGCGGCCGGGCGGCCAGCAGCCGCCCCAGTACGGGTTCTCGCAGGCCGCGGACGGCGAGCCCGAGTACTTCGGCACGCCGGCGCAGCACCACTCGTACGACGACAACCCCGGGCACACCCGCGCCTTCTCCATCGGCGACGCCCCGGACGCCTACGACCCCCAGGGGACGCAGCACCCCGACAACATCTCCACCTACCGCGCCGGCCAGACCACGGCGCCCCCGGCCGGCCCGCGACTGCCCTGGAAGCAGCTGCTCAGCGGGATCGTGATGCGCCCGGCGGCCACCTTCTGGCAGATGCGCGACTACCAGGTGTGGGCGCCCGCGCTCACCATCACCTTCCTCTACGGGCTGCTCGCCGTCTTCGGCTTCGACAGCGCCCGTGAGGACGTGATCGACGCCACGCTCTCCAACAGCATCCCCTGGGTGCTGAGCACCGCCGTCGCCGTCATCCTCAGCGGCCTGATGCTCGGCGCCGTCACCAACGCCCTCGCCCGCCAGCTCGGCGGCGACGGCGCCTGGGCGCCCACCGTCGGTCTCGCGATGCTGATCACGTCGATCACCGACGCACCGCGCCTGGTCTTCGCGATCTTCCTCGGCAGCGCCAACATGTTCGTCCAGGTCCTGGGCTGGATCACCTGGATCGCCTGCGCCGCGCTCCTGACGTCCATGGTGAGCAAGTCCCACGACCTGCCCTGGCCGAAGGCGCTGGGCGCGGCCTCCATCCAGCTGATCGCACTGCTGGTGCTCTTCAAGCTGCCGGTGATCTGACCCGGTAGCCGTAGCCCGGCAGCCGGGGTACGTATCCGCCTCCGTACGGGCGGCCACCTCACGGGGTGGCCGCCCGTCCGTGCGTTTCAGGCGGCGCGCGCGAAGTCGTGCACGGCCCATTCGGTGAGCGGGACGTACCCGATCCGCCGGTAGAGGGCGTTGCTGGTGGCGTTGGCCGGGTTCGTGAACAGCACGACCTCCTCGGCGCCCGCGGCCAGCGCGGCCCGGCTCACCTCGACCGTCACGGCGCCCGCGTATCCGCGACCGCGCAGAGGGGCCGGGGTGTAGACCGGGTCCACCCGGATCTGGCCGCCGACCATCGGGTTCGCCCCCGCCATGGACACGGGCGTGCCGTCCGGCGTCTCCCAGAACGTGTAGTACTTCTCGGCGAAACGGGTGCCGGCCCAGGAAGCGGCGTCGATGGTGACGGCCTCCCCGACATCCGCGGCGAACGCACGGCACCAGCCCATGAGTTGTTCACTGTCCCGCTCGCCCACGAGCCGGCCCCGGCCCGGCGGGACCGGACCGGGCGCGGTGAGCGTGCCGAGGCGGTACAGAAGGAGCCGGTTGCGGAGCGCCGGCACCGCGCCGGTGTGCCGCTGCCAGGCCCCGGCGAAGGCGGCGGCGCTGTCGCGGTCCGCGCTGACGTAGCCGAAGGAGTGCCCGAGGGAAACCAGGCGGGCGGCGAGGGTGTCGGCCTGCCCGGGAGTCAGCGCGGTGACGCTCAGGCCGCGGGTCAGGAGGCCGTAGAAGGCGGCGCCGACCTCGCCCGCCCGCTCCAGCAGGCCGAAGACGCGGGCCCCGGGGCCGTGCACGTCCGCCCCGCCGGTGCGCAGTTTCTCGGTCGTCGTCAGGGCCATGGTGTGCAGGCCGGGCCGCGAGCGCAGGAAGTCCCCGGCCCGGGCGAGAAAGTCGTCGACGTCTGCTGTGAGGTGCCAGTCATCCGGGCGCATGCTCCATGGTCGTACGCCCGGAGCGCTCCGGTCGGACGAACGGGCCGGTCTTGACGTCCGTGGACGCGCAGCCGGTCCGGAGCGTGATCCGGCGGCAGCCCCGGGTCAGAGCGCCTCGGTGTTCGGCTTGCCCTGCTCCCCCGGCTTGCGCACCGGAGGCAGGACACTCCAGGAGCCCTTGACCTGATGAAGGTGGTCGGCACCACGTCGTACCCATGTCGAAACCCCCTGATCGCCGAGGCGGCGGGCCGCGGTGGAGCGGCCTGAGCGGCGGGCGGCCGTCGGAGTGGTTCTTTCCGTGGTGCGCCCGGACCTGACCGGCGGAATGGGCAGGTGGGGTGCGGTGGCTGCCCTGGTGAAGAGGCGGGACCGACTGGGATGTGGCCTTCTGTACGAGTTGAATGATTCTCTGCTGCGGAGGGTGCACGTCGATGGAACTGGAACTGTTCGTTCGCCGCGACAAGCGGCGTGCAAGCGCACTTCGCGAGACCCTGGGTCCGGGTTCCGGATCGACTGTGGCTCCCGGCACGTGCTGCAGGGCGGCGGGCCGGGCCCGCGCTCTGCTGCTGCCTTTGCCGGCCTTGGCGGCCGCGATGTTCTTCACCACCGCCGGTCGCCCATCCGCCGACGTCCCCGCCACCTACCCGCGGACCCCCATATCGGGCACCGCGACCTGTGCGGGCGTGCCCGCGACGATCGTCGGCACGAACCGCGACGACAACATCGTGGGCACCCCGGGCAACGACGTGATCGTCGCCCTGCGTGGGAACGACCGCGTCGACGGCCTCGGCGGCAACGATCTCATCTGCGGCGACGGCGGCAACGACATCCTCTCCGGCAGTACCGGAAGCGACGTCGTCTTCGGCGGCGACGGCCGCGACAGCCTCGACGGCAGCGCGGGGGACGACACCCTCAACGGCGGCAAGGACAACGACGCTCTCTCCGGCGGCGACGGCAACGACACCCTCAACGGCGAGGCCGGCGACGACAGTCTCTACGGCGGCGCCAACAGCGACGACCTCAACGGTGGCGACGGCAATGACGCCCTCAACGGCAGCGCCGGTACCGACGACCTTGATGGGGGCGCCGGCGACGACAGCCTCTACGGCGGTGCCGGCGACGACACTCTGCACGGCGGCGCCGGCCACGCCGGGCTCCACGGCGCCAACGACGGCCACAACAGTGTCCGCGGCGGCAACGACCACCTCTTCGGCGGCGACGGCAACGACTACCTCTTCGGCGGCGACGGCGACGACGCGCTCTTCGGCAACCCGGGCAACGACACCCTCAACGGCGAGGCCGGCGACGACGACCTCTACGGCGGCGAAGCCAATGACGCGCTCAACGGTGGTACCGGCTTCAACTTCAATGACGGGGGTGCCGGCACCAACACCTGCGCCAACCCCTCCACCGGGCCCGGCTGTCCCGCTTGACGGCCGCCTCGAAAGCCGCCCACCGGCCTGGTCCTCCGCTCAGGTGCAGATGCCCACAGCCCCTGCTGCCGCCGGTCAGGCCTCGAAGGCCTGACCCGCCCGACGGACCACGGGCCCATCGACGCTCCACGGGAAGTTGATCCAGTCGTCGGTACGCCGCCACACGTAGTCGCACTTCACGAGCGACTGCGACTTCTCGTAGATCACCGCGCTGCGCACCTCGGCGACATGGTCGACGCAGAAGTCGTGGACCAGCTTCAGCGTCTTGCCGGTGTCGGCGACGTCGTCCGCGATCAGCACCTTCTTGTCGGAGAAGTCGATCACGTTCGGCACGGGCGCCAGCATCACCGGCATCTCCAGCGTGGTGCCGACCCCGGTGTAGAACTCCACGTTGACCAAGTGGATGTTCTTGCAGTCCAGCGCGTAGGCCAGGCCGCCGGCCACGAAGACGCCGCCACGGGCGATCGACAGCACGATGTCGGGCTCGAAGCCGTCGTCGGCGATCGCCTGTGCCATCTCGCGCACGGCGTCGCCGAAGGCCTCGTAGGTCAGGTTCTCCCGCGCCGGCCCGGTCATATGCTCACACCTGCGTCCGGTGGAAGTTGAGGTAGGACCGCGAGGGCGTCGGCCCCCGCTGGCCCTGGTAGCGCGAGCCGTGCTTGTCAGACCCGTACGGGAACTCCGCCGCCGACGTCAGCCGGAACAGGCAGAGCTGCCCGATCTTCATACCGGGCCAGAGCTTGATCGGCAGCGTCGCGACGTTCGACAGCTCCAGGGTCACGTGCCCGGAGAAACCGGGGTCGATGAAGCCCGCCGTCGAGTGCGTCAGCAGCCCCAGCCGGCCGAGGCTGGACTTGCCCTCCAGACGGGAGGCGATGTCGTCCGGCAGCGAGATGACCTCGTAGGTGGACGCCAGCACGAACTCCCCGGGATGGAGGATGAACGCGTCGTCCCCCTCCGGCTCCACCAGCCGCGTCAGGTCCGGCTGCTCGACGGCCGGATCGATGTGCGGGTAGCGGTGGTTCTCGAACACCCTGAAGAAGCGGTCCAGCCGCACGTCGATGCTCGACGGCTGCACCATGGTCGGCTCGAACGGATCGACCCTGACCCGTCCGTTGTCGATTTCGGTCCGGATGTCCTTGTCTGAGAGCAGCACACCAGCAGATTACGCGGCGGTGGGGCCCGTGGCCGAATCGGCCACGGGCCCCCGCGTCCCGTCCGGCCTGCCTACTTCTCGTCCTCGGCCGGGACCGCCACCGACACCGGCACCACGCTCCGCATGCGCGCGCACTGCGGGCACCTGATCAACCGGCCCGGGCCCAGCCGTCCGGCTCCCAGGTTCTGCATCGGCAGCGTGGCGGTGCTGAACACGTGCCCTTCGGCACAACGAACGACGGTGCGATCCATCGCTCCCCTTCTCCCCGGTACCTCAACGACGAAAGCCACATTAGGGGATGAACCCACCCCTGCCCCGCACGGCACTCCGCCCACCCCGGCCCGGCCAACCGGCCCTCACCGTACGCCCGATCGCCACCACGGCGCACGCTCCGCCACTCCGCGAGACGCCCCTCCACAACCCCTTCACCACGCCGGCCGCCCGACCTCCGGCCGGGCCCCGACCAGGCCCGCGACCGCAACACGACGGCCCCGGCGCGCATGCGTCCGGGGCCGACCATGGGGTATAGTGTCCGACGATGAGCCGCCTCAACGGGCGTCTTACGCGGGTGTAGTTTAATGGTAGAACATGAGCTTCCCAAGCTCAGAGCGCGAGTTCGATTCTCGTCACCCGCTCCACCAGAAAGCCCCAGGCCAGTGGCCCGGGGCTTCTTTGTTGTCTAGACCGGATCAAGCATCTCGTGCCAGATCCGTGCCAGATGCCGTGTCATCTGCCGCCGCACGCCGCTCGCGGACCAGGCGATCCAGACCGGCCGCGACCTCCGTCTGTCGCTCCAGATCCGAATGCTGATAGATCAGCGCGGCCCGCTCCGTCGATTGGCCCGCGCGCACCATCGTGTCCTTGAGCGTGGCCCCCGAGCGGGTCGTCAGGGTGTGCCCGGTGTGACGAAGATCGTAGAAACGGAAGCTCTCCGGCAGCCCGACAGTCGCACGGGCCTTCCGCCACTTTCGACCGAACGTGGACCGGCGGAACGGCTTGCCCTTCTCCCCCACGAACAGCAGCCCGTCGGCGCCCTTCTCGGCGTACCAGTCGAGATGCCGCCGCAGCTCTACACGCACGAAGGCCGGCAGAACCACAAGCCGCCTGCCCGCTTCGGACTTGGTGGGCCCCTCGGCACGCTTGCCGGTCGTCAGCTCGGGAGCGGCCTGCCGGACCCGGACGGTCAGGCTGTCGAGGTCGACGTCGCCACGGCGGAGCTCCGCTTGCTCCTCCGGGCGGAGCGGCCCGTAGGCGGCGAGGTAGACCATCAACCGCCAGCGCGGGCCGATGGCCTGAGCGAGAGCGTCGACCTGGTCGACGGTGGCGACGGGCCGTTCGGCCGCGGACTCCTTGCCGGCGCCACGAATACGGCAGGGGTTCCGCCGAATCAGTTCATCCTCTACGGCGGTCTCCATCACTGCCTTGAGCAGCCGGTAGCTCTTGGCGATCGTGGTTTCCGCCCCCGTGACATCGAGCCGTTCGGACCGCCAGCTCCGGACGCGCGGGGCGGTGATCTCATCGAGGTCCAGGTCCCCGAGACTGGGCAGGATGTGCAGGCGGAGCAGACGTCGGTACAGCTCATCGGTGGTCGGAGAGAGGCGGCGCTCCTTGACCCAGCGGAGCGCGTACTCCTCGAAGTTGACTGCGCCCGTGTCCGGGTCCTGCCAGTCCCCACGGCGGATCTCAGTCTGCTTCTCCGCGAGCCAGCCGTCCGCATCCCGAGTCGTCTCGAAGGTGTCAGGGGCAGGCCGCATGACGCCGTCCGGGCCCGGATAGCGAGCCTGGTAGCGACCGGAGGGCAGCTTTCGGACCGCGCCGAAGGTGCGACGCCTTCCTTTCCTGTTGGCCATCAGGCAGCCCTCCCCTGGCGAGCGCGAGCCCGGCGGATGGGCTGCACAGTGTTGCTCTCGATGTATGCCGCCAGGGCGACCGCCGGGATGCGCACGTGACGCCCCACCTTCACGAAGGCAATGCGGCGTTCGGCGATCAGCCGACGGGGGAAGCGGACGGTAGTGCCGAGGTGTTCCGCGGCTTGCTCAACAGTCAGCAGGACGTCACTCACAGCCGGTCTCCTTCCGTGGCATGGAGGTCGTACAAGGCTTCGCGGGCGGTTTCGCGGTTGGTTTGGATGTCGCGGTGGATGGTGGCGGCGAGCCAGGATTCGCCGGGGGTGTGGCCGTGCCCGGCGTAGGCCCAGTGGGCGAGGACGAGCGTGGTGGCCTCCGGGGAGTCGTCTAGGTCGGGCAGGCCGAGGGCTTCGCGTTGTTGGGCGGCGCGGTAGTCGGCGCGGACCTGCCGCAGCGCGCCCAAAGTCGTGGAGTAGCGGCGGGATTTGGTGGAGAAGTGGCCGCGGAAGCCGAGCATGTGGGCCCAGTCGAGGAGCTTGCGGTCCGGGTAGAGGCGGTGGAGGTCGAAGCAGGCTTCGATCAGGCGGCGCGGGTGCGGGGGGACGCCGAGGAGTTCGAGCGCTTCGCGGTTGCCGACGCGGCGGTCCACGGTGCCCGTCGTTTCGGCGGCTTTGGTGGCGTACTTGGCCACGTAGGAGGCCACGGCCTGTTCGGTCAGTTCCCCGTCCGTGTCAGCGTCGGTGGACCGGATGGGCTGGACGTCGAGCTGTGTGCCCCAGCCGAGGGTGCGGGCCGGGTAGTCGCCGGCCGCCGGGACAGCCACGGCCACACGGCGTGCGGCGGCGTGGATGGCGTCGGTGAGGAGGTCGAGGGTCGCCCAGGGCGGGGGCTCGGTGTCGGGTCCTTCGGGGCCGTCGAAGCGGACGATGGCGTGGAAGTGGACGGCTCCGCGGCGTTGGTATTCGGCGACCTTGCCGAAGGAGACTCGGCACTGTTCGCGGGCGGCTTGTTGGGTGAGGCCGGCGCGGGCGGCGATCTCGCGGCGCAGGTAGATCGTGAAGTACCGCCACAGGTCAGAGGCGTGGTTGTTCCACAACACTGCGCCCGCGTAGTCGTAACTCTCGGGGTCGAGGGGCGTGCCTAACGCCGTGTCGTCCTCACGGTGAGCCGTGCCGCATCGGCAGCGGCCGGAGGTCGGGCGGTTGTGGACGGGGCCGAAGGAGGGGGCGGTGAGGGTGGCGAACACCTTCGGATGCACCCGCACCGTCTCGGGGGTGCCCTTGCCCGGGTCGCCGACGAGGCCGGCGCGGATGAGGTGGTAGGTGTCGCCCGCGTAGGTCCAGGCGCACGACGGGCAGCGAGAGGCGCGGCGGTTGCCGCAGGCGACGCGGAGCCTGCCGCCGGGCTCGGTGTCCGTGGAGTAAGCGTGGAGGACGGTGCCGGTGGCCCGGTCGAGGGTCTTGGTGTAGCCGGTCAGGTGGATGGGGTCTGAGCAGCCGCCGGTGCGGCGGATCTGGTCTTGCCAGCGGTCGAAGCCGTCTGACCCGGCCACCCGCAGGAGGTCTGCGAGGGTGGCCGGGTCCAGGCCCGCCGCGGTGGCGGTGTCGGTCAAAGCGGTCACCTCCCCGTCCGGGCGAGAACGCGGGCGGAGAGGGCAAGGCCGGTGCCGTGGCAGCCGGGGCAGGTAACGCGGAGCGTGGCGCGGGTTCCATCGGTCAGGCGGGTGCCGGTGGTGATGGCGACGACGGGGAAGCCGTCGCAGTCGCGGCAGACCGGCCGGCTCGGGGCGTGCTGGGGCATGATGAGGGTCCCTTTCGGGTCTGTTGGATCAGGAAGGGGCAGTTGGTCCCCGGGGCGGTGGATGTTTGGCGACGGAAGCCGCTCCGGGGGCCGTTCAGCGTTTGCGCGCGAGGTTGATCGAGACGGATGCGCCGCCCACGGTGGGGATGGCCGCGGCAGCGGCGGCGGCGATCGTCTGGAGGGCGAAGGCCAGGACGACGATCACGAGGGCGGTGCCGGCGCTGACGGTGAGGGTGAGCAGGATCTTCCCGGCGTAGGAGGGCGGCGCGGCCTGGATGACGACGACCTGTCCGGGGTGGACGCCGGGCGGGATCAGCTCGGACGGGCGGTGGTTCGCTCGCAGTTGCGCGTCGGGGTAGCGCACGGTGGGTCATCTCCTCTCTGGGGGTCAGGGCTGGCAGCGGTGGGTGCGGGCGGCGAGTTCGGCGCCGGAGCGGTCGCGGTAGTCGGTGGAGAAGCCGCAGCCGGGTGCGGTGCAGGCGGCGGAGTGGCGGGTGCGTCCGCGGCCGTCGTGGTAGCTGCCGACCCGCACGGGGCCGATGCGGATCACGTCGTAGAAGCGGTTTGGGCGCGGCATGGTCCGGGTTTCCTTTCAGGTGAGTTGGGCGGCGATCACGTCGGCCAGGGCCGGCGGGACGCCGAGGCGGGTGCGCAGGGTCGCGGTGTCGATCGGTTCGCCGGTGGCGGCGTGGTGGGTGTCAGCGACCTTCCGGGCGTGCGCCAGCAGGGCAGGCGGCACAGACGGCGAGGACACCAGCGCCGGTACGGGAGCGGTCTCGGGCGCTGTCGCCGCGGGGAGTTCCGGCACGGGGTCAGGGGCCCGTTCGACCGTGACCTGAGGAGCCGGTTCCGCAGCCGGGACCGGTTCGCGGGCCGGAACGGTCTCCGCAGCAGGTTCCTCCGCCGCGTCGGGTGCCGGTGTGTGGGCGAGGAGGGTGCCGCCGAGGAAGGCCAGGGCGGGCCAGCCGGCGACGAGGATGCGCAGCCAGGCCGGAACGGCGTTCATGTCGAGCAGCCCTGCGGTGGAGACGTTCGCGCCCAGTGACGCGGTCAACGCGATGACGAACCAGGTCCACGCCGCACGGGCGGGACGGTCAGCAGCGCGCAGGGTGCGCATGCGGCGCCATGCGGCGACCAGGAGCAGGTCGACGGAGACAGGGTAGGCCCAGGCTTTCCAGCCGTGCTGGCCGGCGGCTTCGGCGATGTCGTGCAGGTGGGCGAAGGACAGCGCACCGGCAATCACGGCCTGAATCAGCACGGGGTCAAAGCGGTTGGGGCGGGACACCGGGTCACCTCCTTTCGGGTTGGTCCCGGGGCCGGGCGGGGAGCGGTTCTCCGGCCGCCCGACGCCGGGGCGTTGGGGGTCAGGACGGGGCAGTGCCGGTACCGAAGCAGGTCAGACACAGTGCGGCCTGCCGGTCACCGGTCTCGCGACCCTTGCGGGCACCAACGCGGACGGTCTCGGTGGTCTCGCCGTCGCCCTGACAGTCCGGGCACTTCGGCTCGGTCTTGGCCGGGGCGAGGCGGCGGGCGGTGGTCTTGCGAGCAGCCATTACGGATCACTCCTTCCGGGCTGTGGCATGGGTGGGGTAGGGACCTGGCGCGAAGCGGTCACGCCAACCGACGGGGCAGGGGTATTACTCGGTGACCGGGCGGGGCCGGGCCAGCGGCACGGCGTCACCGGCCGGCGCGAGGACGGGCGGAACGTCCGGTCGGAACAGCGCCAGGGCCGGCAGATCGGGGACCAGATCGGCGTGCGCGCGGCAGACGGCGGCGGTCTCGGTAATGGAGGTCAGGGGGGTGCGTATGTGGGTCCAGCCGCCGGAGGCGTCACCAGCGACCGCGACGCCTGGCCGGTCGGCGGCGATGGCGGTTGCGGCGTGCATGGCTTCGGGTGAGATGTCCCCGAGGCCCATTTCGGCGGTCTGCTTGTCGTTGACCCGGTGGACCACGCGGCCGGTGAGCTGCGCGCGGAGCATGGTGGCGCCCTTGCCGAGTTCCGCGCCGAAGCGCTGGCCGCAGATCTCCAGGTAGATCCCGACCGCCCGGGAGATCTGCGCCAGCCGGATCAACTGGGTCACCATGCGGTCCCGGCGTTCCTCATCCTTCTTCGTCGCCGTCAGGAACAGCTCGGCAACCTCGTCCACCAGGACGACGACCGGGACCGGCCGAACGCTCTCGGGGAGACCCCAGATGTCGGAGGTGATCTCCCCGTTCGGCGTGGACAGGGCCGTGCCCTGGTAGTCCTTGAGGAGATCGAACCGGGACTCCATCTCCCCCACCAGCGCGTCCAGCAGGCCGGCAGCCTGCTCCGGATCAGTCGCGAGGGCCGACAGGCGCGGCGCATACGGGGTCTGTTCCACGCCGCGCTTGCAGTCGATCCCCACCAGCGCCACCGGTAGTTTGGCGAGTTGCTTGATCAGGTTGCGCTGATACATCGACTTGCCCGACTGATTCGCCCCGAGCGTGAGGGCGTGCGGGATCTCCCGGTAGTTCCGGGCGAACGCGGTCCCGTCCTCCCGCAACGCGACCGGCACGACCATCGGGCCGGACGGCAGACGGCGCGGCATCCGCACCGTGCGCAGGACGTCGTAGCCCGTCATCCGCAGCTCCACCACACCGGGCTTGATCTCCGCCACGTGCACCGCGTGGACGCCCCAGGCGTGCCGGAGCCGGTTCGAGGCAGCGGCGACGTCATCGGGCTCCAGGCCGGCGGGGAGCCGGAGGCGGACCCGCATGCCGGTGGCGGAGCCGGCGACGCGGCGGATCTTCGGCGGGACCGGCTGCACCTCACGACGGGCGACGTTGCGGACCATGAACGCCCGCAGCCGGGACGGGGCCACCGTCAGCCCGCACACGTCCATCGTGGAGGCGTAGGTGAAGTGGAACCGGCCCAACGCGACCGGCAGACCCACCAGCGACCAGTACACGCCCGGCGCCTTCACCTTGGCATAGCCCAGGCCGCCGGCAGCCCCCACCAGGGGGGTGCCGATCTCGATCAGCGTCGCCAGATCCACCATGGCTCAGACTCCCGCCGTGATGGCCACCGCGCGGAACGAGATCCCGTGCCGGGTCTGGCCGTTGAACGTGTTCTCCCAGTCCCGGGCCCGCAGGCCGATCACCGACACCGGCGTCCCCGGCGTCAGCGTCGCCTCCACCCCCGTCGACGGCACGGTCACCTGATACAGGTTCCCCTCACCCTCATCGGAGATCAGCAGACCCACGGTCATCAACTGCGCACCGGTCTCCCGGTCGATCGCCACCTCACCGGTCTGCTTGCTCACCAGCTTCGGGGTAGGCGCAGTCGCGACGAACACCACGGCGGTCGAAAGGTCGATCTTGAACGACGACATGAAGCGTCTCCCTGTCCGTGAGGCCCCCCCGGATGGGCAGCCTGTCTAGAGATGTCTCCAGTGAAGCCGACATCTCTATACACGTCAACCTGTCTAGAGACGTTGGCTTGAAGCATCTCGCAAGGAGGCGGCCGAGCGACTAACCGCTAGGCTGTCTAGAGAGGAAGGAGGGATCGCTTATGACCACCGAGGGCACCGACCGCCGCCCGAAGTACCAGCGGATCGCCGACACGCTGAAGGACGCAATCACGGCAGGTGAGTACGGCCCTGGTGATCGACTGCCGGGCGAGAACGAGCTCATGGCTGTCCATGGCGTCGCCCGTATGACGGCACGGCAAGCCCTTGGCGTTCTGCAAAACGAAGGCCTCGCCGAGTCCCGGAAGGGAGCCGGCGTCTTCGTGCGCGACTTCCGGCCACTGCGACGCCGCGGCATCCAGCGCCTGGCGCAGGAACAGTGGGGATCGGGCCGCTCCATCTGGTCGGCCGACATCGACAACCGCACCTTGGTGGTGGACCAGGTCGCCGTGACCGAGGAGCCCGCCCCGGAACGCATTGCCGGCGTTCTCGACGTGTCGGCAGGCGAAACGGTCTGCGTCCGCAGCCGGCGCTTCGTACTCGACGGGAAGCCGGTCCTGTTGTCGACGTCGTACCTGCCGGCGGATCTCGTGGCGGGATCAGCCATCACGCAGGAAGACACCGGCCCTGGCGGCACCTACGCCCGCCTTGCCGAACTCGGCTACAAGCCCGTGCACTTCCGTGAGGAGATCCGCAGCCGGATGCCGTCCCAGGATGAGGCGACCCGGCTCGGCCTCTCCATGGGTATGCCCGTCATCCTGATCTGCCGCACCGCGTTCGCCGATGAGGGGCGCCCAGTCGAGGTCAACGAGATGACCTTGGACTCCGCCGCCTACATCCTCGAATACGACTTCGACGCGTAGCTTCGGGCACGTCAGCCTCATGTGACTCGCTCAAGTGGGCTTCACAAAGGCGGGTTCTCGCTCTACTGCGGGATGAGCAAGTTCGCTCACAATCCGACATATGGGGTCTACGGGCGTTGATCGGCATGTCTGTGAGCAATGCGGAGACGCGAGTCGCCTGGCGCTGAGGCGCGGGCGTATCGACCTGATGGCGACGCTCTGTGAGCGGTGCTGGAACCGCTACGCGAACGAGATCGCCGAAGCTGAAGGGGCTACGGCTCCGCCTCGCGAGGAGCCGGACCAGGACGACACCCGGTGGATCGAACCGCCGACGTGTCGCGCGTGCGGGCTACAAGTTCGGCGTACGCCTACGAACTATGACCGATGGGTTGATCTCGGCACTGTCGCTGTCCGAGCAAAGGACGTTCCGCGCCGTTATCGTTGGCGGCTCCTGAGCATCCACCCCCGGTCTGCGACCGTCATCACTGATGTCATCGCCGTCAAGGTCGGAGCCATCGAGCCGACCCCCGGCGAACTGATCATGCCTGCTCACAGGGCCCTTTGCCCGAGCCCAGACGCCGTGAGAGAAGTCGAGCGAGAGCTTGCCATCGATCAGTTGCCTCGCCAGCGTGAGCCCGGAGATGACGACTGAACCCGATCTTGTTACAGATTTCTCTACCTCATCAAGGCACCCGGCGTCGCTCACGCTCCGCCGGGCGCGCGGCCGGCGTCCGGCCGCGCCCACGCTCCAGTCTTCGCCCCGCTCGGCGCGCCGCCCGCCACCGCGCGCCCGTATGAGTGGGCCCGGAGGGCATGAGGTCAGAACACGTCATGGCTGGGGCGGTCGGCTCCACGGCTTTAGGCAGCCACTTTGGGGCGAGCCTCTAAGATCATGGCCCCAACGTCGTGCTTTAACGGGCAGGTCTACAGACTGCCCGACTCGCCGGAAGCTTAAGGGGCCATGATCACTCGCCCCAAAGCAGCTCCCGCCCAAAGCCGCTCCACCGCCCTCATGTTCATCGGCCAGGCTTCGGGGACGGGCACCTTTTATAGACAGTTGCGTGACCGTCAGCGAGACGCCAAAGGGTCTCAGTTCCTTTCTCTTGCCCCTTTACCGAGCACACTTTTCGTGACGCGATGGAGTCCGAAGGAATCCGAATTACAGACCGCGAACTTTCGTCGAGGAGGGTCGTCCAAGAGTCGCCAGCTTGTATAACGTAGCCGATTTCCCTCCCTCCTCCCTTAACATTTACCTGCTCTGCGGGAATCCAAGGCGTGTCGCTTCCGAGGAATTGGATCAGTAGCGCGAACGCGTAACTTGCCAGCACGGAGGCTACGGCGGTTCCTTGGGAGTACTGAAACTTGCGAATCTCGGCTGCACGCCCGTTGAACTCGTCAATAGTTTCCTGGACGGAATTCCTGAGTGTCGATATCCTGGCAAGGTCCACCGTGCCTGCACGTCGAGCGCCGTTTAGCTCGTCTATTTTTTCTTTTGCTTCAATCCACAGTTCATGCAAGCGGACATCGGAAGGCTCTTTTTTTAGCCATTCCTCAAGCGGAATTGGCTCGGCGCTATCAACCGTGCGACCCTTCTTCTTATCCCGCAGAAATAGGAGGTGACGCACAGCAAGAAGTATGACGACTGATACGACCCAGTACCACACGAGCAAAAACGAAAGAACGAAAATCGCCAGGTATACACCGAGGCGCACCTCGTTCTTTGCAACCTCCGACATGCCCGAGCGCTTATAGATCTCATCATTTGCGTACACGACGATGATGCCAGAAAATGGCAACAACAAGATGATGGTGCCGACGATTACCTGCACTGGGCCAGCGGCAGATACCAGCTCCAGCATGGTCGACGGAACGCCGTGAGACACGATTGCAATCTTCACGATCACGAGAAGGATGACTGCCGCACTTGCATACGCCGGAATATTAGCTAGGGCGCTGGAACGCCTGGTTGCTTTGTTGCGAAGGTCATCTAGTTCGTCGTGCCGTCTTTTGGGGCTCTCTCTTCTTGAACCCCGTCCTGCCGTTCGGCTCTGCCGCCGCCACCTGCCCAAATTACGCCCCCATCTTCGGTAATTCCTGCGCGTGGTGCGGACAGCTTAGGTGTAGATGTTTGCGTGCGTTGGCGATTTTGCGCGGATAGTGGATTGGGTGACCAACTTGTGACAGTGGACGGCACCGCCAGTCAGCTGCCCCGTGCGACACCGCGCCACGAGGCGGGCTCTAGCCGAGCGGGGTAGAGAACGAACTTGTAAGGCGGTACTCACGAGGGCTGGATGCCTCATCCTGTCTCCATAAGGCCGCACGGTGACCCGGTGACGACAGACAGAGCGTTGCTTCTGAACGAGCTGCGGTTCGATCCAGACGCGATCTACGAACTCGACCACCCCCTGATGCTCGCTCCCAGCGACGAGGTGCACGTCGTCCAGGACGAGCAAGTCGTCATCAAGCGCGTTGGCGCACACGAAGAGAGGCCCGCCGGCCACTGGACTCCGTGGTGCTGGTCCTGGCGTCTCGTCTGACTGCTGTCGTGCCAGATGCGTGCCAGATCAAGCGGCGAACCACGGTCAACGCCGGGCAGCGCATGGCCCTCTTGCATGCGCAGCAGTGGGCCATCTGCCCAGGTCACGACCACACGTGCGTACCGACGAGCGGTGATTCCCAAGCTCAGAGCGCGAGTTCGATTCTCGTCACCCGCTCCACGAGAAAGCCCCAGGCCAACGGTCCGGGGCTTCTTTGTTGTCCAGACCTCTTTATCCCTCCCGTGCCCGCCGCGTGCCCGATGGGGCGTCGTTGTGCCCGTCGATCGATTTGCGGTCAGCCCGCACGCGAGCATCGAGCGCGGCGGCGATCCCCTTCTGTCGCTCCAGCGTCGAGTGCCGTTGAATCAGCGCAGCACGCTCGGGGGACTGACCGGCGCAGGCCATGGCGTCGTCTCCGGCAGGCCGACTTTCGCGCGGGCTTTCCGCCACTTCCGTCCGAAGGACGACCGCCAACGGGGCGCCCTTTTCGCCGAAGAACAGCAGCCCGTTCGGGACCTTGTCCGCGAACCACTTCACGTGGCGATCCACATCCCTGTGCATGAACTCCGGCAGCACGATGAGCCTCCTCCCCGCTGTCCACAGCGGCCACCGGTCGCTCCGGCGCGGACTCTTTGCCCGCACCGCGGATCCAGCAGGGATTCCGCCACGTCGAGCAGCGGCCAAGCTGATGGGACGACGAGGCTGTGGTCTCATCTGCCGCCTTCTGCCGGCACGCGGAAAACCGGCCCTCGGGCACCGAGTATTCCGGGTACGCCCTGCCAGAGGACTGCCCTGTTCACCCGCTCCCACTCCGCGGTCGTCCGGGACCGCGCCCACTGGGGCAGGGCGACCGCGATCAGTACGAAGGGCGGCATCGGATCGTGGCCCACCAGGCCAAGGAGCATCATCCAGCAGGCTGACACGCCCGCAATTGCAGCCGCGCGCCGTAGCGATATCCGCCGCGCCGCGGCCTGGACGACGCGCGATTCGTTCAGGCCGTCGAACTGTGCGGCCTGCTCGTACTTGCGGCGCAGCCGGGCAGGGAGGCGGAAGACGAGCGGCAGCAAAGCCAGGAACACAAGAGCGAAAGCGACTGTTCCTACCAGGAGGGTCTCCAGTGGGTAAGCCGTACCGATCAAGATCAGCAGCAATCCTTCGGACAGCACCACGGCCGCGCCCATCATCAGCGCGGAAGTCCGCTCCCAGTCCACCACCCGTACGAGCCCGGGTCTGACGTCCTCGTTCATCGCCCCAACTCCTCCTGCCCGGACACTCGCACGGGCAGGGAAGATCCAACGCCGTGAGCGAGGACAGGATCAACCGTCCACGTGTCAGAACTTCGCCAAGACTGCAGTCAACGGCGGGTGCAGGGGCGAGCTCATTGGTTCGCCCCGGCTGCCATTAACGCTGGTCAGCGCAGAACCTGGGCCGCAAGGCCCAATGATCCCGAGCTCAGAGTCCCGGTCAGGGTCTGCCCAGCTCAGGGATCCCGCGGCCTCAGTCATCCAAACTGGGGACACAGAGGCCCATGCCATCGAGGCTTTACGCCCAAGGGTCGCCCTCTACACCGTCGTTGGGAGCTGCCGCTCCAGCGTCGAGTGGTGGATCAGCACAGCGTGCTCGGCGCGCAATGAGAGACAACAGCTACCTTGGCCTCTGACCAGCGCTGGAGATCGCGCCCACTCCCTTGCCGTTCCCCTGCACCAAGGGTCGTGGCATGATCCGCTCGTGCGGTACGGAGCCGCACAGACGATCTCCGGGGAGGCGTTCGTCATGGGCGCTTATGGGTGGGCCGCTCTCGCAGCTGTCCTGGCCATCACGCTGGTACCGGGCGGAGCGGCAGTCCTTCGCAGCTGGTTGTTCCCCCGGCTCAGAGGCCGTGTCGAATCGCCTCGGATCTGGGGGCTCGGCGTCATCCTGATGGGACTCGGCCTGTCGATCGAGCTTCTCGCCGCACATCGGCACGACGACCTGTTCCGCAACGTCGCAGGATTGACGGGCGTCTGCATCCTGGTATCCGGCTTTTGCCTTGAAAAGTGGATGCGGGTTCGCGGCCGACTCAGCCGGTCGTAGCCGTGCCGCGACGGAACCATGGCCGGGCCCACCGCTGGAGGCGGGCCGATAGCGGCGAGAGTGCCTGAACCGCTGGGTAAGGCGCACATTCGTGCCCGATCCCTGCCCGGCAGGTCGGTAAACCGCGGTCAACGCCGGACGCCCGCGTGCATCTGACGATTCGTCCCCGGCACCCGTCGCCACCGGTCAAGAACCGGATCAGTCCCAGGAAGCGGCCGTGAGGAAGCGGAGCGCGATCGGGCAGTCGCCGTCGTGAGTCACGTCGGAGAAAGCCCTGACCGCATGTCCGCTCCTGGCCACAGCTACCCTCCCGGCATGACCAGAGAACGAGGTCCCCAGGCGGGTCCGACGCCGCGCAGACCGTGGGATGTGGCTACGGAGTCGGCTCGGGGCGTGCTCTGGGCCCTTGTTTCCTTCGGACTCCTGGCGCTGGTCGCCTGGCCCCTTGGCTGGTTGCCGGAGGGTCTGACCCCCCTCTGCACAGCGGTCCTCCTAGGAGGCACCGAACCCACCGCTCATCACTACCGGGCTCGACCTCCTGGGCGGCGCACTGCTCTTGTCCTGACGTTTATCACCATGCTGGGGCTGGCAGCGGCAGGCAGCGCAACGGCATCGTGGATCTCGCCCAGCGCGGAAGATCTCGGTTTCAACCTGGGTGCGCTGGTAGGTCTGCCGATCGCGTCAGCTGTATTCGTGTGGTGGATCAACCTCAGGATGCCGTCGGCGGACGTCCCACCCGATCAGTGTGCGACGGCCGCACACTGAGGATCGCTCGCCGGGCCTCTGTCACTCACACCGTACGGTCACGCGGGCGGCCCCTCGCCGCTACGCCGCGACCAGACGACCTGCAGGCCGAAGCCCACAAGCCCCACGACCGTCGCGGCAACACTGAGCCACAGTTCCCCGGTCGCGTGCGCCGCGAGCGCCAGCTCCGCGCACAGCAGGCCCAGCGCACAAAGAGCCGCTGTGGGCCACCGCCGCTTGACACAGTGGGTGACGATCAAGCAGGTCCCCGCCACCAAGAAGATGACCATTCCCCAGATCACCGCATCAGCATAGGGCCGACGACAGAAGTCGCTTGTACGAATTGCTCCCCGGGCTGCCGCCCGGGGTGAGCCGTCTGGCATCGCCGGCTCACACCAACGGGCGCGAGCAGGGCGACACGGCTCGCCGGCGGACGCAGAGTAGAGCGGACACACCCCAGGAATGTCCCGCGGTGATCGACAGAGGACGGGTGACCGATGACCGTTCTTGTCCTGGGTCCTCTCGAATTCGTCGCAGGCGGGTGGATCATCGGCGACGTGACCGCCCGCGAGGGCAAGTACCTCAGGTTCCAGCAGCAGGGCCTCAGTTATCGGGTCAAGGCAGCCGAGGTCCAGGTCGTCCCCTGGTCGCGGCTCATGGACCTCCGCCTCTCGGCCCAGCCGGCCGGCTGGGAAACTCCAGGGCGCTTGCCGTCTCCACGGACCTCGCCCTGGCCCTCACGGGATTCTCCCGTCACGGAGGCGGAGAGGCCTGTCTTGCGGCCACGTTGCGCAACCCCTACGAGGACTGGGTCGCGCATTTCTCGCACGCCCGCAGGAAATATCCCAGACCGGAGATTCACCAGGCGGATGAGCTCCTCAAGCAGACCGTCGAATATCGCCGGGCGGCACAGCTCGGCGATCCGCGGTGGATGGCCGAGACGATGGAGAAGATCGCGAGCCTCGCGGTGCGATCCCGGGACATGAAGGCCGCCATCGGGGAGATCGTGAGGGGTTGGATCTGGTGGCGGCGGCTCGCAGGTCCTTCGGGCGATCCGATTCCTCGCCCACCTGAACAGGTGTGACGACGACCGTGGTACGAAGGGACGGTGACTCATCGACCTGACGATCACGCGAGCCCACGGCACGACCTGGTGGAGCGTTCGGCGCCCTTCCTGCCGGAGGGAAGCGAGATCCGGCAGGTGTTCATCTGCCAGGCCGCGCCGAACTTCGGCTTCTTCCTCGTCACCTATCTCACGGGGCTGACGATGTTCTGGATCAGGTACCGCTGCGTCGCGGTCACCCAGGATGCCGTCTACGTACTGGAGAGCAGCAAACTCTCCGGTGGCGCCAGGCCGCAGTCCCTGGTGGCCGCGTTGCCGCGTCGCACTCGGCTCGGTCCGGTCTCGGGTCGTTGGGGCCGACTGACCCTCCTCGGCGAGCCCCACTGGGTGCACCAGCGGTTTCACCGCGAGGTCGCCGCCGCCGACCGCGAGGCCGGCTTCACGCATTGACTCCCCCTGGCGGACCTCACGGTGTCGGCCGGCAGCGGCTCGGCACGGTGCGGCTCGTACGCCTGGCGCACGGTCGGCCCGGTGGTGAACCAAGGCCGACGACGGACTCCGTGCCGATGCGCAGGCTCAGCCCTCCCCCCAGGGCCCCGGAGGGCGGCGTCCCGCCCGCCGAGCATCGGGCCGACTCCGCCGATCCATGGAACCCCAGGTCAGAGCCGTAATCGGAGATCATCCCCACCGACGCTCGATTCGTTTCGCCTCAGTACGTGTCATACGGTCGGTTCGGCGAACGCCGCCAAGGCCACGCATCCGCAGCGCCACACCGACCGCGTCCTCGTCCACGGTGCGTTCGCCGACTCCTCCAGTGGGAACGGCGTCATCAAGAGGCTGAAGAAGGACGGTTATCCGATGGTGGCCGCGGCCAACCCGTTGGGGAGTGTGAGCGGGGACGCGGCCTCCGTCAAGCACCTGCTGGCGAGCATCGACGGACCGGTGGTCCTCGTCGGGCACTCCTACGGCGGGGTGGTGATCAGCAACGCCGCCTTGGGCTCCGACAAGGTCAAGGCGCTGGTGTACGCCGACGCCTTCCTCCCCGACAAGGGCGAGAGCGCCAACGACCTGGCGAGCAAGGCCCCGGACCGTGTCATCGGCAAGGTGCTGCGTCCCGTCCCGATCACCATCGACCAGTCCGAGTTCCACCAGGCCTTCGGTGCGGACGTCCCCGCGGAGACCGCCTCCCTGATGGCGGTCACCCAGCGTCCGGGCAGCGGCACCGCCCCCAACGAGTCCTCCGGTGAGCCCGCTTGGAAGACCGTCCCGTCCTGGGCCCTGGTGGGCACCAATGACCGGATCATCCCCCAGAAGCTCAAGGTCTCCATGGCCGAGCGCGCCCACGCGCACATCGAGAAGGTCCGGTCCTCCTACGCTGCGACCGTGTCCCACCCGGAGGCCGTCACCCGCATCATCGAAGAGGCCGCGCGCACGGTCCACTGACCGGCACACGCCCCGGGTGGGGCGGCACGGTGTGCCGCCCCACCCGGGCTCCGGCTCCTGCCGGTACGCCTCGGCGAAAAGACGAAGAGCCGGTGCTTTGTGAACCAGCGGTTCACCGGGGACAACCTCAAAATTCACCACTGACCGTCAAGTTCAGGGGTATGACTTCACGACGCTTCTCTCGCAAGCGCATCCGGCTCGTCATCGCGATCGGCGCCACCATCGCCGTGGCGGGCACGGGTACGGCCGCGGCCCATTCCGGTGGCTGGCTGTGGGCCCCGTCGCACGACTTCGGGGCGGTCGCCGACTCCTTCTCCGGCCACGGCAGGGTGACGGGCGACGTACTGCGGAACGACTCCGGCGCGACAGCGGTCGTGCGGCACACCGACCCCGCCAACGGCAAGGTGACGGTCGACGCGGACGGCACGTTCACGTACACGCCGAACTCCGGCTTCACGGGTACGGACACCTTCACGTACAGCACGACCGACGCGGTGCAGCTGTTCAAGGACGCCGGGGCCGACGGCGCTCCCCTGCCGCCGCTCGGTCATGTCGCCGGGCCGGCCGGCACGACCACCGAGCTCTCCGGTGAGGGCTTCGGCTCCTCGCTCGCCCCGGTGCCGGGCAAGCCGGGCCACTTCTACGGGCTCACCGACCGCGGCCCGAACGCCGACGCCCCCGACGGCAACAAGTCCGAGATGGTCCCGGACTTCACGCCGGAGATCGGCGAGTTCAAGCTCGTGAACGGCAAGGCCGAGCTGCTCAAGCAGGTCACCCTCAAGGGGCCGAAGAGCCTCGGCGGCGTGAAGTACAGCGGCCGCCCGCCGCACGACACGAGCGAGGTCATCGACGACGTCGCCGCGACGAACGCCAACGGAGGCACGCCGGCGCCCATCGCGCGGGACCCGTACGGCTACGACTCCGAGGGCCTGGTGGCGCTGTCCGACGGCTCGTTCTGGGTCTCGGACGAGTACGGCCCGTACATCACGCACTTCGACAAGAACGGCTACGAGCTGGGCCGGCTCACGCCGTACCGCAACAGCCCGGACAACGCCTACCACAAGGTCGTCGGGTACCTGCCGGCCGAACTCGCCTTCCGCGCGAAGAACAAGGGCATGGAGGGCCTGACCGTCACCCCGGACGGCTCGACCCTGGTGGGCGTCATGCAGTCCGCGCTCCAGCAGCCGGACCTCGGCAGCGTCAAGGCCGGCAACGTCGCGCCCACCCGCATCGTCACAGTCGACCTGCGCACCTACCGGACCAAGCAGTACCTGTACCTGCTGGACAACCCGGCGAGCACGGGCACCGCCAACAGCGAGATCACCGCGCTGTCCGGCACGAAGTTCCTCATCGACGAGCGCGACGGCGCCTTCGAGCCGTTCGCACAGAAGACGCTGTACCAGGTCGACATCAACGGCGCCACCGACGTCAGCGGCCTGACGATCGGCGGCAAGTCGCCCGAGGCGCTGGTCGGCACGAGCGGCACCAACGCGGCCCTCGCCGCGCTCACCGGTGCCGGCGTCAACGTCGCCCAGAAGCAGCCGTACGTCAACGTCGGCACGCTGGTCAGCCAGCTCGACCCCACCGGGGCGTTCTTCGCGCACGACAAGGTCGAGGGCGTCGCCACCACCGACGGCGGCCGGACGCTGTACCTGGCCAACGACGACGACTTCGGCATCGACAGCATCGTCGTCGACCCCGACGGCGCGTGGACCGTCCACCAGAAGACGCTGCCGCCCACGGGCCGGACCGACAACGGCGAGATCCTGAAGGTCGACACCACGAAGCTGCCCGCGGTGCTCAAGACCGTCACGGTCACGGTCCACGTGCGCTGACGCGCCGCGGAGGCGCCTTCGGCACGCCCACCGGGGTGGGCGTGCCCGACGGCGCCCTGCAGAAAGGCGTGCCGCCCGGCCCCGGGCCCACTGCCGAGCCGGTGCGCGGACGCTCACGGGAGCGATCGGCCGCGCCGCGGGACGGCGAGCGGCCGTGCCGGATCGTGGCCGGCACGGCCGCCGCGACCGCGGTGCGCGCGGCACCGGCTCGCTCCCGCAGGGGGTCAGCCCAGCTTCTTCCACTTGGCGCTGGTGGCGATCGCCCTGAGCTGCTTCATCGTGAGCGCGGGGGTGCCGCGGGTCGCGGCGCTGTGCTGGTCGCCGGAGTTGAAGGCACTGACCACCACCCGCAGCCCGTCGGTCCTGATCGTGTCGACGGTCCACATGACGACGCCCGCGCCGCCCTTCTCGCCCGGTTCCTGGTGCGACACGACCTTCGTGCCGTCGGGCAGGACCTCGGCGCCGGAGCCGAAGAGCTCGCCCTCGACATCGGACATACGGGGCTGCACGTTGATCTGGACCAGGCTCCGGCCCTTGCCGTCGTCGAGCACGAGATCCGCGAAACCGTCCTGCCCCTGGCCCTTCGTGACGACCGTGACCCCCTTGGGGAGCAGGGAGACGAGCGTGTACCTGACCGCGGCACCGTCGGGCTGGGACGGCGGGGCCGGGGGTGCCGGCCGGTGGTCCCTGGGGATGGCGTCGATGGCCTTGCGCCAAGCCGGGGCAGTGGCGATCTTCTTCAACTGCGCCATGGTCAGGGGGGGTTCGTCCCTGGTCTCCGGCGCGCCCTTCTCGGCCTCGGCGTTCCACTCGCTCACGTCGACCTGGTGCCCCAGAGGGCTCACGAGCACGGCGTGCCACCACTTCGTGTCCACGCGGTGGTTGTTCACACGGCGGCCCGGGTACTCGTACCCCTGGAAGAGCATGAGCCGCGAGCCGTCGGCCAGTTCGGTGCTGGCGCAGCGGTCGTAGGGGACGGCGATCCTGTCCGGGCAGGCCGTGGCCTCGCGGACCTGCTCGCTGTGCGGCTCCACGCGGTTCAGCCCCACGGAGACCGCACCGCCTCCCTTGCCGTCGTCGTACACGACCTGTGCGTACGGCATCATCCTCGGGCCGACGCCCCGCCCCTGCTCCTCGCGGAACTCGCCCTCGGGGAGCAGTCCCTTGAGGGTACGGACCAGATCGGCGGCGGAGATCTCCCCGTCGTTCTCCGAGGGAGGGGGCGGGGTCGGCCGGGCGGCCGCCATGGACTGCCCCCCGCCCCCGTCGCCGCCCGAGGGGACGAGGAGCGATCCGCCCACGCCGACGAGGGCGACCGCGGCCACGCCTGCCGCGATGGCGGCCCTGCGCCGTCGCAGGAGCTTGCGGCCGCGCGCCGTACCGGCCGCGACCAGGGCCCTGCGGTCCGTCTCGTAGTCACCACTGGCGTGGACGAGGGCTTCGCCGAGCCGGTCCTCGAAGAGGTGGTCGTGTTCCTTGTGGTCTTCAATGGGCATGGCAAACCGCCGTCTCTGCACGGTTGTCGGAATGGGGGAAGTAGGAGAACAGGGATGGCCTGCGACCGGTCAGGGTGAGGCGTACTCGCCGATGCCGTCACCGAGCAGCACCCGGAGCCGGCCCAGGGCGCGGTTGCAGCGCGTGCGCACCGCGGCCGAGCTGGCCTCCATCACATCGGCGGTCTCCTCGATGCTGCGGTCCTCCCAGTAGCGCAGGAACACCACGGCCCGGTCCTTGGGGGACAGCTGGCCCAGCGCGTCGACCAGGGTCAGCCGCAGGAGCGGGTCCGGGCCGGCGCTCCGCGGGTCCGGGAGGTCCGGGAAGACGTCCGTGGCCCGTTCCTTGCTGCTGCGGCGCCGCTGGTGGCTGAGGAAGACACGGGTGAGGGTGGTCTGGGCGTACCCCGCGGGATTGCCGACGCGGGAGACCCGTCGCCAACTGACGTACAGCCGGCCGAGCGTCTCCTGGACCAGGTCCTCGGCGAGGTGGGTGTCACCACCGGTGAGCAGACAGGCGGACCGGTACAGGTGCCCCGCCCGCGCCTCGGCGAACTCGGCGTAGTCCTTCGCCCGTCCCTGCCCCATCATGCCCCCGTGGTCGTTGACACCAGCCTCACACCTCACTGATGCGGTGGGGCCGCCGAAATGTTTCAGCATTTCTGGCGGCCGGTCACGGCGACGGCCGGTTCAGTCGGCCCGGGGGCCGTACGCGGCCCTGCTGGCCTGGATCTCCGCGTTGTGCTCCATGGCCCAGCCCGCGAGGGCCAGTGCGGGAGGGATGAGGCTCTTCCCCATGGCGGTCAGCGCGTACTCGACCCGCGGCGGGACCTCCGCGTAGGCGGTGCGGGAGACGAGGCCGTCCCGCTCCAGGTTGCGCAGGGTCAGGGTCAGCATCCGCTGCGAGATGCCGGGGATGTGCTGGTGGAGTTCGGTGAAGCGCATGCGTCCGTCGTCGAGCGTGGCCACCACGAGCAGCGTCCACTTGTCGCAGATCCGGTCCAGTACGGCGCGGATGGTCCGGCCGCCGTCCCCGCGGATCATGCACGTGTGCTCGTACTGCGACATGACAACTCCTTGTGCGTTGCTCACATCCGTGTGCCTTTTGTACGGCGCCGGGCGCCGGCCCATGATGTGGCCACTCGCGTTCGAGACCATCGTGTGGGAGCCATCATGCACGTCGCGTACTGGATCGTCGCCGGGCTCCTCGCCCTGTTCTACGTCTATGCGGGGGGCAAGAAGCTCCTTCAGACGCGGGAGCGACTGCAGCCCATGATGGGCTGGGTGGACCGCGTGCCGATGCCGCTGGTCAGGGTCATCGGCGGGCTGGAGGTGCTCGGCGCGCTGGGACTCGTCCTCCCGCCCCTGACGGGGGTGGCGCCCGGGCTCGCGATCGCGGCGGCGGTCGGCCTGGCGCTGATACAGATCGGCGGGACGGTCCTGCACCTGTCCCGGGGCGAGGTGCGGGTGATCGGGCTCAACATCGCCCTGCTGGTCGCCGCCGCGGCGGCGGTGTGGCTGGGGACGGTCCGGCTCTGAGGCCCGCCCGGTCCGGCCTGCCCGTCCGCGCCCTGGCGCCGGGGGCGGCGCGCGAGGAGGACACTGATCTCATGTCCCTACCCAAAACGCATAACTGCTCCTCCTGCTCGAACGGTGCCGGGCAGGGGGAGGTCCTCCACGAAGACCTCGTCGTCGGAGCACCGCTGTCCATGGAGGATCTCACCGAGGCGCAGCGCCTCGACCGGTTCGCCCGCAAGTACGCCCACGACGGTTGCCAGGTCAGAGAGGTCCGGCGGGTCCCGCACGACGGCCTGAGCGGCTACGCCTGGTCGGTCCGCTTCGTCGAGGGTTCCTGACGGGGACGCGGCGCGACCGTGAAGCCGGCGCCACCGCCGCGTAGGCGGCGCCGGGCCCTGTCCGCACATGCTTTTCGGCCCATGGGGCAGGAGTACGCTGAAAGCACCGGGAGCATTTCGCACACCGGCTTCCACGCGGGTGTCGTTTCTGGCGATCAACACCGCCGGGCTGCTGCGAGGCAGCCCGGGGACGGGTCCGCGTCATGACCATGCTCGTCGAACGCACCCCTCACCACGTCGCAGCGGGCCTCTCCGCCCGCCTGTCCCTCACTCCGCACACCGCGCTCCCGGGACAGCTGGACGGGGCCTGGTGGCCCCGGTCCCGTGACCTCGCCGTCGAACTCCCCGCGCTGTGCGCCACGCTGGACAGTGCCTGGGGGCGGATCACCAACATCACGGTGAACCCCGCCCGTTGGCCTCTCATCCCGCGCAAGGTGCCCGTCACCGGGCACACCGTGCACGTGGGCTGGTTCAGCGAGCAGGATCCGGACAAGGTGATCCTGCTGTCCCGGTCGATGGGCCGGTGGGACCTTCTGGTGATCCCACCCGAGACACCACCGGCCGCGGCAGCCCGGCTGATGACCGCCGCCGCGCTTCCGGGGAGCGTCCTGACCGCCGGCGCGCTGATGGCGGCCGAGGCCGCCACGGGCAGCACGCGGGACGTCCGCGGCGGGGAGGACGACTGGGAGACCGAGGGCGGGGCGTGCATGTCCCCCTTCGGGCCGTCGGCCGGTCCCCTGCCCGCGGGGTCGGGGAGGTGAGCCGATGGAGACCGTCGTCCTCGTCGCCGTGATCCTCGTCATGACCGGCGTCGGCATGTGGCTCATCCACCTGCTGAACGTCCAGCACGCGGAACGCATCGCCGGCCACCGATTCGGCGACACCCTGCCCGGCGTCGGCCGGCGACACCGCGGACGGGCGTCCGTGCGTGGCGGGCGGCCCGGGCCGCCGCGAGAGACCCGGGCGACCGCACGGACCTTCCGCTGACCGGTGGGGCAACGGGTGGGGTGCTCAGGCGCCCCACCCGGCGACCTGCCGCCTCGACCCGAGGGGACCGCACCGCCGTGAGACCACTGAGGAGAACATCCCCTATGTCTGGAATGTCTGCCTGGCCTACCATGAAGACAGGTCGGGGCACTCTCACGTGCGACCGACCCGGAAGGGCGGCCCCGGTGTGTACACGCCGGGGCCGTTGCGGCACCGCCGAAGCGCCCACAGGGAGCAGGGCATGATCCATTCCACTGACGTGCGCGAATGGCGCGACCACGATGTCGTCGACCCGAAAGGGCACAAGATCGGCTCGCTGGAAGCGATCTACGTGGACACCTCCACCGACGAACCGGCCATGGCCACCGTCCGCACCGGGCTGCTGAGCCGGCAACGGCTGCTCTTCGTCCCTCTCGACGAGGCGATCCTGGGGCCGGGCTACGTCAAGGTCGCACACGCCAAGGCGCTGGTGAAGAAGGCCCCTGCCATCGGCACGGACGACGTCCTGCCCGTCGAGCAGGAGGAAGCGATCTTCAAGCACTACGACCTGGCCTACCGGCCGGGCGCCAACGGCGAACGGCAGCTGGCGCGCCGCTGACGCGCATGCCCACAGCAGAGGGGACGCACGCCGCATGGCGATCTTCTTGTTCCTGGTTCTTCTGGCCGTCGTCCTCGGAATCATCGGCGTGACGGCCGGAAGCCTGTCCTACCTCTTGTTCGTCGGCATCGTGGTGCTGGTGGCCGACATCGTCTTCTTCGGCGTACGGTCCTTCCGGCGTGCGCGCCGCCACCCGCTCCGATGACGTCCCGCGATGCTCCGCGCCTCGGGCGGGACGGTGCGCGAGGGGCGCTGCGCGAGTGCCCGGCCAGGGGTTCGTACGATCCCGGACAGCACCGCGACCGCCGCCGCGGCACGGCCGGGCGCCGGCCGGAGAAGGGCATGCCGAAGCGTCAGGGGCGCTCCGGCCTGGCACGCGAAGGGGTGGCCCGACGGTAGTCGAGGCCACCGGTGAGAGGTCGCGCGGTCAGAGCTTGTGCATGCCGTAGTAGGGGCTGACGATGCGGGTCAGCTGGGAACCGAAGTCGACGAGCAGTGCCCCGCCCGCGGCCTCCTCGGCCATGACTTTTCCGAGGCCGTGCTGGTCGTGGGAGACACGGTCCCCCACGGTGAACTGCTTGAGGACCGGTTCGGCGGGCGCCTTGAAGGGGCTCGTGGGCAAGTGGCGCGGGGGCGCGGATCTTTTCGTCATTGCAGCCAGTATGCGTGGTGGGATGCCCGGCGCATAGGCTCGAACATGCGCCCGAATGATGGACAGGCAGCCGTACGGCACCCCGCCCCCCGCGCTGACCTGCTGGAACGGCCTCGCCGGCACCCGCGGGCGGCCTCCGCGGTGCGCGAACTCGTCCGCCTGCCGACGGCACCCGCGGGGTGTGCTCCGAGCGTGTCGCGGGGGCGTGGCGGGGCGGGCGGGGACCCGGGGGGCGGGGCGGAAAACCGTGTCCGGGCGGGTCAATATCTGTTGTGACGAAGAGAGAAATTCACGCGACGCGCGGTGAGGCTTTCTGGCACAACAGGCGGAGCGTAATTATCCACCGCGCACGGTCGATCGCTCCGTGCTACTGTCGAAGCAGTTGCAGTTGTGATACCCAAGAACTTCCAGTGCCTTCACCGGCCGCCATGCCGATGGAAGCACTGCGCATTTCCGGTCATTTCCCGGGCGGGGTCATCATCACAGCGACGCGGAGTCCGCACAGTGCGGATTCCGGGCACTGCCCGAAGGAGATTTGACACATGACGACTGGCACCGTGAAGTGGTTCAACGCGGAAAAGGGTTTCGGCTTCATCGAGCAGGACGGCGGCGGGCCTGACGTGTTCGCCCACTACTCGAACATCGCCGCCCAGGGCTTCCGCGAGCTGCTGGAAGGCCAGAAGGTGAGCTTCGACATCGCGCAGGGCCAGAAGGGCCCGACGGCCGAGAACATCGTTCCCGCCTGATCACCGCACGCGCAGTTCGCCGCTGGGGCCCGCACCAAGGGGTGCGGGCCCCGGCGTGTTGCCCTTCCGGGCGTGACCCCCGCGTCGCGCCGCGACAACCATCGGGGCAGCGGCATTCCGGCGGGCCGGTGAACCCGCCCCATGACGGATGTTTCCCTCGGCATCGCGCAGCGACGGCCAACGGGACGTACCGCACACTGCCCGCCCCGCATTCTCCCACCAGGATCGCGCCGACCCTTTCGGCGCCTCGACCCGTGAGCGTCCCCCGCCGGGTCGGATCCGATTTCGCTTCTTTTCCGGCCCGTTCTTGCGATTCTCTGTGCTGTTCATTGCCACAGAAATTCCTTGATGCGTGCCGCCTCGAGGAAGGTTCTTCATGAACCGCACACGTACGAACGACCGTTACACCCGCACCCGCTCCGGCGGTTCCGGCGGCACCGGCGGCAGCCGCTCGGGCGGCAAGACCTACAGCTCCAACCGCTCCGGCGCGCCGAGCCGTTCGGGCGGTCAGCGGCGCCGACCGACCGCGCCGCAGGGCGAGTTCGCCCTGCCGGTGACAACCACCCCGGCGCTCCCGGCCGTCGAGGCGTTCGCCGATCTCGACATGCCGAAGCAGTTGCTGGCCGCACTGGTCAGCGAGGGCGTGACCGTGCCGTTCCCGATCCAGGGGGCGACGCTGCCGAACTCGCTCGCGGGCCGCGACGTGCTCGGCCGCGGACGCACCGGATCCGGCAAGACCCTCGCCTTCGGCCTGGCGCTGCTGGCGCGTACGGCCGGCCGCCGGGCCGAGCCCCGGCAGCCGCTGGCCCTGGTGCTGGTGCCGACCCGGGAGCTGGCGCAGCAGGTCACCGACGCACTCACCCCCTACGCCCGCTCGGTGCAGCTGCGGCTCACCACCGTGGTCGGCGGCATGTCGATCGGCCGCCAGGCCGGTGCGCTGCGAGGCGGCGCCGAGGTCGTCGTCGCGACGCCGGGCCGGCTGAAGGACCTCATCGCACGCGGCGACTGCCGCCTGGACCAGGTCGGCATCACCGTCCTCGACGAGGCCGACCAGATGGCCGACATGGGCTTCATGCCGCAGGTCACCGAGCTGCTGGACCAGGTGCGTCCGGACGGGCAGCGGATGCTGTTCTCGGCCACCCTGGACCGCAACGTGGACCTGCTGGTCCGCCGCTACCTGTCCGACCCGGTGGTGCACTCCGTCGACCCGTCCGCGGGCGCGGTCACCACGATGGAGCACCACGTGCTCCATGTGCACAGCGCGGACAAGCACCGGGCGACGACGGAGATCGCGGCGCGCGAGGGCCGCGTGATCATGTTCCTGGACACCAAGCGCGCCGTCGACCGGCTCACCACGCACCTGCTGAACAGCGGTGTACGGGCGGCCGCGCTGCACGGCGGCAAGTCGCAGCCCCAACGCACCCGGACGCTGGCGCAGTTCAAGACCGGGCACGTCACGGTGCTGGTGGCGACCAACGTCGCGGCACGCGGCATCCACGTCGACAACCTCGACCTGGTGGTCAACGTGGACCCGCCGACCGACCACAAGGACTACCTGCACCGCGGCGGCCGCACCGCCCGCGCCGGGGAGTCCGGCCTGGTCGTCACCCTGGTCACGCCCGACCAGCGCCGCGACATGGACCGTCTCATGGTGCACGCGGGAATCCGCCCCCTGACCACCCAGGTCCGCTCCGGCGAGGCCGAACTGAGCCGGATCACCGGCGCGCGGACCCCGTCCGGCGTCCCGGTCGTCATCACCGCACCGGTGGCCGAGCGCCCGGGGCGCGGCGTCCCCGGCCCCCGCGGCCGGCGCGGCCGCGGCACGGAGAACCACGGCGCCACCGAGAACCGCGGGACCGGCCGGCCGGTGCGCCGCTCGACCCGGCGGTCCACCTTCGACGCGGCAGCAGCCTAGGCAACCGCCCTGCCGCCCGGTCCCGGTCACGTTCCCTCCCCACCTGTGAGGCACCATGCGCTGCGTCATCGCCCGTTTCGCGTTCGACCTGACCAAGAACGGAGTGCTGGCGTCGATGAAGGGCGTCAAGCCCGAACCGATCACGGGTGAGTCCGTGATCATCGGCCGCCGCCAGTACCCCGTGAAGCAGGTCGGCGAGGTCATCACCCGGCAGGACCGCCGCGACTTCACGGCCGCGGAGGTCACCCGGGCCATGACGCGTCTCGGTTTCACCTGCCGGGCCGCCGCCCCGGAGGCCTCGGCCGCACCCGCCCTCAGCCCGATCGAGGAGGCGTCGGCGCTGCTCGGCCTCCCCTCGCCGGTGTGACCGACGAGCTGAGCACAGGGCCCGACCGGCGCATGCCGGTCGGGCCCTCGCCGTGTCAGGGGTCCGTTCGAGCGGAAGGTCGCCACCGCTCGGGGACCGGAAAATGGTGTTGAATTTCCTCCGGGGCCCCGGCGCCGTGAGGCACCGGGGCCTCACGACGCGTCGCACAACGAGGTGAGAATGACCGAGGACACTCCGCTCAGTGATCGTCTCGACGACGACGACTACCCCGCGTACACCATGGGACGGGCCGCCGAGATGCTCGGCACCACCCCGGGTTTTCTCCGTTCCATCGGCGAGGCCCGCCTCATCACCCCGCTCCGCTCGGAGGGCGGACACCGCCGGTACTCCCGCTACCAGCTGCGCATCGCCGCCCGCGCCCGCGAGCTCGTCGACCAGGGCATGCCGGTCGAGGCCGCCTGCCGCATCATCATCCTCGAGGACCAACTCGAGGAAGCCCAGCGGATCAACGCGGAGTTCCGCCGCGCCGCCGCCGAGGAGCGGGGCGCCTCCGGCACCACCGGATGACCTCGGCGACGGCCGGGGAAACCGCTCAGGACGGCGCGCGCAGGGCGTCCACGGGTTCCATCCCGGCTGCCCGGAGCGAGGGGTAGAGGCCCGCGAGGAGCCCGACGAGGGCCCCGGCGACCGGGGCGCCGAGGGCCAGGCGGAGGTCCAGCACGGGCGTCCAGTGCTTCACACCCGCCACGCCGACCACGACGACCACGCCCAGGGCCGCGCCGACGACACCGCCGAGGAGCCCGATGGTGGTCGACTCCGCCAGGAACTGCCCGGCCACCTGCCGCCGGGAGGCGCCGAGGGCGCGGCGCAGGCCGATCTCGCCGACCCGCTCCATCACCG
This sequence comes from Streptomyces sp. NPDC088354, assembly GCF_044753585.1. Lineage (NCBI taxonomy): Bacteria > Bacillati > Actinomycetota > Actinomycetes > Kitasatosporales > Streptomycetaceae > Streptomyces > Streptomyces sp. NPDC088354. Next base: position 241,062 of record NZ_JBIVNJ010000001.1, on the reverse strand, counting down.
TGACGAGGGTGACGTTGGCGATGCCGATGGCGCCGACGATCAGGGACACCAGCCCGAGTACCAGGAACAGTCCGTTGACGTCGCCCTGGACTCCCTTGCGGGCCTTGGACAGATCCGGCGGGGCGACCACGGTCAGGGCGTCCTGGTGGCCGGGCGAGAGGGCGACCGGTGCCTGCCGGGCGACCTGCTGTGCGGCGCCGAGCGAGGTGTTGACCAGGACTCGGGTCACGTCCTCGAGACCGATACGGTCGGCCGCCGTGGTGGGCGGAAGGATCACCGAGGCGGACAGCCGCTGCTCGCGCCGGAAGCCGCCGAGGACGCCGATCACGGTGAACGACTGCCCCTCGAAGAAGACGGCCGGAGCCTCCCGGACGTCGTCGACGCCCAGGAGCCGGGCCGCCTGGTCGCCGAGGACCGCCACCCGCTCGTGCCGGGCGATGTCCCCGGCGTCGTAGAACCGGCCGGCGGCCATCGTGCCGCGGACCGCCGCGGGCAGCGACGGGCCGGCGGCGACCACGGCGAGGGTCTGCCCGCTCAGTTCACCGGGTGCGACCACGTCGTTCGCCCGTACCTGGACGTTCGCGGTGTCCTGGGAGTCCGACAGCGCGGCGGCCGACTCCACTCCGGCGAGGCGTTCCACCGCGTCGACGCCGGACCACCCGACCAGCGCGGGGTCGGTCGAGCCCGGCTCCGGGGCGGGCACGACGACGCTCACCGAGGTGGCGGTGAGGGCGTCGAAGCGGCCGACGATCTGGTTCGCGGCCGTCGACGCCACGCCGACCGTGATCACCAGCGTGCCGATGCCGAGCACCGTGCCCAGTGTGGTGAGGGCGGAGCGGACCGGGCGGGCGAGGACGCCGGCCAGCGACTCCGACCACAGGTCCCGCGGGTCGATGAAGGGGCGCTCGGGCCGTTCCCGGCGCCCGCGGCGATGCCCGCCGCGGCCGGTCGTCATGCGCTCTCCTGACTCAGCCGGCCGTCACGGATCCGCACCCGCCGGCCGGCCCGCCGGCTCACGGACTCGTCGTGCGTGATCACGAGCAACGTCATGCCCTGTGCCTGGAGTTCACCGAAGAGCTCCAGCACCGACTCGGTGTTCTCGCTGTCGAGGTTGCCCGTCGGCTCGTCGCACAGCAGCAGGGCGGGCTCGCCCATCAGGGCGCGGGCGATGGCCACCCGTTGCTGTTCGCCGCCGGACAGCCGCCCGGGCAGGAAGCCGAAGCGGTGCCCGAGACCGACCCGCGCCAGGGCCTGCCGGGCGCGGTCGGCCCGGGTGCGGCGCTCGCGGCCCGGCCGGGCGGCCCGGTAGGTCTCGGCGAGCATGACGTTCTCGTCCACCGTCCGGTAGGGCAGCAGGTGGAAGGACTGGAAGACGAACCCGATGCGGCTGCCGCGCAGCGCGGTCCGCTCCCGGTCGCCCAGGGCGCCGGTGAGCACGCCGTCGAGCCAGTAGTTCCCCGACGTCGGACGGTCCAGCAGGCCCAGGGTGTTGAGCAGCGTGGACTTTCCGGACCCGGAGGGGCCGACGATCGACAGGTGCTCACCGCGGCGGACCGTCAGGTCCACCTCGCGCAGGGCGTGCACGGGCGGTTCGGAGTCGAAGACCCGGCTGAGCGAGTCCAGCCGGATCACGGTGTCCGCGTCCGGTGCGTCGAGTGCGTCCGGTGCGTCGAGTGCGTCCGGTGCGTCGAGTGCGTCCGGCACGTCCTCCCGGGCGGCGGCCGGTACGGGCCGGCCCCTCACGTGCCGACCACCACGTGGTCGCCCTCGGCGAGCGAGCCGGCGTCCTCAGGGGTCACCGCGACCAGCCCGGCGGCGGAGAGCCCCACGGTGACGCGCACGTCCACGACCTTGCCGGCGCGCGCCACCGCGACCCGGGCCTGCCCGTCGGCGGACGTCCGGACCGCGACCACGGGCACGACGAGCACCGCCCCCTTGGAGGCGCCCACGTCGACGGTCACCTTGGCCGAGAGGCCCGACTGGTTCCTCAGCGGTCCGGGATCGGGGATCGAGATCACCACCGGGACCGGGGCGGAGGAGTCGGCGGGGACGTCCGGGGCGCCCGATCCCCCGTCGCCGCCATCGGCTTCACCGCCCTCGCCGGCCTCGTCCTTGCTCCCGTCCGCCGGTACGCCGGAACCGCCGAGCTGCGAGACGACGCCGTTCACGTGCGTGCCGTCGCCGGTCTCGATCCGTGCCACCATGCCCTCGCGCAGCACGGCCCCGTCCGTTCCCGGTACGACCGCCTGCACCACCACGTCGGCGCTGGTCACGGTGGCGACCTCGCCGTCCGGGGCGGCCCCGAGACGCGCCTTGACCTTGTCGACCCGCACCGGCAGGTCCGGCAGGAAGACGACCTCGCCCGCCGGGACCTTGGTGCCGTAACCGGCGTCGAAGGCGCTGAGCGCCGCGTTCGCCCGGTTCAGCTGCTGCTGTGCGGACCGCAGTTCCAGGGCGTGGGCCGCGTCGTCGGACCCGGACCCGGAGCCGGAACCGGCGCCGGAGGCCGTCCCGGTGGCGCCGCCCCCGTCATCGCCGCCCCCGGCCGTCGCGCCGCCGTTCCGCGCCGAAAGCAGGGCCAGTTGCGCCTGCGACACCGCCGCCTGAAGGTCGCCGAGTTGCGACGCGTCGGCGGCGCTGGGCTTGCGGGGCGTGTAACCCGCGCTCTCGTACCAGTGGTCGACCGCGGTCGCCGTGCCCTGCCGGTAGTTGCCGCTGACGGCTCCCGGGTCGTGGCCGAGCCGGCGCAGGGCGCTCTGCAACTGGCGGACGTCGTCGCCCGACATGCCCGGTCCCAGGGTGCGGTACATCGGCACCGGCCCGCGCAGCACGAACACCGGACGACCGCTGACCTGCATCAGCACACTGCCCTCGCGCAGCGTGGCGCCCTCCGTCGGCAGTTTGGTGACCAGTTGGGCCGTGGCCTGTCCGTCCCCGGAGTCGTCGGGGGAACCGACCGGCCCGGAGAGCGACACCGCGTGCGGAGCGCCGAACTCCACGCTGCCCTGCGTCACCACACGGGCGGTCAGCTTCTGGCGCACCACGGCGACGGTGACCGGACCGGCTTTCGGCGCCTGGTGTGCGGCGGCCGCGTCGGCGGGCGACTGCATCTGCGAACCCGCGAACCAGCCGCCCGCGCCCACGAGCGTCACCACCCCGACGATCAGCCCCACCGACCTGCCGCGGTTCGCCGGGCCCCCGCGTCCGCGCAGCGGGCTCATCCGGTGACCCCGGACAGGGGGTGCTCGGCGAGGGCGGGGAAGTACGCGGCCCGGAAGTCCTTGCCGCAGGCCAGGTCCTTCTTGGCGAGGCCGATCTCACGGGTGAGTTTCGTCAGGGCGGTGCTCTTGTCCAGGCTCAGCACGCCGTCCATCGGCATCTGCGCGCTCACCTGGAACTTCACCATGTCCCCGATGGAGGTGGGCTGCGTCGTCGTGACCGGGATGCCCTCACCGCGCAGACAGGACGCGAACTCCTGCGCCAGGGACACCAGCTTCGGGTCGCCGTCGAGCGCCTGGTGCGCCTCGCGGTCCTGCTCCTGGTCCGCGGCGGTCTGCCGGTCGATCTCGGCCTGCGACTTCTCCGGCCCGTAGGCCTTGGTGTACGCGTCCTTGGAGCACCCCGGGCCCATCTCCTTCTTGCCGCCCGCCACGCGCGCGCCGCCCATCGCCTGGTCGTAGGCCTTGCGTTGCGTCGGGGTGAGTGCGTTCAGATAGGCGTCGTCCGGGCCTGTCTCCTGCTTGGCGGTGTACGCCGCACTGCCCCACACGTTCGGGTCGTCCCGGTAGACGGCACCGGCGTAGATGCCGAAGCCGTACTTCTCCCGGAAGGTCTTCGCCCGTGCGTAGTCCTGGCCGTCGACCGCGTTGATGCCGTCGGCCCCGTAGTCCGTCACGTGCGGGGTGTAGGTGAATCCCTTCGCCCGCATGCAGGCGGCGGTGGCGTTCTCCATGATGTACGCCCGCCTGGTCTCCTCGTCCGCGTTCGCGGGAATCTCCAACTGGCCGCCGGACGCGGCCGTGGACGCGGCGGACGGCGCGGCTGCCGAGGACGGCGCCGCTCCGTCGGAGGAGGCGGCCGAGTCGCCGCCCTGGGAGCACCCGGACAGCCCCAGCACGGCGGCCGCGGCCACCGTCGGCCATACGCCGCGGGTCCTGAGAATGAGAGCCATGTCGTTCCATCACTTCGTTCGGAGACGCTCGAACGGGGAGGTCCACCCGTCGCTCTCCTGAACCCGGTGGACCGCCGGGCAGGGCGTATCCCCCGTTCGCGATGTGGCGCACATCACAGTGGCCGCGGGCATGGACGTGCCGGAGGAACCGCGCGCCGCCGGGCAACCGAAAGGGGGCTCCGCCCGGTTGAGGCGAGCGTGGGCACTGAGCCTGCCGCCGCGTACGGAACGCGCGGCGACGTCCCGGCCGGCGAAGGGGAGTGAGGCACATGCGCACCACGGCCGACGGGCGGTGGAGCGAGGCGGAGCGGGCCGTACGGCTCCTCCTGAGGGACGCCGTGCCGCGACCGTCCACGCCCGCCGACCGGCTGGTCCGGATCGCGCTGCGGGTCCGGCGGCGCGGACGGCGGCGCCGGGTGGCGATCGGTACGGCCGTCTCGCTCGCCGCCGCCGTGGCCGTGGCCGTCGTCGTACCGGGGCCGCGGTCGTCTCGGGCCGGAACGGACCGGGGCGTGACACCCGCCGCGCCGTCCTCCCATGCGGACACGGGCACAGCCACACCAACGGCCTCGGCGACCGTCGACGCCGGCCTCACGACCCTTCGCCTGCCCGGACTCGGTGGACTGACGCTGCAGGTGCCGCTCGGCTGGCACGCCCTGGAGGTCACCGACCCGCAGGGCAGTGTGGTCGGCTACGTCTCCTCGCAGCCGCTGAACGCCCCGGCCCACACCCTGTGCACCGGCTCCCCCGACGAACTGCTCACCACCTGCCGGCCCTTGGCGTCACTGCACCAGGGCGGCGTCCTGATCTCGTTCCGCAGCGATGTGACGGGCAAGGCGAGCGACGCTGTGCCGCTCGCGATGAGCGGCACCACCGCCGCCGGGAAGGGCTGCCGCACGCTGCTGGGCAGCGTGGGGACCACCGGCTGGGGCCACGGCCGGACGGCTCCTTCAGGCAAGCCCTTCGAGCTGCGGATCTCCGTCTGCGTGCGCGGCCCGGCGGACGGCACGCTCGCCATGGTCACCAAGGCCCTGGAGACGGCGTTCCCGCGCCCCGGCAGGTGACCCGGGCGCCCTCAGGAGCCGTCCTGCACGACGCCGCCGGCCTCGTCCGCCTCCTTGCACAGGCAGAACGGGTGGCCGGCCGGATCGAGGAGGACGCGGACGTTCTCCTGGGGCTGATGACCGGCCGGCGAGGCGCCGAGGGCGATCGCGTCGGCGACGGCGGAGTCGAGGTCGCCGACCTGGAAGTCGAAGTGCATCATCGGACGCTGCTGCCCCTCGGCGGGCGGCCAGACCGGGGGCCGGTAGTCGTCCGCCTGCTGGAACACCAGGTAGACGGGGCCCCCGGGCGCGACGACGACGGCCGTGCCCGGTTCCTCGTGCCCGATGGGCCAGCCGAGCAGCTCCGAGTAGAACCTCGCCAAGGCGCCGGGGTCCGGGGCCTCGATCGCGGTTCCCCACCACATGCCTTCGGTCCGGGATCGCACGGGCGCAGTCTGCCCCGGAACGGCGGCCCTGTCCATGGATGGGGCGCCGGGTCAGGCAGGTGCGCCGGTGAGCACCTGCACCTTCCCGGTGTCGAGCGAGTAGTAGGCGCCGACCACGGCGAGGCCGCCCTTCTTCACCAAGGGGGCGAGGTCCCGGTTGCCCCGCAGTTGATCGGCCGTGATCTTGATCTGTGCGCGGGTCATCGTCTCGACGGGGTCGGAGCCGCCCTTCTCGACCGCCTGTTCGTAGGCCGGGCGCAGGGCCCGGGAGATCGCCTCCAGGTTGCCGGGCAGCGCCGTGCCCCCGTGCATCGCCTTGTACGCCGCCTCGATGGCACCGCACCGCTGGTGGCCGAGGACGACGACCAGAGGGGTGCCGCCGGTCATCGGCCCGTACTCGACGGAACCGGTGACGACGGGGCCGAGCGCCTGCCCGCCGGTGCGCATCACGTACAGGTCGCCGAGGCCGGTGTCGAAGAGCAGCTCGGGCGGGACGCGGGAGTCGATGCAGGACAGGACCGCCCCGAAGGGCTCCTGCTTCATGGCGACGAACTCCCGGCGGTCGGGGTCCCGGTCGGGGTGCTGGAGGTTCCCGTTCACCCAGCGCTCGTTGCCGTCCATCAGCCGGTCGAAGGCCTCGGACGGCGTGCGCGGCCTCGACTGCCCCGGCGCGGACGTCATCGCGCTCGGCACAACGGTCTTCGACGAGCACGCCGAGAGGGCGCCGGCGGCCACCACGAGGCCGCCGGCGAGCAGCGCCCTGCGCCGCGGGAGTCCTGCGCTGTCCATCGGTTGTTCCCCTCACTGCCGTCGGAGCCGTCCGTACGTCTCGGCCACGGCGAATCCTCGGCCCGGTACGGCCGATCCGGCGGCAGGCACCGGCGGACGCGCGCTCTGTTAACACCGACGGCCCACGCACGGCGGCGGTGGGAACAGGAGTGGGGTCAGGTGCTGGTGAGGGCGGCCCGGCCGCGGTCGGCGCGCAGGGGGCCGGCGCCGGACGGGCGGACGTCGAAGTCGAACATCGCGGTCGGCAGGTAGAGGGAGCAGCAGGCGTTGGGGATGTCGACGATGCCGCTGATGCGGCCCTCGATGGGGGCGGAGCCGAGCAGGAGGTAGGCCTGCTCACCGCTGTAGCCGAAGCGCTTGAGGTACTCGACGGCGTTGAGGCAGGCGCGGCGGTAGGCCATCGTCGCGTCGAGGTAGTAGTTGGTGTCGGTGTCCTGGTCGACGGAGATCCCGACGAAGGACAGGAAGTCCGAGTAGCGCGGTTCGACGTTGCCGGGCATGAAGACGGGGTTGGTGGAGATGCCGTACGTCTCCATGCCGCCCTTGATCAGGTCGACGTGGAAGTCGATGAAGCCGCCCATCTCGATGGCACCGCAGAAGGTGATCTCCCCGTCGCCCTGGCTGAAGTGCAGGTCGCCGCCGGAGAGCTTGGCGTCCTTCACGTGCACGGGATAGAAGACCCGCGAGCCGCGCGTGAAGTTCTTGATGTCGTGGTTGCCGCCGTTCTCGCGGGCCGGGACCGTGCGGGCGCCCTCCGCCGCGATGCGCGCGGCGAGGCTGCCGGTGGCCGTGCCGGCGAGGGCGTTGGCGGCGTCCGGGGGGTTGGCGAGCGGCGGGACGCGCTGCGGGTCGGTGTCGATCAGCGACTGCTCGCGGGCGTTCCACCGGGCGAGCAGTTCGGCGGAGGGCGCGGTGCCGAAGAGCCCGGGGTGGGTGATGCCGGTGAAGCGGATGCCGGGAAGGTGCCGGGAGACCGCCTGCTGGCCGTGGAAGTCCCACACGGCCTTGTACGCGTCGGGGAAGTAGTCGGTCAGGAAACCGCCGCCGTTGGCCTTGGCGAAGATGCCGGTGTAGCCCCAGCCCTGGCCGGCCGCGTCCCCGGTCTGCTGGGGGACGGGGCCGAGGTCGAGGATGTCGACGACGAGCAGGTCGCCGGGTTCCGCGCCCTCGACGCCGATCGGGCCGCTGAGCATGTGCGGAACGGTCAGGTCGATGTCGCGGACGTCGTTGGCGGAGTCGTTGTTGCCGATCTGGCAGTCGGTCCAGTCACGGCACTCCATCCGGAACTCGGACCCGGGTTTCACCATGGCGACGTTCGGGACGTCGGGATGCCACCTGTTGTGTCCTGGCGTGGCCTGCTCCCGCATCGACTTGGTCTGGTCGATGCTGAAAACTACGTCGGGCATGACAGCCTCTCCTCGTCTTTCTTCGGATCCGTTGGGGTCCGGGTGGGGGTGGGTCGGGGTGGGTCGGGTCAGGTCGCCTCTCCGGCGATCCGGGCCGCCTGCCGCGATTTCCGGGTCAGCGGCCACAGCACGCCGAACACCACGACGGCGAACGCGCCCAGGGCGATGGCGATCTCCGTGGTGTGCTTCCAGTAGCCGGACAGCAGCAGCGCCGCGGGAATCACTCCGGTGACCCAGCCCTCGATGGCCGTGACCCAGCCCACGTAAACCGTGAGTTCCGTCCGCCGGAGACCGAACAGCAGGAAGAACAGGCCCCACAGGAACGACCAGTACAGCCAGATCACGCCGAAGGGGTAGTCCTTCAGGAGGTGGAAGTTGGCGAACGAATACCCCAGGGCCACCACCGCGACGAACAGCGAGTAATAGCCGACGCAGATGTTGTCCATGCCGGCGAGCAGGACGATGCCCACGTAGAGGTAGGTGAATCCGAACAGATAGATGCCGGACGCCGAGAGAATCTTGTCCGGGTCATTGCCGGACGTGAAGATGAGGTAGGTCGGGGTGAGGACCTGCAGTGCGCCGATGAAGAGGTTGAACACCGCCGCGGACCTGGGGTCGGCTTTTCCCAACAGCAGCAGGCCGTTCATGAACAGGACCGCACCGACGAAGAGCAGTCCCACGTTGGCCACGGGGACGCACCTCCTGGGTACGCGGAAGGACGGGACTTCGCCCGGTCAGGGCCGGGGCAGCCGCGAGAGCGCGGGATGCGGGGCCGGCTCGGGCCGGCGGCGCAGGCGGGACGGCACGGCGGACACGACGTCCGGGGCCTCGCGGGAGCGCTCCTCCCGCTCCCTGAGGGAGGCGGCCGACGGCGGCGTCATGGCGAGCGAGGGGGCGGAGAAGACCCGCCGCGCCGGGCCCGCGCACGCGGGGCAGCCGTGACCGCCGGGAGCGGTGCCGATCGCAAGCTTGACCTCGAAGGAACCGCAGTGGTCGCAGAAGTATTCATAGGTCGCCATGCAGTTGCCTCCGTGAAACGGCGCACTTCGGCCGACCTCGGCGTCCGCGCCCATTTCCGCGGCGCCCGCCGGGGAACGATCCCTCATTCCAGGAGACGCCACGGCAACACCGTTGTCAAGGTGACTCAGGGGGATTGTGGGAACGACCGGAGTCCCCATTTCCCGGGACTTTCGGCCCTGTTCACGACCGGGCGCCGTGGCTCCGGGTGACCGGCCCCGTACATTCCGCCGCCCCTCGCGCCGGGCACAGCGCGCCGATGCCGCGCACCTTGTGAGGCGATTCACTGCCCTTCTCCTGGACGCCCACCACCGGCGGATTTAGCGTCGGTGTCCGGCCGCCTTTCCCGAGAAATGCGGCGGCAACGGCGTGCAGAACACCGGAGAACGCCGGAGAAACGCCGGAGAGCACTGGAAGGGCGGAGAGACGTGACGATGGACGCCGTGTGGGTACGGGGTGTGACGGGCATTCAGCTGCACCACGTGACCGACCTCCAGGACGCCGGCCGGTTCCTCGGCAACGCCGCCATGGCGCTGCGGGCCGCCCACGTACGGACCGGGGCCGACCACTACGCCGGCATCGCCGCCGAGCTCAAGGCGCTCGTGACGCGGGTACGGGAGCTGGAGGAGGACGCCCGCTCCGCCATGCGGGAGCTGCACGCCACCGACCCGGAGCGGTTCGCCCGCTGCCGTGAGGGGCACGAGCCGTGGCCCGGCGAGATCGAGGCGGGCTTCATCCCCCGCCACACGTGCCGGGACGAGTGCCTGTACCACGACCACGGGGTGCTGGCGGCGATCACCCAGTGCACCTGCGGCCGGCCGCCCTGCCAGGCCTGCGAGATCGGCGGGCAGCCCGCCGCGAACTGATCCCGCGCGGGACCGACCCCGTGCCGACCCACCCACCCCGTGCTGACCGGCGCCGACCGCGTGCCGAGGGCCCCGGCCGTGAAGCGGTCGGGGCCTTCGCCGTACCCTGGGCCGCTTGAAGCCGTGCGGGCCCGGTCGGCACCATGGGCGCCGCATCGTCGATCATGCGGGGGCGCGGGCCGCGGCATGGGACCGGGAAAGAGGCATGCGACTGCCCGAGAACCTGCCGGGACGCGGTACGGAGGAGGCCGACTTCGACGCCTTCTACAGCGCGAGCGTGGGCCGTCTCATCGGCCAGTTGTACGCGATGACGGGCGACCTCGCGGAGGCGCAGGACGTCGTGCAGGAGGCCTTCGCCCGTGCGTGGGAGCGGCGGGCCGAGCTGGACCTGGACGGCGCGCCCGAGGCGTGGGTGCGGACCGTGGCGTGGCGGCTGGCCGTCAGCCGGTGGCGGCGGATGAGAAGCGCGCTGGCCCTCGCCCGCCGGCAGGGTCCCCCGGCCGCGGTGCCGCCGCCCGAGCCGCACCACGTGGTGCTGGTCGAGGCGCTGCGGCGGATTCCCGAGGCGCAGCGGCGGGCGGTGGTGCTGCACCACCTGTGCGATCTGTCGGTGGAGCAGGTGGCGGCCGAGACCGGGACGCCGGTCGGTACCGTCAAGGTGCATCTGAGCCGGGGGCGGGCGGCCCTCGCGCGCCTGCTGGAACACACGGACCTGGATCCCCGGGCCGACCGGTTGCCGGAGGGGAAACGTGGCTGACGAGACCGAACTGGGCAGACGCCTCGCCGGGCTGGCCGAGTCGGGGCAGGGCCTCGCCGTGCCGCTCGCCGCGCACCAGGTGCGGGCGCGCGGTGAGCGGCGGCTGCGCCGCAGGCGGACGGCCGCGGCGGGCGGCGTCGCCCTGCTCGCGTGCGCACTGGTCGCGGGCGGCGTGACGCTGGCCGGGTCCGTCCCCGGGCCCCGGCCCGCCGCCGTCACCCCGGCGCCGGCTCCCCCGCCCTTCACCACTCCCTCGCCCGCCCCGGACGAGGAGTACGCCGCCGAACTGGGCCGCGTCTACGACGCGGTGGCCCAGGGCGACTCGGTGCGCGTCACGGTCGAGCAGCTCCGGGCGGGCCCGGGCGGCACGACGCCCACCGGGGTCGTCCACACCCTCACGCTGCCCGGCGCGACCCTGGTCGAGGCGCGCCTGCTCTCCGGCGGTCACCGTTCGGACCTGCGCCTGTCCGAACTGGTCCGCCGGCTGGCCGGCGGCCCGCGGTGGACGTTCGCGATCGACTACGACACCGAGGGCCGGGTCGTGTCGCTGCGCGAGGCGGAGGAGTGACGGCCCGCCGGGGCGGCTTTACGACGTCGTGACCTCCGGGGTGTAACCGCCGCGGCGGGCCCGTGCGTAGAGGCCGTGTACGTATCCCGATCACCGAACCGATGGGACACCGCACGATGTTCACCTCACACCGCCGGAGCGCCGCCTGGGCCGGCACCCTGGCCGCCCTCACCTGCCTTGCGCTCAGCGCCTGTTCCGGTGCAGGCTCCGGCTCCGGTGCCGCCGACAGGCAGGGCGTCGCCGGCGACCCGTCAGGCACCTCCGCGCCGGCCGCGCCCTCCGCCGTGGCGTCGACCCCGGGGGTCCCGCAGGCGTCGGAACCGGTCTCCCCGGTGGCGTCCGTCCCCCCGGCGTCCGCACCGCCCTCCGTGGTCGCCTCCGCCCCGCCGGCCGACGCGCCGCCCTCCGTAGTGGCGTCCGTCCCCCCGGCCGACGCGGCGCGCTGGGCCGGCACCAAGCAGTTCGTGCAGATGCAGAACGCATGGACCACCGGCGGGCGGACCTACCTGTCCGTGCGGTCCGCCCGTAAGGCGATCTCCACCGAGCCGACCGAGGCCATGGGGATCATTCCGAGCCGAGGGCCCTACGTCACCGTCCCTCTGGCCCCGGACGGCCGCGTCCTGCTGTCGGTCCCCCTGGGGGACGACTCCGTTCCCGCCTCCTACTCGGCGGCCGAGTTCGTCAAGCGGCTGACGGCCCGGTCGCCGTCCTTCCGGGAGGGGCTCGGCTACGACCTCAGCTTCGACGCGCAGGGCCGCGTCGTCAGACTGCAGTCGCTCTACACCCCGTGACAGCGCGACCCCGCGCTCAACGCCACGCGTCGATCGCGGACTTCTGCCACGCGCTCACGCCGAGCTTCCCGGTCGTGCCGAGGTCGAGTTCCGGCGTCACCATCACGGGGCTCGCGCCGGGCTCGGCGAAGACCCGGACGTAGGGAGCGTTGACGGGGTCGCCGAAGGTGACGGTGTTGCGCCAGATCAGCCCGGCGGAGGCGGTCTCGCCGGGCTGGAGGGTCACAGGGCGGGGCGGGTCGTCGAAGCCGGTGGTCACGGAGCGGGTCTCACTGCCGTGGAGGATCCTGATGCCGGTGACGGGCCGGTGGGCCGCGTCGAGGAGCTGCAGTCGCGGGTAGCCCTCGACGCGGTGGGGGGCCTGCGAGCAGTTCTCCAGGTGCAGCCCCACGACCCGCAGTCCCATGGCGGCGTCGCCCCGGTCGGCGGTGACGCGCACGCCGGAGGACGGGCAGGATCCGGCCGGCGCGGGCGCCTCGTCCGTCGGGACGCTGCGGACCTGGAGGACCTTGACGTACAGGGGGAGGTCCGCACTCCGTACGCCGCCGGCGGCGAGGTCCACCGGCCGCCTGACGGTGCGGCCGGGAGCGACCGCCGCGACGGTCTGCTCGGTACTGTCCATCGCCGCTCCGGAGGCGGTCGAGAAGGAGAGGGTGACGGTGTAGGTGAAGGGTTCCGACCCGTGGTTGGTGACCTGGAGCGCCGGACCGCAGGACGGCGACGCCACGTCCGAGCCCACGATGCCGACGCCTTCCGTCCCGTCCTCCCCGGTGGCACCGGTGGCACCGGCGGTCGCCGGTGCGGGCCGGCACGACGGCCCGGCCGCCCGCGGGACGCCGCCGCCGGGGATACCGGCCGACCGCGTTCCGCAGGCCGTGAGGACCAGGACGCCCGCCAGCACGGCAGACACGGTGAGGGGAAGGGTGCGCATCCGCCCACCCCATCAGGGCGGCGCCGTACCGACCGTGGTGGAGGCCACAGTTCCGGTAACGCCCTCGTCACAGAGCGGGCCGGACGGCCTGAGCCGCCGCGCCGCGTCAGCGGGCGGCGGCGCTGTCGATCCAGGCGACGACGGCGCTGACCGTGGCGTCGTCGAGACTCCGGGCGAGAACACGGACGGCGGTGCTGTCGCCGGGGAGCGGAGGGACGCCCGCAGCGATGAGGGCGGCGTGGAGGTCGACCCAGCGGGCGTCGACGGCGGAGAGGGCAGGGGTGATGTCGTGCGACCGCAGCGGAGCATCGAGAAGGCTCATGGTGTTTCCCCTCGGATCTCGGACGGAATCGACCGGACTTGCCCTGCAGGACTGCCGCCGGGGAAGCGCCGGTTGCGTTCCGGGACCCGGCTTCACCCGTCCGGCCCAGGAACCGCGGTCAGCGGGCGGATTCCTCGTACCGCAGGAGCCGGCGCCCGTGCCGACCGCGGCGTCGAGGGCGGAGCGGTACGGCAGGGAGCCGGTGCTGACGCGGCGGATGCCCGGAGCCGAGCTCGGCAAGGGAAAGGCCGGGCACGACGGGGACGTTGACGGGGACCGGGATCTGCGCGGCCGTCGCCGCGGCTCCCCGGGATCGGTCGCGCCGGGTACGAGGACGCCGTCGGCGCCCGCCTCGGCCCTTTCCGCGGACCGGTCGCGTGGACCGCGGAGCTGAGCCGGACCCCGCAGGGGGCGTCACCTTCGAGATCAACCGCCGGGCGCGGGGGCGCATCCGACGACCACCGGCGACCGCTGACGCCGGGCCGGGCCGGGCCGGGCCGGGTAAAGGAGGGGTATTGCTATAGTCGCCGGCGGTCAAGTGACCGGCCAGTACGCGTGATTCGGGGGATGCGCATGAGCGGCTCGGGTGGGTACGAGGTCCAGCGCGGCGGCATGGGCGACCAGGCGGGCCGCCTCGACCGCGCCGGGGACGACACCGGCGGCATCGGAGAGATCCTCGCCCGGCAGCCGTGCCGGACCGCCGACGCGCTCGGCGGCTCCGACTCCGGCCCGGCGTACGACCGGTTCGCCGCCGCCTGGCAGGCCGAGGCCCGGCTGCTGGAGGAGGCACTGCACGAACTCGCGGGCAGGGTACGCCTGTCCGCCCGTGCCTACGGGACCGCCGAGCACGAGGCCGGGAACGGGATCCGGCGCGCGGCGACCACAACCGTCCCGGCGGAACCCGCGGGCCCGCACTCGGTCTTCGGATAGCCGCGGCGCCGGCATCCACCGCCACCTGCCCACCGCCGTACGACACCACGGGGACCCATCAGCCATGCCCGACACGGGGGAATCCACCACCGACCGCCGCGAGCGCCTGAGCGCCGCACGGGACGACATCGCCGGCGCCGACAGCAAGAACAGCCTCATCGGGGCGATCAGGAAGGCCCTGGAGGTGTCGGCCCCGGTGGGCGACCCCGACATCCTGGAGACCCTGGGCACCACCTACCGCAAGCAGGCCGACCAGGCGGAGAAGGTCCACGACGAGGTGGAGTCCGTGGCCCGGTCAGGACTGCCGGAGGTGTGGGTGGGCGACACCGGCGCGCGCGCCGCGGACGTCGTGGCCGCCGCCTTCCGCGACGCGGAGCAGATGGCCGTCGCCTTCCGCGCGGTGGGCGGCGCGCTGATGACGCTCTCCACGGCCGTGGAGTCCGCGCGGGCCGAGGACCGCGACGGGCGCGAGCAGTTGCGCGAGGCGCTGACGATCCTGGGCGACGAGGACGGCTTCTTCGACGACATGGTCGAGAAGGACGCGGAGGAGGCCGAGCGCCGCCGCGCCCAGTCCGTCGCCGGCGCCGGGGCCGAGCGCCTGCACGCCGCCGCCGTCACCGCCGACGACGCCGCGCGCGCCGCCGCCCGTGAGCTCGACAAGTACGCCGCCGAGGCCCGCGCCGCCCGCATGGACACCGGCGAACTGTCCGCCGCCGACCGCCTCGCCCTCGCCGACACGGGCGTGGCCGGTGGGGACCGCGAGCACAACGAGATCCTCACCGCGACCGACCTGGACCGCGCCGGACAGCGCATGGACCGGATGTCGCCGGCCGACCGTGCGCGCTTCGAGGGGATGCTCGCCGACGCCTCCACCCCGGAGGAACGCGCCTACCTCACCAAGGCCATGGCCGCGGGATACGACGTGGACGAGGTCGCGGCCTTCCGCGACAAGATCCACGGCAGGGACCCGGTCTGGCTGCAGCGGCACCTGACGCCGTATGTCACGCGCGACGACAGCCTCGCCGACGAGGGCCGCAACCCCGACGGCTCCAACGTCAACTCCGACCAGGCCGACTTCAACGGCGAGCGCTGGTCCCAGGAGGGCCCCACCTGCGTGCCCTCGTCGGTGGTCACCGGCCGGGCGATGGTCGACCCGGTCTACGCCCTGGAGCTGACCGGCGGCCCGAGCGGGCAGGAGGAGGACACCGGCGCCTTCCGCGAACGGCTCCGCGACGAGCAGTCACGGCTGTACGAGGAGGGCGACGGCGGCTACGCGTACGACTTCCCCTTCGGCCGCGAGCGCACCGGCATGGACCTGGAGGGGCAGACCGAGATCGCCGACAAGGAGATCAGCCCGCACACCGGCAGCGAGTACCACCAGCAGGACGTCCGCAGCGCCGACGCCCGCCGCGACGTGCTGCCGGACATCGAGCGTTCCGTCGCCGAGGGCAAGCCGGTGCCGGTCAACATCGAGGGGAAGGACGAGCACGGCGACCGCGTCGGTCACGCCGTGATGATCGTCGGCCAGGAGGGCGACATGCTCCAGGTCTACAACCCCTGGGGCCACACCACCTGGATCAGCGAGGACGACTTCGTGGACGGCCGCATGGACCGGACCGCCGACAACCGCATGCCCGACGCCTATTCCGTCCACCTGCCCGCCGAGTGAACCCGCCCGAGGACCGCCGATGAACACCAGATCGCTCCCGGCCGCCGCGGCCACGACGGCCGCCGTGCTCCTCGGCCTGACCGGCTGCTCGCCGGGCACCGCGGAGTACGGCACCGGCACGCGCGCCATCGAGGCGGCGCCCGGCGAGGAGTTCCGCATCTCCGTGCCCTACGACCCCGGGCAGGGGGAGTGGTGGTACCGCGTCGACCCGGCCCCGGACAGCGCGGTGCTGCGCGCGGGCGCCGAGGACGGGGACGACGGCGCGAAGACCTTCGCCTTCGAGGCCGTCGGCACGGGCCGCACGCAGGTCCGGCTGCTGCACTGCCCGGCCCGCACATGCGTGGGCGCGGGCCCCACGGCCTCGCCCTCGCCGGGCGTCACCGCCCAGCACACCGCCACCGATTCCGTGCCCCGCTATTACACGTACACCGTCACCGTGAGGTAACCCATGGCCCCGTCCCCCGCTCCCCTCACCGAAGCCGAGCTGGCCGACCGTGCCGAACAGGGCCTGCCGGTGCTGCTCCGCCACGGCCTGAGCGGTCCGGGGCCGCAGCGCACCGCGCTCTTCGGCGACGGGGCCGTCGGCGCGGCCGTCCTGCTGGCCCGGCTGGACGTCCGCCCGCGCGCGGTCGCCGCACTGGCCGGGCTGGTCCGCGCGGGCGGTACGCAGGCCGCGGCCGCGCTGGCCGAGCCGCTGCCGGGCCCGCGGGCGACCGCCCTCGCACAGCGCTGGCTCATCGCGGCGGACGTCTCCGGTGCCGGCGTCGACATCGACACCGACGAGACCACCGCGCGCTGGCTGACCGCCGTCGCGGACATCATGGGTCTGCGTGTGGCAATGGGGAGGCAAAACCCGCCGGGGCGTTGAACCTGGCGCACCGTGAGGTCGTACAGCACCGTAGAAAGCGGCGGTCCAGCACTCCGGCCCGCCACGCCGTCAGCGGGGCCTCGTACGGAAGGACCTTCGGGTTGTCGCTCTTCACGCGTTCTCAACAGCCGCCGGGCACGGACAAGGACGTGCCGCCCGACGAGACCGGCGTCCCCGAGGACGCCGCGGCCCAGCAGGGCCCGGCCGAACCGGCCGACACCGCGACGGAGTCCACCGAGGCCACGGAAGCCGCCGACGCCCCCGAACCGGCCGAGCCCGGCGACCCCGACCCCGACACGGCGGCTCAGGCCGCAGAGCCCGAGGCTGCCGGGGGGAACCCGGCCGAGGCCGTCGGCGCGCCCGCCCGGGACGAGACCCCGCGCGGATGGCGCGGGCGGTATCCGGGGGCGGCACGAGGGGTGGCGACGGCGACGACCGTGCTGGCCGCGGTGCTCGTGCTGGGTGCCGTGCTGCTGCCGGACACGCTGGACAGGCTGACGGTCGCGCAGTTCACGCGGATCCCGGCGGAGGCCCTGCTCGGTGTGGGGCTGGCGCTGCTGCTCCCGCCGCGGCCGCGGCGGATCGCCGCCGTCGTGCTCGGCATCGTGCTCGGTCTGCTGACCCTCCTGAAGTTCCTCGACATGGGCTTCTGGTCGGTGCTCTACCGCCCCTTCGACCCCGTGCTGGACTGGACCCTGATCAGCGACGGCGAGGAGTACCTGAAGGAGACCTCCGGCCAGGCCTTCGCCGTCGCCGCCGTCATCGGGGCGATCCTGCTGGTCGTGGCCCTGCTCGTGCTCATGACGCTGGCCCTCGTGCGGATGAGCGACGTCGTCGCCCGGCACAGTGCCGTGGCGACCCGCGGCACGCTGGTGCTCGGGACGCTGTGGGTGGCGCTGGCGGCCTTCGGGGTGCGGATCGCCGGTGATCCGCTGGCCGCGAAGACCACGGTGGAACAGGCCACGAACCACGTCCACATGGCGCAGGTCAGCCTGGCGGACTCGAAGGAATTCGCCAAGGAGGCGGCCGTCGACCCGTTCGCCCACGTGCCGCCGGACCAGTTGCTGAGCGGGCTGCGCGGCAAGGACGTGATCTTCGCCTTCGTGGAGAGCTACGGCCGCAGCGCGGTCGAGTCGCCGGAGATGGCGCCCCAGGTGGACGCGATGCTGGCGGACGGGACGCGCCGGCTGAAGGCGGCCGGCTTCTCCTCGCGGAGCGCGTTCCTCACCTCGCCGACGTTCGGCGGCGGGAGCTGGCTGGCGCACTCGACGTTCCTGTCGGGGCTGTGGATCGACAACCAGCAGCGCTACCGCACCGTCACCTCCAGCGACCGGCTCACCCTCACCGGCGCCTTCCAACGGGCGGACGCCTGGCGCACGGTGGGCATCATGCCGGGTGTCATCCGGTCCTGGCCGGAGGGCAAGTTCTACGGGCTGGACCACGTCTACGACTCCCAGCACCTCGGCTACAAGGGCCCCAACTTCAGCTGGTCGCCGGTGCCGGACCAGTACAGCCTGGAGGCCTTCCAGCGCATGGAGCACGGCCAGAAGCACGACAAGCCGCTGATGAGCGAGATCATCCTGGTCTCCAGCCACCGCCCCTGGGCGCCGATCCCGCGCACGGTGGGCTGGGACGAGCTCGGCGACGGCTCGGTCTTCAACGCCATCAACAAGGAGGGCAAGAACCCCGACGACGTCTGGAAGAGCGCGCACTCGGTGCGCCAGGAGTACGCCAAGTCCATCGAGTACACGGTGAGCAACCTGGTGTCGTGGGTGGAGCGGTACGGCAACGACAACACCGTGCTGGTCTTCCTGGGCGACCACCAGCCGACCACCATGGTCAGCGGGAAGAACCCGAGCCACGACGTGCCGATCGCGATCGTCGCCCACGACAAGGACGTGCTCGACCGCATGTCGGGCTGGGGCTGGCAGGACGGCCTCCGGCCGCACCCGGACGCGCCGGTGTGGCGGATGGACACCTTCCGCAACCGCTTCCTGACCACCTACGGGGCGAAGACCGCGCCGTAGCGCGGCCTTCGCGGGACGGACCGGCGCGAACCGCGTCAGCCGCCGATGGCCCGGGTGAGCTGCTGGATGTTGTTCCAGCTGTTGTCGCCCGAGCCGTCGTAGGTGTTGGAACTGTTCGGAGAGGCGATGGCGATGATGGGGTTGCCGCTGTTGTTCGCGGTCCCGTTGATCGTGACGTTCTGGCTGTTGTTGAGGTTTCCGCTGTCCACCGGGCCGTTGGCGCAGACCCGGGTGTTCGGCGTGCAGCGGGCGCGGACGTCGGCCGGCCCGGCTGCGAGCGCCGGCGCGGTGCCGGCCAGCAGCAGGGTCCCCGCGCCGGCGGTCATGAGGGCGTATCGCACGGCTCGTGTCATCGCAGACCTCTCGATCCTCACGCCCCCCGTGGGCGGAATCAGCACATGCGCCACCATTGTCCGCCGGGCTCCCCTGCCCGACCACTCGGCGCCCCCGGCTAGCGTCCCCGGCCGCCCTGTCCCCGGATGACCTGGGTCGAGTTGGCGCTGTCCACGGCGTCGCCGTTGACCGCGTTGTTGGAACCGGTGGAGCCGTTGGAGCTCGACAGGTTGCCGCTGTTGTTGGGGTTGCCGCGGTTGACGAAATTCCCGCTGTTGCGGCTGTTGCCGCTGCGGATCGGGCCGTTCACGCAGGTCACGGGACCGTGGTAGGTGAAGCCGATCAGCGGCCCGCAGACCACGTTGGGCCCCGCCTGGAGCACCGTGCCGACGTCCGCGCCCGCGACCGCGTGCAGCAGCGACGGCTCCGGGCCCGGTACCTGGGCGGCGGCCTCCCCCGGCACGGTGGCCAGGGCACCCAGGGCTCCCGCGACGACGACTCCCACTCGGGCGATCCTCTTCACCGTTCCCCGTATCCCTCGACCCCGCGGCCCCTGCGCAGGCGACCCCGCCGCACGACCCCGACACCGCGGTTATACACCGCTTGTCCCAGCTCGTCCGGCGGTCCGCCGCCCGCTCCCCGGTCGCCACGCGCGTCCCGCCGGGGTTTTCCCCCGAACGGCCCAACGCCTCCCCGGGCGGCGGTCCCGCGAGGGGCTGTTACCGTCCCCCGGTGCTCTCCCTTGACGAGCCGGCCCTCTTCACGCGGCTGCGGGACGCCCGGCGGGTGCTCGTGGCCGGAGCGGGCGGCGGATTCGACGTGTACGCCGGGCTTCCCCTGGCGCTGGCGCTGCGCACGGCCGGCAAGGAGGTGGCGTTGGCCAACCTGTCGTTCGCGGATCTGTACGGCCTGGACACGGACGTGTGGCTGGAGCCGGGCGTCGCCGCGATCCGCCCGGACACCGTGGCGCGCGGCACGTACTTCCCGGAACGCAGCCTCGCCCGGTGGCTGGAGGGGCGGGGGATGCCGTCCACGGTGTACGCGCTGGAGCGCACGGGCGTGGAGCCGCTGCGCGCGGCCTACCGGGCGCTGATCGCGCACCTGGGCGGGGTCGACGCGATCGTGCTGGCCGACGGGGGCACCGACATCCTGATGCGGGGTGACGAGCACGGTCTCGGCACCCCGGAGGAGGACATGGCGAGCCTCGGCGCCGTCCACGGGCTGACCGACGTGGCCGAGCGTCTCGTGGTGTGCCTCGGCTTCGGGGTGGACGCGTACCACGGCGTCAACCACACACTGGTGCTGGAGAACCTGGCCGCGCTGGAACGGGACGGCGCGTACCTCGGCGCGTTCTCCCTGCCGCGCGACAGCCGCGAGGGAGCGCTCTACCTGGACGCGGTCGCCGACGCGCAGGCCGCGACGCCCGACCACCCGAGCATCGTCAACGGCTCGGTGGCGGCCGCCGTGCGCGGCGAGTTCGGGAACGCGCAGTTCACCGAGCGCACCCGGCACAGCGAGTTGTTCGTCAATCCGCTGATGGCGCTGTACTTCTGCGTGGACGCCGTGGGCCTGGCCCGCCGCAACCTGTACCTCGACCGGCTGGAGGGCACGCAGCTCACCCGGCAGATCAGCTCGATCGTCGAGGAGTTCCGCGACGGGCTTCCGCGTCAGCGGCCGCCCCGGACGTTTCCCCACTGAACGGCAGCCGCAGGGTGAAGACCGAGCCGGCGCCCAGGGTGCTCTCGGCGCCGACCGTACCGCCGTGGGCCTGCGTGAGGTTGCGGACGATGGCGAGGCCCAGACCGCTGCCGCCGGTGCTGCGGCTGCGGGACTTCTCGGCGCGCCAGAAGCGGTCGAAGACGTGCGGCAGGTCCTCGGCCGCGATGCCGGTGCCGGTGTCGGCGACCGCGACGAGGGCGGTGTCGCCGGCGCGCCGGCCGCGCAGGGTGACGGTGCCGCCGGCCGGGGTGTGACGGAGGGCGTTGGAGACCAGGTTGCCGACCGCCTGACGCAGCCGGACCGGGTCGCCGTGCAGGCCGCCGAGGTCGTCGGCGGTGTCCACGGCGAGGACGACCCCGGCCTTGTCGGCGCGGCCGCGGTGCGCGCCGGCGACCTGGCGCAGCAGGTCCGCGAGGTCCACCGGGCCCTTGTGGAGCCGTAGTTCGCCGGCGTCGGCGGCGGCGAGGTCCTGCAGGTCGTCCACGACGTGCTGGAGCAGCAGCGCCTCCTCCAGCAGCGAGGAGATCAGGGCCCGGTCGGCGGGGACGATGCCGTCCTCGGCGGCCTCCAGCCAGCCGCGGATGGTGCTGAGCGGGGTCCGCAGCTCGTGGGCCACGTCGCCGACCATGGCGGTGCGCAGCCGCTCCAGTTCGGCCCGGCGCCGGGACATGTCGTTGAAGACCTCCGCGAGCCGGCTGATCTCGTCGCGGCCGGTGACCGCCACCCGCGCGGAGACGTCGCCGTCCTTGAACCGCCGGGCCGCCCCGGTCAGCGCGCGCAGCGGCCGTACCAGCCGCAGGCCCAGGACGACGGTGACGGCCACGGTGAGCAGCAGCACACCCCCGACAACCCCGGCGATCCGCACCCGGTTGGGGGCGGACAGGTCGAAGGGGGAGGAGGGGACGGCCGCCTCCGGGTCGGGAGCGCCCACGAAGAGCAGCGCGGGCGGGGCGACGTACGGGGTGAGTTGCTCACGGCGGGCGGTGGCCAGGCACTGCGCCTGCGTGCGCCGGGCCGCCGGGCTCCGGGACCCGGTGGTCGTCCAGGTCAGGTCGAGGGCGAGCTGCACGGGCGGGGCGTCGCGGCGGGCGAGGCAGGTGTCGGCCAGGGTGTTGAGCCGGGCGAGCGCGCGGGCCTCGGTGGCCGTGGGCTCGCCCAGGTCGACCGCCTCGCAGCGGGAGCCGGTGGGCGGCTGCACGAGGTAGGTCTGCAGCCGCGGCCGCCCGCTGGGCGTGGTGGTGACGGTGGTGTCGATGCCGAAGACGTCGTGCAGGCAGGCAGCCTTCCGCTGGGCCAGTTCCCTCAGGTGGTCGCGTTCGGTGGGCGGCAGCCGGAACGGGCCGACCGCCCGCGGGTCGATGCGGTCGGAGTCGACCGCGCCGGGCACGAAGACCGAGTCGACCGCAAGGGGGTCCACGGTCGCCGACGCCCGGTCGGGCAACGGCGCGGAACGGGCGCCGGAGGAACCGGCGGAGTCGGCGAACGGCCGGCGGTTCTGGTCGGTGAGGGCGATCCGGTGCCCGGTCTTCCGCGCCAGCCGGTCGACCAGCGGCTGCGCGCCGTGCCAGTCGTCCTGGCCCGCCGCGAGGCCCAGCAGCGCGTCGTAGATCCGTGCGTCGTCGGCGAAGGCCTGGCCCTGCTCCTGGTGGATCGCCCGCGCGGTGGTGCGGACGGCGAGCCAGGCGGTCGCGCCGATCGAGCAGACGGATATCAGCACGGACAGGACGAGCAACCGCAGCACCAGGCTGCCGCGCAGGCCCGGCCGGGTCACACGTCCCCCGCGAGCTTGTAGCCCACGCCGTAGACGGTGAGCAGGCGGATCGGGCGGGCCGGGTCGGGCTCGATCTTGCGGCGCAGGTTCATCACGTGGGTGTCCACCGTCCGCACGGTGAAGTACCGCCCGGTCCCGTGCAGTTGGGCGAGTATCTGCTCACGGGTGAAGACCCGTCCTGGCTGCTCCGCGAGGGTCTCCAGCAGCCGGAACTCCCCCGGTGTGCAGTCGATCGGCTCGCCGTCGCAGCTCACCTCGTGGCGTACCGGGTCGACGGCGAGGCCGCCCGCGGTCAGAACGGGGTCCGGGCGGGGGGCGGCGGCCGGCGCGGGGCGGGCCCGCCGCAGCAGGGTCCGCACCCGGGCGACCAGCTCCCGCGGGCTGTAGGGCTTGGCCATGTAGTCGTCGGCGCCCAGGTCCAGGCCGAGCAGCAGGTCGTCCTCGGTACAGCGGGCGGTCAGCATCAGCACCGGCAGGTCGGACTCGCGGCGCAGGATGCGGCAGACGTCGAGGCCGTCGACCTTGGGCATCATCACGTCCAGGACGAGCAGGTGCGGCGGATCGCGGCGCAGTTCCTCCAGCGCGGCCCGGCCGTCGTGCACGACGGTCACCGTGTGACCCTCGTGCTCCAGGTAGAGGCGGACCAGCTGGGCCTGCTTGGTGTCGTCCTCGGCGACCAGGATGCGTGCGCTCATGCCGGGAGTATAGATATGACAAATGACGCGATTCCCTGGTCGCGGGCGCTTCCGGGACGGGACCAACGGACCGCGAACGCTTCCTGACAGCTTCCCCACATTCGCCGCCCACGATGGGGCGGCATGACCCGCTCACGCATCCCCCGCCGCGTCCCGCGCTCCTTGGGGGCCGCCGCCGTCCCCGCCGCCGTCCTCGCCTCCGCCCTGCTGCTGGCCGGCTGCGGCGGCTCCTCCTCCCCGGCCGGCGACACCGCCGCCGGCAAGGACGACGTCGCCTCGCTGCAGACCGCGTCCGCCCCGCCCGCCGGGGACACCTCCCCCACCGCCGCGGCCCCTTCCCCTTCCACGGCCGCCGACCAGGGCCGGCCGCAACTGCGCCTGGACATGACCGACGCCGAGACGCAGGTCTACTGGGAGGGCTACTGGAAGTGCCTGAAGGAGCACGGGCACAAGATGAACCTCCAGCGCGGCCCCTACTCCGTCGACCAGAACGACAACAGCCCCACCGCCAAGGCCGCCGAGAAGGCCTGCGCCGGGAAGCTGCCCCTCCAGCCGCCCGAGACCGAGCGCGAGACCAACCCCGACTTCGACGAGGACTACCGCGACTACATCGCCTGCCTCAACAACGGGGGCCTGCACGTCACGGCGCTGCCGGGCAACACCGGCTGGACCTACACCGGCACGAACACCCTGAGCCCCGAGAAGTCGGCGGACCTCGACCTGAGCTGCAAGGTCAAGTCCTTCGGCGGCAAGCATGGCTGAGCACCGCCTCCACGTGCGCCGCCGGCACCGGTTCACGGTGACCCTGGCCGTCCTGCTGTCCGCCGGGACGGCCGGGGCGGGCACCTTCGCCTGGAACGCGCGGGCCGGCAGTCACGAGACCGCGCCCGAGCAGCCGGTCCACCTCCACACCGCCAAGGTGGCCAGGACCGACCTCTCGACCCGCCGCACGATGCCCGGCACCCTCGGCTACGGCCGGCCGCTGCCGCTGCGCGGCAAGGGCGCGGGCACGGTCACCCGGCTGCCGTCCCCCGGCGCGCGGGCCGCCCGCGGCAAGCCCCTGTACTGGGTGAACGACCAGCCCGTCACCGTCTTCTTCGGCGACACCCCGTTCTTCCGCCCGCTGGACAAGCCGGGGCTGCACGGCCGGGACGTCACGGTGCTGGCCGACAACCTCAGGGCCCTGGGGTACGACACCGGGGACACCGGGTGGTCGTCGCGCGGCACGGCCGGGGCGGACGGCGCGTCCGGCGGGGACGAGTTCACCCCCGCCCTGAGCGCCGCGCTCAAGCGGTGGCAGCAGCACACCGGCCAGCAGGCGACCGGCACCCTCGCACTCGGCCGGGCCGTGGTCCTGCCGGGGCCGGTGCGGGTGAACACCGTCGGAGCCGTCCTGGGGGACCCCGCGGAGGCGGACCTGCTGACGTACACCTCGACGGCCAAGTCGGTGGCGCTCACCCTGGACGCCACCGACGTGGGCGGCGTCCGCACCGGGCAGGCCGTCACCGTCACGCTGCCCGACAACCGGGAGGTCCCGGCCACCGTCACCGTGGTCGCCCGCGCCGTCCAGGGCGGCTCCTCGGACGAGGAGCAGGCACAGGCCGGCCCGCCCACGGTCGCCGTCACCGTCACCCCGCGGCGGGCCGCGGACGTCGAGGCGCTGGACTCCGCCTCCGTACAGGTCCTGTTCACCAGCACCGAGCGCAAGGGCGTCCTCACCGTCCCCGTCACCGCGCTCGTCGCACTCCGGGAGGGCGGGTACGCGGTGCAGCGGCCCGGGGGCGCCCTGGTCGCGGTGAAGACCGGGATGTTCTCCGACGGCCTGGTGGAGATCAGCGGACCGGGCGTCAGCGAGGGCATGACCGTGGTGACGGCCTCATGAGCAGGCCGCCCGCCGCGCCCGTCCTCGTCGTGGACGAGGTGAGCAAGACCTACCCCGGCGGCGTCACGGCCCTGGACCGGGTGTCGCTCACCGTCGGGGAGGGCGAACTGCTGGCCATCCTGGGGCCGTCCGGGTCCGGCAAGTCCACGCTGCTGCACATCATGGGCACCCTGGACCGGCCGACCTCCGGCACCGTCGAGATCGCCGGGCACGCCGTCTCAGGACTGGACGACGGCCGGCTGTCCGCGCTGCGCGCCCGGCTGCTCGGCTTCGTCTTCCAGCACTTCCACCTCACCGACGGCCTCGACGCGGCGGAGAACGTCGCCACCGGCCTGCTGTACGCGGGCGTGCCGCGCCGGCTGCGGCGCCCGCGCGCCGAGGAGGCACTGGCCCGGGTGGGCCTGGCGCACCGCACCCGCCATCTGCCGCACCAATTGTCGGGCGGCGAACGGCAGCGGGTCGCCATCGCCCGCGCACTGGCCAACGAGCCCGCGCTGGTGCTCGCCGACGAACCGACCGGGGCCCTGGACAGCACCAACGGGCAGGCCGTGCTGGACCTGCTGACCGCGCTCAACCGGGAGGGCACCACCATCGCGGTCATCACCCACGACCGGGACGTCGCCGCCCGGCTGCCGCGCCGGGTGGAACTGCGCGACGGCCGGATCTCCTCCGACACCACCCGCACCCCCGCCGGGAGTCCCGTATGAACCAGCGCATCAGACTCGCCCCCCTGGACGTCCTGCGGCTCGGCCTGCTGGGCCTGCGCACCCGCAGGACCCGGGCCGCGCTGTCCGCGCTGGGCATCGCCATCGGCATCGCGACGCTCGTCGTGGTCACCGGCATCCCCGCCTCCAGCCAGCGGGCGCTGATGGACGAACTGTCCGCGCTGGGCACCAACATGCTGCGTGCCCAGCCGCCGCCGTCCGGCAGCGGGCCGGAAGCCCTGCTCCCCGAGGCCGCCGACGCCATGGCCGCCCGCATCGGCCCCGTCACCAGCGCGAGCGCGGTCGCCAACACCCATGCGACGGTGCGGCGTTCCGATCTGGCCGATCCCAACGACTCGATCGGGATGACCGTCCTGGCCGCCAGGACCAACCTGCTGGACACGATCGGCGGCGGTATGGGGTCGGGGCGGTTCCTCACCCCCGCCAGCGAGCACTTCCCGACCGCCGTCCTGGGCCCCCGCGCCGCGTCCCGGCTGGGCTTCGACCGGATCGTCCCGGGCAGCGAGCCGCTGGTGTCCATCGACGGCCACGCGTTCACCGTGATCGGCGTGCTCCGGCCGATGCCGCTCACCCCCGAACTGGAGACCTCCGTCCTGGTCGGCTGGGACGCGGCCCGCCACACCCTGGGCTTCGACGGCCACCCCACGGTGATCTACGTCAAGGCGGTCGAGTCGCGGATCGAGGCGGTGCGCGACGTGCTGCCCGCCACCGTCAACCCCGAACTGCCCGGCCTGGTTCAGGTCAGCCGCCCCTCGGACGCGCTGGCCGCCAAGCGCGCCACACAGCACACCTTCTCGGCCCTCTTCCTGGGCCTGGCCGGGGTCGCCCTGCTGGTCGGCGGGATCGGCGTGGCCAACACCATGGTGGTCTCGGTGCTGGAGCGGCGCCGGGAGATCGGCCTGCGCCGGGCCCTGGGCGCCAACCGCCGCCAGATCCGGGGGCAGTTCCTCGCGGAGTCCGTCGCCCTGTCCGTCCTGGGCGGGCTCACCGGCACCGTCCTGGGCGCGGCGGCGACGGCCGGCTACGCGCTCTCCCGGTCGTGGCCGCCGGTCCTGCCGCCGCTCGCGCTCGCCGCGGGTGTGCTCGGCGCGCTCGTCGTGGGCGCGGCCGCGGGTGTCTACCCGGCGGTCCGTGCCTCGCGGCTGCCCCCGACGGAGGCGCTGGCGGCGGTGTGACGCGGCCCCGGGGGCAGGCGGCGGTACCCCGCCCCCGGGGCGGGGGGCGGGATATCGTCGGGCCGAGGCGAGAGGAATCCGACATGCCCTCCTACACCATCGGCCAGGCAGCCCGGCTGCTCGGCGTCAGCCCCGACACCGCGCGCCGGTGGGCCGACGCCGGCCGGGTCGCCACGCACCGCGACGAGGGCGGCCGCCGGCTCATCGACGGCCGCGACCTCGCCGCGTTCTCGGTGGAGCTCGCCCGCACCGGGGGAGGCGCCGAGGACGACGTGCCGCACACCTCGGTCCGCAACGCCTTCCCCGGCATCGTCATCGCCGTGAAGCTCGGCGACGTCGCGGCCCAGGTGGAGATCCAGGCCGGCCCGCACCGGCTGGTGTCCCTGCTCACCCGTGAGGCCGTGGAGGAACTCGGCCTGGAGGTCGGCATGGAGGCCACCGCCCGCGTGAAGTCCACCAACGTGCACATCGACACGGTCTGACGGCCCCGCCGGCCCCGCCGGCCCCTGCCCGCCCCGTCAGGAGGCACCGCCCGCCGACGCGGAGGTCGAGTAGGAGTGCGCGCCCGTCCCGGCCAGCGCCCCGCCGTCGACGATCAGGTACTCGTCGCGGATCGGCTTGCCGTCCAGCCAGGACTCCAGGATCTCCCGGGTGCCGGCGGCGTAGCGCGCCTGCGCCGACAGCGAGGAGCCGGAGATGTGCGGGGTCATGCCGTGGTGCGGCATGGTCCGCCAGGGGTGGTCGGCCGGTGCGGGCTGGGGGTACCAGACGTCGCCCGCGTAGCCGGCCAGCTGACCGCTGCGCAGCGCCCGGTCGATGGCGTCCCGGTCGGCGATCCGGGCCCGCGCGGTGTTGATCAGGTACGCGCCGCGCTTCATGGTGCCGATGAGCTCGTCCCCGAACAGGCCCTCGGTCTCCGGGTGCAGCGGCGCGTTGATGGTGACCACATCGCAGTGCGGCACCATCGAGGCGGTGTCGGCGTGCCAGGTCAGGCCCAGCTCGCGCTCGGTCTCCTCCGGGAGCCGGTGCCGGTCGGTGTAGTGCAGCTTGACGTCGAAGGGCGCCAGCCGGCGCAGCACCGCGAGCCCGATCCGGCCGGCCGCGACCGTGCCGACGTGCATGCCCTCCAGGTCGTAGCTGCGGGCCACGCAGTCGGCGATGTTCCAGCCGCCGTCCAGCACCACCTTGTGGGAGGGCAGGTAGTTGCGCACCAGGGACAGCGTCATCATCACCACGTGCTCGGCGACGCTGATGCTGTTGCAGTAGGTGACCTCGGCGACGGTGACCCCGCGCGCGATCGCCGCGTCCAGGTCGACGTGGTCCGAGCCGATGCCCGCGGTGATGGCCAGCTTGAGGTTCTTGGCGGCGGCGATGCGCTCGGGGGTGAGGTACGCGGGCCAGAAGGGCTGGGAGATCACGACGTCGGCGTCCGGCAGTTCCCGGTCGAAGACCGACCCGTCGCCGTCCTTGTCGGAGGTGACCACCAGCGTGTGGCCGCGGCTCTCCAGGAAGCGGCGCAGGCCCAGTTCGCCGGTGACGCTGCCGAGCAGGTGACCGGGGGTGAAGTCGGTGTCCTGCGGGGTGGGCGTGGTCTGACCGCCGGGGTAGTGGTCGATGCGGGGCAGGTCGTCACGGGCGTACGTGGTCGGGTACCCGTCGGTCGGGTCGTCGTACAGGACACAGAGAACCTTGGCCATGATCGCGGCTCCTCAACGCCGTTGCCGGAAGGTGCCTTTCACCATCCTCGCCGGAGATTCCGCAGGTCAAAGCGATTGTCGCTATCTCGGGATAGCCGACGGCTATCACCTGCGGTCAGCGGCGTCCCAGGTAGGTGTGGAGCAGTTCGTCCAGCGCGTCCCGCACACCCGCCTCGCGCGCGACCTCCAGCAGCGCCCCGCCGAGCACCGACCCCGGCTCGTGGTCCGCGACGACCAGGCCAACCCGCGGCCCCCGCGCCGGGCCGCGCAGCGGCACCACCCGCATGCCGTCCGGCACCCCGAACATGTGCAGCCACGCGTGCGAGATGACGCTCGACCAGCGGCCGCCCACCAGATGCGCGTACAGGCCGGCCACCGTGTCGGACTCCACCGCCGGGTCGGCCGTCACCCCCTCGGCGGCGAAGCACCCGTCGATGATCCGCCGGTTGCGCATCCGCGGCGACAGCAGGCACAGCGGCAGCGCCGCGACCTGCGCCCAGCTCACCTTCTCCGCCGGGCCGGGGCCGGCGCCGGGGCCCGGGGCGCCGTCCGCGGGCGTCAGCAGGACGTAACGCTCCTCGTACAGCGGGAACTTCCGGACGTGGACGAGCGTGTCGTCGTCCAGGTACGTCATCGCCACGTCGAGCTCGAAGTCGGCCAGCCGGCGCGTGATGTCCCCCGAGGACAGCGACTCCAGGCTCACCCGGGCCCGCGGGTGCCGGGCGCAGAAGGGCGTGGTCAGCAGCGAAGCGGCGGTCAGCGCGGTGGGGATCGCGCCCATCCGCAGCGTGCCGCTCAACCCGCCGCGCATCTCCGACAGTTCCTGCCGCAACGCGTCCCGCTCCGCCAGGATGCGGTGCCCCCAGGCCAGCACCCGTTCGCCCTCCGGCGTCAGGCCCTCGAAGCGGCGGCCGCGCATCACGATCGGCACCCCGAGCTCGTGCTCCAGTTTCCGTATCGCCGCGGACAGCGAGGGCTGGGAGACGTAGCAGGCCTCCGCGGCGCGTGCGAAGTGCCGTTCGCGGGCGAGCGCGACCAGGTACTCCAGTTGACGAAGCAGCATGCCGCGGAGCCTACGGACCGGGCGGCCCGAAGGCTGCCCCCGCGGGGATCCCGGGCCGGTGACCTGGCATCCGCCGCATGGGGAGAACGCGGATCACGCTGGTCGGCGGCGCGGCGGGGGCGGCACTGGCCGCGGGCGGTGACGTCCCGGGGGCGTCCGAGGAGCGCACGGCGTCCTGCGCCGACGCGCGGCAGGCGGTCACCGACGCTCACCGGGCAGGTGCGCACGGCGCAACGCCATGCGTACGAGGACCCCGAGTGGTCCGCGACCGCGAACACCTTCGAGCAGGCCCGCGTCCGCATCCTGACCACCGCGATCACGCAGAACCCGTCGTGCTTCGACGCCGTCACGCGCGCGACGGCGGCCGTTCCACCGGACGGCCCGGGGGACGGGGCCGAGGGGGAGTGGGACGTGGCACTGTGCGCGCTCCCGGAACCAGGGACGGCGAATGCACCGTTGCCGAGTGAGGCGGGCCCCGGCCTGCGGCGGGGCACGAAGGGGGGTAAAGAAGTAGAAGGGGGAGAACGAGGGGACACCCGGGGAAGAGGGTGGTGCTGATGTGCCGGTGGCTGGCCTATACGGGCACGCCGATGCTGCTCGACAACATTCTGTACAAGCCCCAGCACTCTCTGATCGACCAGAGCCTGCACTCCCGCATGGGCGTCGAGACGACCAACGGCGACGGCTTCGGCATCGGCTGGTACTCCCCCGGGCTGGAGACCCCCGCGATCATCCGCGACACCGGGCCCGCCTGGAACAACCGCAACCTGCGGGAGATCGCGCACCACGTCACCTCGCCGACCTTCTTCGCCCATGTGCGGGCCTCCACGGGCAGCGCGATCCAGCAGACCAACTGCCATCCCTTCCGGCTGGGCCGCTGGCTGTGGATGCACAACGGCGCGATCACCGACTTCCACCGGCTGCGCCGCGACCTGTCGATGGCCATCGATCCCGTGCTGTTCTCACGTCTGGAGGGCTCCACCGACTCCGAGGTGATGTTCCTGCTCGCCCTCAGTCTCGGGCTGGACCAGGACGCGCCGAACGCCGTCGCCCACATGGTGGGCCTGGTGGAGCGGGTCGGCCACGAGCACGGGGTGGAGTTCCCGATGCAGATGACCGTGGCGGTGACCGACGGCGAACGGCTGTGGGCGTTCCGCTACTCCAGCCGGCGCAGCTCGCGCTCGCTGTTCTTCAGCAGCCGCGTGAGGTCCCTGGAGGAGCTGCACCCCGACCTGTGGTGGCTGCAGGACGTCTCCCCGGAGACCCGGCTGGTGGTCTCCGAGCCGCTGGGCGACCTGCCGGACGCCTGGCACGAGATGCCGGAGAGCACGTACAGCGTCGTGCAGCCGGGCCGCGACGAACTGCTGCCCTTCGCCCCGCTGCCGGTCGACCCGCGCGACGCCGCCCCCGTGTGACGCGACGGCCCCGGGTGCGGGACCTGGTCCCGTACCCGGGGCCGTCGCGGCGGCGCGCGGGACCCCCGGTCACCGCTCGTCGAAGCGCCCGAGCACGGGCTTGACGTCCACCACGGGCGTGCCGTCCAGCGCCTCCAGCCGGCGCACCCGTACCCGCAGGCCCTCGATCTCGGCGATCTCCACCCGGTGCAGGCCCAGCGGATTCGGCCGGTCCGGCGACCGCGTGCCGAACACCCCGGTCAGCAGCCGGTCCGGTTCGCCGCGCGGCCGCACCTCCAGCACGTCCCGGCGCGCCCGGTCCAGCCAGGTGAGCACCAGCACCTCCATGCCGGCCCGCAGCCCGCGCAGCCCCTCCGCCACCGCCGGCTCGAACACCAGCCACGCCTCGGGCGCCCCCTCGTCCGCCTGCTTCGGCGCGTCCCGCCTGCGCTTCAACGGCGACTCCACCCGCCCGACGGGCCGCAGCGCGTACTCCGGCTGCTGCATGCCGCCCGGTCACTCCCCGCCGCGGGCGGCGGCCGGCTGGCGCCTGCTGGGCGCCGCATCGCGTTCCAGACGGGCGACGACACCGGAGTAGAAATGGTCGACCGCGTCGTCCACACTCCGGATGAAGCCCTTCTCGGCGGTGCCGCGCGTCGTGCCCATGCCCTTGAACAGCGACAACCGGAAGCCGGTGATCACGGCGTCGCCCTTGGGCAGCAGGTCGGCAGGCTCTGGACGCAGCCGTTCGAGGGTGCCGCGGGGGCCGTTGCCCTGGCCGTTCACGAGGGTCTCGATGTGCAGGTCGGCAGGGGATTCGGCAAGCTGGCGGATCAGACGCTTGACCCACGTCAGGGGGTATCCAGCGTCCGGCGCGGGAATGTCGATGGAGGTCCGGAGCTTGCCGGTGCGCAGGTCCGCGACGAGGGCCAGGATGCCCGGCGTACCGTCGACCAGCAGTTCGGCGTGGAGTCGCCCGTCCTCGCACAACCGGTCCGCGAGGGCGGCACGGCCGACACGCGGGTCTGTGCCACGGCGGCTGCGCTGTACCGGGAGAACCTTCATTCCCAGTTCGCCCCCAAGCCTGAGACACACCTGCCGGATCAGTCGCTCCCAGCTCTCGACGACCTCGACAGCACGGCTGTCGCCCTGGCACAGCGTCTCGTCGTCGATGCCGTTGCGCACGGGCACCCAGG
This sequence comes from Streptomyces sp. NPDC088354, assembly GCF_044753585.1. Classification (NCBI taxonomy): domain Bacteria; kingdom Bacillati; phylum Actinomycetota; class Actinomycetes; order Kitasatosporales; family Streptomycetaceae; genus Streptomyces; species Streptomyces sp. NPDC088354. The sequence continues at coordinate 208,811 of NZ_JBIVNJ010000001.1, read as the reverse complement.
CAGGGCCCATGTTCTGGAAGCCGTGGCAGCCGGAATTCTCGTGCTGCAGATAGTGCAGCAACTCGCCCACGAGCCAGGCGTGAGACGCGTTGCCCACCCCTTCGTGGCGGATGAGCATCTGCGCCTGATGCGTCACCTCTGCCCAGGACAGGTGCCACAGCGCGACCTTGTGCTTGCGCCTCCCGTCGATCTTCACGTCGACGAGCGGGCTGCCCTCCAGGGCCACGTCGTTGGACAGGGTGATCACGGCCTCATAACCGCGCCGGGCAGCGATGTCCATGTAGGCCTGTACCTGCTGGGAGTTCAGCCCGTTGCCGTTGGTCTTCGTCTCGACCAGGGCCGTCCACAGCTTGCCTGCCCGCTCCACGCGGATGACGCCGTCAGGCCGCTTGGGCGAGTCCCCGTGCGGCAGCGACACCTCGGTGAACGTCTCCATCCTGCCCGCCGGAGCGCCGAACGCGGCAGTGAGCCGACGTCCGAACTCGGGCACCTGGGCCATCACCGACAACAGCACCGACGTCGCGCGTGTCTCCCGCTCGCGATCGTTCCGGAGCGACGAGGCCGGGAAGAGACGGGCCCGACGCCACGCGTCGTTCTCCGCAAGGGACTTCTTGGGCGCCCTTGGGAGCGTGATCTTCTTTTTCGCCGTACGAGGGCGTCGTGCCGGCCGGGCCTCGGCTTCCGGCGACGCCGACTGAGCGGGTACGGTTGCGGACCGCACCACGTCCGGTGCCTCAACCAACTCGTGGGACACGGCTTCCGGTAGTGCCTCCTCGGTGACGTCGGCATCGTCGTCAATGTCGATCCCGAAGTCCACGGCCAGACCGGCAAGGCCGCTCTCGTATCCCTGCCCGACGGCTCGGAACTTCCATTCCTCACCGCGTCGGTAAAGCTCCGCGAAAATGAAGGCGCTCTCGGCACCCGCATCCTCGATGGCGAAGGCGAGCAACGGCTCGCCTGCCTGGTCGCTCAACGTCAACCGCAGGTCGTCCAGTTCGCCGAAATTCGCACCGCCGTACCGGCTGGCCGCGACAACAACCCGCTCCACACCCGGTGCGATCGCCGTCAGGTCGAGGCCGATCCGGTCCTCGTTGCCAGCGGCGGCAGGCGACTTGTCGAAGAGTTGGACGCTGCCGTCAACCGCGGCCGGGTTGTTATAGAAGTAGAAGTCCGCGTCGCTGCGCACCTTCCCGTTCTCATCCAGCAAGAGCACCGAGACATCCGCGTCCCCGTCCCCCGTCGCGCTGCTCCAGGCGAGGCTCACGACCACGGAGCCCGCGTTCTCACTGAGCGCCGCCAATCCCACGTTGGCGCCCTTGACCATTTCGCGCATGCATACCCCCCCTGCCTGCGTGGTGTCCGACGCTGTCCGGGCACACGACGCCACGAAACATGTGACGCCGGACACACCACGCTCGTTTGATCACCCTAGCGCCGGAACAGCGGCGTTACGTCAGGGAATAGGAAGAACAGGCAGGGGACACCTGGGCTCCATCAGACCCTTCGCGCTAGGCGCCGCGGGCGGCGGCCGCGGCCGCGACCATCTCGGTGACGGCGGTCTCCGTCGTGAACTTGTCGATGCCCAGGGAGGTGAGGGGGCCGGTGCCGTCCTCGAGTTCGAGGAGGGCGAGCAGGATGTGCTCGGTGCCGATGTAGTTGTGGCCGAGGCGCAGGGCCTGGCGGAAGGTGAGTTCGAGGGCCTTGCGGGAGCGGAGGTCGTAGGGGACGATCTCCCCTTCCGCGCGGCCCTGGCCGGCGGCGGGGGGCAGGGCGGCGGTGAGGTGTTCGCGGACGGCGGGGAGGGCGTGGCCCTGCGCGGTGAAGACGCGGGCGGCGATGCCCTCCGGTTCCGCGAGCAGGCCGAGGGCGAGGTGCTCGGGGGCGACCTCGGCGTTGCCCGCGGTGCGGGCCTCGGTGTGGGCGGCCATGACGGTGTTGCGCGCACGGGGGGTGAAGCGGCTGAAGCCCTGGCTGGGGTCGAGGTCGGGGACGAAGCGCTTCTGGGCGGCCTGCTTGGTGACGCCCATGCTCTTGCCGATGTCGGTCCAGGAGGCGCCGGAGCGGCGGGCCTGGTCGACGAAGTGGCCGATGAGGTGGTCGGCCACCTCTCCGAGGTGCTCCGCGGCGAGGACCGCGTCGGAGAGCTGGTCGAGCGCGTCGGGGTGGGCCTTCTTGATCGCCTCGATGAGGTCGTCGAGCCGGATGGGTTGCGTCATGCGTCAACGTTAGGTTGACGCATGCGGGAACGTCAACCGGAAGTTGACGATTGTTGCCCGGCGGGGCTCCTAGGATGCGCAAGGACCGCATCGGCCGGACGAGGGGGCCCTTTGGGATCGCATGCTGTTGTCACCCCGGAGGTCCGGGACCGGCTCGCGGTCCGGTTCGGGGACGGGGTGCGTGCCTGGTGCGACGAACTGCCCGGCCTGGTGGCCGAACTCGCCGCCCGGTGGCACCTGGAGGTCGTCGGGTCCGGCGGGGGAGGCACCTCGCGGGTGTTCCGCTCGGTGCGGCGTGACACCGGTGCCCCGGTCTGGCTGAAGGTCACGCCGGAGCCCGCGATCGCCCGCGAGGAGGCCGAGGCCCTGCGCGCCTGGGAAGGGACGCCGTCGGTGGTCCCCCTGCTGGCGCGGGACCTCACGGCCGGCGCCCTGCTGCTGGGGGACGTGGAGCCGGGAGTGCCGGTGCGGCAGCTCGCCTGGCGGTTGACCGAGGCCGCGGCGCTGCTCCGGGACCTGCGGGCCGCTTCCCCCGTTCCCGGGGAGCACTCGGTGCTGCGGCCCCTGTCGGACCGGGTCGGCTTCCTCTTCGGCCTGGCCGACCGCAGGCTGTCGGCGGCCGGCATGAACGGCCTGCTCGACCCGGCGGTGCTCGGCCGGGCCAGGCAGGCGGCGCTGGAACTCGCCACCAGCGGGCCGGTGGGACTTGTGCACGGTGACCTCCATCCGTCCAACGTGCTGTCCGGGCCGGGCGCCCGCATGGTGGCGATCGACCCCCGGCCCGCGTGGGGCGACCCCGACTTCGACGCGGTGGACTGGGTTCTCGAGGGAGTCACGGACCCGGCCGCGCTGGACGCGCGGATCGAGGAGCTGGCGGCCATGGTTCCCGGCCAGTCCCCGGAGCGGGTACGGGGCTGGTGCCGGGCCCTGGCCGCCCTCAACGCGGTCCCCGGGATCTGCGCGCGACGCGACGACGCGAGGACCCGCTTCCTCATGACCCTGTCGGGCCTCTGACCGCCCCGGCGCACGGTCCGTCAGGCGCGGCCGGTGTTCACGAAGCGGCCCGCGCGGCGGCCGGGGGCCGTCCGTCGTCCTGGTGGTGGGATCCCAGGAGCGCCATGTCGTCCTCCGAGAGCCGGATCGCCCCGGCGGCGACGTTCGCGACCAGGTGGTCCGGATCACCGGTACCGGGGATGGCCAGCACGTGCGGCCCCTGGTGAAGTGTCCACGCCAGGCGGACCTGCGCCGCCGACGCGCCGTGCGCGCGGGCGACGGCGAGCACCGCCTCGCTGTCGGCGGCGCTCGCGCCCGCCTCCCGTCCGGCTCCGGCGATCGCGAAGAACGGCACGAAGGCGATGCCGAGTTCACCACAGGCCCGCAGGAACTCCCGCTCCTCGCCGGGCGCGTCGAGGCTGTAGGGATTCTGCACGCACACGACCGGCGCGATGGCCCGCGCCTCGGCCACGTGCGCGGGCGTGGCGTTGGACATGCCGAGGTGGCGTACGAGTCCGGCGTCCCGCAGCGCGGCCAGCGCCTCGAAGTGGGCGCCGGTCGAGCCGTTCCTGTGACTGGGCGGGACGCGCAGGTTCACCACGTCCAGATGGTCACGGCCCAGCTGGCGCAGATTCTCCTCGACCTGGCCGCGCAGTTGCTCCGGTGCGGCCCACCACCACGCGCCCGAGGGGTCCCGGCCGGGCCAGACCTTGGTGCTGATGACCAGATCCTCCGGATAGGGCGCCAGCGCCCGGTTGATCAGCTCGTTGGCGGAGCGCTTCGAGGAGAAGTAGAAGGAGGCGGTGTCGATGTGGTTGACGCCGAGCTCGACCGCGCGCCGCAGAACGGTGATCGACCGCTCGCGGTCGCTCGGTTCGCCGAGGTCGAACGGGGCACTGCCCGTCAGGCGCATCGCGCCGAACCCGACGCGGTTGACGGTCAGGTCGCCGAGCCGCCCGGTACCCGCGTCCGCCGCGGTGTTCGTCGATGAGGTCATGACCGGCCACCCGTCGTCGTGGGAGCGCCGAACGAGATCCAGGTGTCGGGCGCCAGGTCCGGACGACCCGGTACCGGCCGGTGCTCCTCGCTCCAGCCGTCGCCGGCGACCTCGCTCGCGACACGGCGCCAGAAGCGCGCCGCGACCGTGTTGGCGTCCTGGAAGGCGACCGCCCACGGACCCGGGTGCCTGCCGAGGACGTCCCGGACCGCGCGCAGTCCGACGCCGGCCCGGCGCGCTCCGCGGACGACGAAGAAGCTGTTCAGCACACGCGTCGGGCCCGTCAGGCCGCGCACGAAGGCGAGACCGACGGGGCGCTCGCCGCTCGTCAGCAGATAGGGGGCCCAGTCGCCGCCGGCGAATGCGGCGTGGAGCCGGTCGCTCCGGAAGGTCCCGTCCGGGTTCGGCACGACGCCGCCGAACCCGGACATGTCGTGACGGAACATCAACCAGAGGCGCTCCGCCACGGGGCGGTCGTCGGCCGTCGCTCGACGTACACATGGATCCGGCATGGGTCTCCTGTCCGGGAAGGGGCCCGCTGCGGGGCGGGCCCCCGCCGGGCATGAAAAAAGCCTCCCCGGCGGATCGGGATCCGCAGCGAGAAGGCTTGAACGACGGCCGGCAGTCTATCAAGTGCCGCGTGCGCCGCGCCTCAGGGCGCGGTGAACAACGCCGGGAAGCCCGGCGCGAGCCACGGCTTGCGGCCCCAGGCGAGGATCTTGCCGCGGGCCACGGCACCGGTGGCGGTACGCCGGCCGAGTGCGATGAGCAGGAACGTCACGGGCTCGGCGACGATCGTCACATCGGCGCGGCCCGGGAGTTCGGGCGTGACCTCCGCGGCCCCGTCGGCGAAGGTGACCGCGAAGCGCGAGCCGCCGCGCACCCGCAGGTCGTAGCAGGCGGTGTGGCCGGCGGCCGCGGCACTGAGCACGCGCGGCATGGCGGTCATGACGAACGGCACGGTCGCCTCCACCGCCGCCGCGTCGATCATGTGCGGGCGGCGCAGTGCGGCGGCGATGTCCCAGCCGTGGCCGAGCATGTGCGCCACCAGGTACGACCCGAGGGTGGCCAGGTCCATCGGGCCGAGCGGGGTGCGGACGGGCCGCTCCGCCGGGCGGCCGGACGCCGCCTCGGTGAACGCCCGGGCGTGGCGCACGACGCCCTCGGCCAGCACGGCCGGGTCGCGCTCCGGGTACGCCTCCAGCGAGGCCGCGTTGGCGGCGGCGAGGCTGCCGGCGGTGCCGTCGCCGTAGGGCCGCTCGTCGCCCCGCGCGAGCGCCGCCATCAGCTCGTTGGCCAGCACCAGGTGCGCCGCCGCCTCGCCCACCGTCCACTGCGCACCGGGGATGCGCGCCGACGCGTCCGCGCAGCGGCGGAGCAGCTCGGCGATCCGCTCGGCGGTGGCGTGGACGGCTGCGGTGACCTGCGGCGGGACGGACGTCATGGAGGAGAAGGGTGGCCGAGGCGGGTACGTCTGTAAAGACCCGTGACGCGCCGAGGACCCGGCTCCCGCCCCTGGTGAGGGGCGGGAGCCGGGTCCGGACGCCGGACTCAGACCAGTCGCCTGCGGCCCCGCAGGACGATCACCGCGACGAGGGCGGCGGTCAGGACGAACAGGATGCCCGCGCCGAGCCACTGCATCGTCGACAGCTGCGAGACGGGCAGGTACTCGGTCGACCAGCCCACCACGTCCAGCTTGCGCAGGCAGACCTCGACGGCCTTCTCGTCCGCCTCATGGGCGCACGTGCCCCAGCCCATCAACTTGCCCGAGCCGGTGACGTAGTTGGAGTCGATCTCGAACGCGCCGGCCGGCAGTGCGGGGGACTGGCCCGGCAGACCCGCGGCGTGGTGGGTGGCCAGCGTGACCGGGGTGCCCAGGTGCAACCGGGTCAGGCTCCAGACGACCTCCGAGAAGACCGCGAAGAAGAAGGTCACCACCATCGCCGTCAGCGTGCGCCGCAGCAGCGTGCCGATGAGGACACCCGCGGCGACGAGGAACAGGGTGAGCGCCACCGGCACCGGACCGGTGGTGTCGAAGTAGGTGGACTCGGTCCAGCCGGCCTGGCTCTTCGCCGGCTCCCACCACCAGGCGTACGCGACCGAGAGCAGCGTCGTGCCGATCACCAGGAGGAGCCCGGTGATGACGAGCTTGTTGGCGATCCATCGCACCCGGCTCACGGACTGCGCCGCGATCAGCTTCGCGGTGCCGTTCTCCAGGTCCGGGGCGAGCAGCGGGGCACCGACGAAGACGGCGAGGAGAATGGGGACGAAGCTGAGCGCCAGGCCGGCCTGGCTCAGCTGCTGGGAGTAGGCGGTGAAGCCCTGGACCCAGTCGTCGGACTTCAGGTGCGGCCAGCCGTACGGTGCGAGGTAGTCCGTCAGGACGGACCGCCGCCAGGCGATACCGGCCAGTCCGGCCACGGTCAGGGCGATCAGGGTCCAGTACGCGGCCCGGTGCTGCCGCCACACCAGCCAGGTCATGCCGCTCAGGTGCGGGCGGCGGGTCGCCTCGGCCGGCGCGGCGGCGGGCGTCCTCGGATCGGTCATGGTGCTCATGCCGCCACCGCCACCCGGGCCGTGGGGCTGATCAGCGCGGGAGCCCCGGGGTTGCGCAGATAGGCGAGCAGGAGTTCCTCCAGGTTCGGGGTGTCGGCCTGCCACGGGGCGCCGACCGGGCCGTCGGGGCGTATGAGGGCGGTGAACTGCCGTCCGTGCACGCGGGACTCGACGAAGGTGTGATGCCCCAGGCCGGCCGGCACGCCCGGGCCGCCCTCGGCGACACCGGTCAGCAGGGTGTGGGCGGAGAGCAGTTCGTCGACGTCGCCGGCGAGGCGGAGCCCGCCGCCGGCGATGACCATGAGGTAGTCGCAGATGGTGCCCAGCTCGGCGAGCATGTGCGAGGACATCAGGACGGTCGTGCCGTGCTCGGCGACCTCGGCCATCAGCAGGCTCATCATCTCGTGACGCACCAGCGGGTCCAGGTCGGACAGCGGCTCGTCCAGGAGCAGCAGGTCGGGGCGCTTGCCGAAGGCCACGGCGAAGGCGACGCGGGTGCGCTGGCCGCCCGACAGGGTGCCGATCCGCGCGTTCAGCGGCACATTGCCGGAGCGCACGATCCCCTCGGCGGCGGCCTGGTCCCAGCCGGGGTTGAGCTCGCGGCCCATGCGCAGCGTCTCGGCCACGGTGAAGCGCTTGTACAGCGGCTTCTCCTGGGCGAGGAAGGCGACCCGGCGGCCGGCCTCCGCGGACTCGGGGGCCGCGCCGAACACGCGCAGCGTGCCGGCGGTCGGCTCCAGGAGATTGGCGGCGATGCTCATCAGCGTCGTCTTGCCCGCTCCGTTGGGCCCCACGAGACCGCAGATCCGGCCGGCCGGCAGCCGGAAGGAGCAGTCCTGCAGCGCCCAGCCGCGCCGGTACTTCTTCCCGACGCCGTAGGCCTCGATCGCCGACTCCTCCGGTGGTCCCGGAAGGTCCATGCCCTCACTCATCCGTGCTTCCCGCTTTCCGTGTTCCCGTGCGTTTCCGTGCCCGCGGCGGACACCAGGGGACCGGCGTACCGCTCTTCCAGTACCGACGTGACCAGGGCGATCACGTCGTCCCGCTCCAGGCCCGCGGCACGGGCCCGGAGCACCCACTCGTCCAGCTCGCCGCGCAGCGGCGAGTCCGGCCCGGCCTGCGGGCGGGCCAGCGACCGGCGGACGAACGTCCCCAGGCCCGGCCGGGGCTCGACCAGCCCCTCCCGCTCCAGCTCGCGGTAGGCCTTCAGCGTCGTATTGGGGTTGACCGCGCTGCTCTCGGCGACCTCCTTGGCCGTCGGCAGCCGGTCGCCCGGCACCAGCACGCCCAGCCGCAGTGCCTGCTTGGTCTGCTGGACGATCTGCTGGTAGGCGGCGACGCCGCTCCGGCGGTCGATGCGGAACTCCACGTTCCCAGCACCACCATTCCACTACTTGATTAGTGGAACGATGATGCGTCGGGTCCGCGGCGGGTGTCAAGCACGGACCCGGGAACCGGTCCGGGAGCACAAAAAAGAGCGCCCCCCGGCAGTGGCACTGCCGGGGGCACTCTTCACGGGCACACGCGTGGCGCTGTCGCGCCCGGCCTCAGTAGGCCGAGTTGACGTTGTCGATCGAACCGTAGCGGTGGGCCGCGTAGTTGCAGGCCGCGGTGATGTTGGCGACCGGGTCGTAGATGTTGTACGAGGTTCCGGGCACGTGGTACGTCTTGAACGTCGGGTCGATGACCTGCATGAGGCCCTTCGACGGGATGCCCTTGGCGGCGTTGCTGTCCCAGTTGTTGATCGCCGACGGGTTGCCCGAGGACTCGCGCATCAGGTTCTTGTAGATGCCGTTGTACGTGCCCGGGATGCCGTTCTTGTGCATGATCTCCAGGCTCTGGTTGATCCAGGCGTTGACGGAGCCGGAGTGCGTCGTAGCGGCGGAAGCGGTGGGGGCCATCGCCACACCACCGGCGACGACGGCGGCGCTGGCAGCGACGACGCCGAGGGAGATCTTCTTGGCCTTGGCGGCGGAGGCGAACTTCGTCATGGAGGAGATCTGCATTCGTTTCTTTCCTTTTCCGTGGGGTACGCCATGAATTGTTGGCCGAATTCCTGGCGGGGGTCAATGCCCCCCATTACGACCGCGATTAGTAGTGCCCCCAGGGTCCAAAGTCCCGCCGCCCAGTCACCGGACGGGAATTGAGGACCGCGGACTACTAAGAGGGCCGGATTGTGGCGCGCGCCATATCTGCCACGTCACACGCAAACCCCCACAAATCGCCCCTTGCGTGACCGGCGCCACGTGGTCCCGGTCACGAATTCGCCGCCGTTCTCGCTCCCCGCGCCCACCCGATGACACTGCGTGTCCCACTCCGGGCGACGGTGGCGCCGGGCGCGACCGGCGCCCTGCGGGCACGGACTCCGCAGGGGTGCAGCCCCCCGCCGACGTGGGCGAACATGCCAAGGGGCCGCCGCACCGGCACATCGGTACCGGGGCGGCGGCCCCTGCGCGGCGGGCCGCCGCCGGCACCGCGGCCCGCGCGGACACCCCCCTTACGCGCGCCCGCGCGCCCGCGCGGGCGCGGCACGAAGGGGAAGCCCGGGAGGCGGACGAAAACGCGGGGGATTCCGCTTCACGCGGGCGGGCGACTTCCCCTTCCGGGTGCCAGGACTTTCCCCTCCGAGCGCCGGGACTTTCTCCCTCCCCCGCTTTCCCGCATTCTTGCTTTCCGCCTTTCGACGGCCGGGCCTTTCGACAGCGAGGCGGCGGGACCTTGGTCCCGTTCCGGCGGGGGCTTTTCTCCGCGAACCCTTATACGGACCGGGCCGCCGCGGTGCCGACGATCACGGTGGCGTGCCATTCCTCGGAAACAGCGACGCGCGCGCGAAGGCCGGCCCGGGTGACGGCCTCGACCGCCGCCGGGGCCTGCCGCTCCCCGGTCTCGAAGAGGAGGTGGCCGCCCGGGGCCAGCCAGTCGGGGGCGCGGGCGACGACCCTGCGGAGGATGTCGAGGCCGTCCGGGCCGCCGTCGAGGGCCGTGAGCGGTTCGTGGTCACGGGCCTCGGGGGGCAGAAGACCGACGGCGTCGGTGGGGACGTACGGGGCGTTGGCGACCAGGATGTCGACGCGGCCTCGCAGCCGGGCGGGCAACGGCTCGTAGAGGTCGCCCTGGTGGACCTCACCGCCCGCGGCGGCCAGGTTCCGGCGGGCGCAGGCGACCGCGGCGGGATCGATGTCGGCGGCGTACAGCCGGGGCCGCTCCACCTCGGCGGCCAGCGCGGCGCCCACCGCCCCGGAACCGCAGCACAGGTCGACGACGACCGCGCCGGGGCGGGCCAGCCGGGCGGCCTCGCCGGCGAGGAACTCGGTACGACGCCGGGGCACGAAGACCCCGGGGTCCACGGCGATCCGCAGACCGCGGAACTCGGCCCAGCCGACGACCTGTTCGAGGGGGAAACCGGCGGTACGGCGCTCGACCATGACGGCGAGCTCGGCCGGGGTCCCCGCGGCGGCGAGGAGCAGTCGCGCCTCGTCCTCGGCGAAGACGCAGCCGGCGGCGCGCAGCGCGGCGACGACGGCCCGGTGATCGACCGGGGTGGGCGGCACGGAAGGAGGCAATGCGGGCATGAAGGCCTTTCGGGATGCCGAAGGGCGCTCTCGCGGTCTCCTACGCCGGGGTGGCAGCGGAGCCGTACGGGGGGAGCACCCAACCTGACATGGCGGTAATGGGTCTCACCTCCTCGGTCCGTCCACTGCGGGCGACGCCACGTTACCCGAGCCCCCGCGGCCCGCCCACCCCAGGGCGGCCACGACGGCGCGCGGGTCGTCGGCGTGGAAGCGCAGCACGCGCGCCCGGGCGGGGGCGCCCAGCGGGCGCAGGAAGGCGACCGGCTCGGACAGCTCGACGGTCACGGTGGTCTGCCCGCCGACGACCAGGTCGGCCGTGCCGTCGTCGGTGAGCGTCACCAGCCGTCCACCGGGGAAGCGCCGGTCGACGCGGGCGGCCGCTATCCGCCCGGCGGGCACCCGGATGTCGACGAGCGCGCCGTACCGCACCCGCAGCGAGCCGTCCGCCTCCACGACGTGCGGGCGGACCACGCACGCCGCGTGCAAGGCCAGGACGAAGAAGCAGCCCCACAGGTCGAGGACGAGCGTGACGGCGTGCACGGCCGGCCAGGGGATGACCAGCGCCAGCAGCACGGTCTCGACCACGGAGACGAAGAGCAGCCCGTAGACGGTGGCCGTCTGCGCCCCGCTGTACGGGACCGGGACAGCGCCCTTGCCCACGCCGTGCCGCGGCCGCCGCGCGGTCCATAGCAACAGGCTCGCCGCCAGGGCGAGTTCGTGACGCACCAGCCGCCGCACGGCCACCGGCACCATGGCGCGCACGGCCGTCCGCAGCGCGGCCCGCCGCGACTGACCCCGGCGCCGCGCCTCGCGGTGGACCCGCACCAGGCGCGGCAGCCGCCACGCGGCCGCGGCGGCAAGGCAGAGTTCCGTGCCCCGGAGCACCGGCGTCGGCACCGGCACCCCGGCCGACAGGCACCCGGCCAGCACGGCCTCCGCGCAGAGCAGCAGGCCCAGTGCCCAGCCGCGCGCGCTCCTCATCGGGCACGCTCCGACAGCAGCCGGATCGCCTGCCGCACGGCCTCGGCCTGGGCGGGGGCGTGGTCGTCGAGGAACGCGGCGACGAAGCCGCCCTGTCCGGCGGCCGCCACCACGTCGTCCTCAGCGGTGTCGGCCATCGCGGCGACGATCTCGTCCGGGACGGCGTCGGCGATGGCCCGCGCAGCCTCGCCGACCCGGGGGTCGTCGAGCGGGGCGCCGGCCAGTTCGTCCATGAGCGCGTAGACCGCGTACGCGCGGCGCATCGCGTCCGGGCCGGTGTCCATGGAGCGCAGCAGGCCGGTCAGCCAGCCCCGGGTCTGCGGGGTGGCCGCCGTTTCCAGGAGGGCGAGCAGTTCGCGTTCCCTGGCCGCCATCGCGGGCTCGGGTCCCGGCAGGTCCGCGGTGACGCGGGCCATGTCGGCGAAGAGCTCGGCGAGTTCGGGGGAGACGGGTCCCTCCGCGGGGAGCCCGCCGGTCCCGGCCTGGCGCAGCAGTTCCGCCAGCCGGGCGCGGCGGCCGCGGATGGCCTCCTCCTGGCGGGCGAGGTCGGCGTCGAGTTCGGCGAGGACTTCCGCCAGGTCCTTGCCGGCGTCGTCGGCGAGTACGTCCCTGATCTCCTCCAGGCCGAGGCCGAGTTCCGCCAGCCGCCGGACGCGGGCGAGCCCGACGGCGTCGCGCAGCCCGTAGTCGCGGTAGCCGTTGACGCGGCGCGCGGGCTCGGGCAGCAGCCCGATGCGGTGGTAGTGCCGGACCGTGCGGGTGCTGACCCCGGCGAGGGCGGCGAGTTCTCCGATGCGCATGGGGCCAGTAGAGACCTTGACGCTGCGACAAGGTCAAGGACGGCGCGGCCACAGCGGGGCGTACAGGGAAAACCCTAGGGAAATCGGGCCGGCCGCCGCCGGGCCGAGGGCTCCCGCCTCGGTCCGGGCAAACGCCCCTCAAGCGGCGGTAAAGATCTTCCTCCGCCGCTGTTCGGCGGTGGCGGCCTGCAATAGCTTCGGCGCGTCAACCGTCATCACCCGTACGCAGCCGCAGCACAGGGGTGGTCTACGCGTGTCGAAATGACATGTACATGCCTTACAGGCAAATGACCTGCACCCCGCGGCCGCCCAGGATCCGCGCCGCCCGCGCCACCCGCACCGCGCCGTGACACCCCCACTCCCGGCACTCGACGGAGGCACCTCGTGCACCTCTCCACGCACCGACTGAGACGATCGGTCGCCGCGGCCCTGCCCGCGCTCGCCCTGGCCGTCAGCGGCCTGCTGGCCGCCGGTCCCACGGCCCAGGCCGCCGCACCCCCCACCCCCCACACCCTCTCGGCCCGCGACACCCAGAACGCCCGGGCCCTGCAGTCGCCGCAGGCCCAGGCGGTGCACTCGACCGGCACGGCCGGTGCCCACGTCCCGACGGAGCACCTGTGCGGCGCGCCCGTCGCCGGCCGGTTCAGCTGCCTCGCCCAGCGGCGCACCGACATCGCGATGCGCCGCGACAACACGCTCTCGCCCGAGGCCACCCCGTCCGGTCTGGGGCCGGCCAACCTGCACAGCGCCTACAACCTGCCGTCCACCGGCGGCTCCGGCCTCACCGTGGCCATCGTCGACGCCTACGACGACCCCAACGCCGCCACCGACCTGTCCACCTACCGCTCCCAGTACGGGCTGTCGGCCTGCACGACCGCCAACGGCTGCTTCAAGAAGGTCGGCCAGACCGGCAGCACCACCAACCTGCCGAGCCCCGACAGCGGTTGGGCCGGTGAGATCGCACTCGACCTCGACATGGTCAGCGCCGCCTGCCCGAGCTGCAACATCCTGCTGGTCGAGGCCGACTCCGCGAGCATGGAGGACCTCGGCACGGCCGTGAACGAGGCCGTAGCGCTCGGCGCGAAGTTCGTCTCCAACAGCTACGGCGGCGACGAGGAGTCCGCCGACCCGTCGTACGACAGCGCCTACTTCAACCACCCGGGTGTCGCCATCACCGTCTCCGCCGGCGACGCGGGCTACGGCGCCGAGTACCCGGCGGCCTCCCGCTACGTGACCGCCGTCGGCGGCACCTCGCTGAACACCTCCTCCACCACCCGCGGCTGGACCGAGAAGGTCTGGGGCACCACCTCGGGCGGCGACGGCACCGGCTCGGGCTGCTCCGCGTACGACACCAAGCCCACCTGGCAGACCGACACCGGCTGCGCCCGGCGCACCGTCGCCGACGTCTCCGCGGTGGCCGACCCCGCCACCGGCGTCGCGGTGTACGACACCTACGGCGGCTCCGGCTGGGCGGTCTACGGCGGCACCAGCGCCTCCTCGCCGCTCATCGCGGGCGTGTACGCCCTGGGCGGCGCCCCGGCCGCGGGCAGCAACCCGGCGTCGTACCCCTACGCCCACACCGCCAACCTCTACGACGTGACCACCGGCGCCAACGGCAGCTGCTCCAGCTCCTACCTGTGCACCGCGAAGTCCGGCTACGACGGCCCGACCGGCCTCGGCACCCCGAACGGTGTCACCGCCTTCAAGAACGGCACCAGCAGCGGCAACACGGTCACCGTCACCAACCCGGGAAGCCAGACCGGCACCGTCGGCACCGCCCGCAGCCTGCAGATCGCGGCCACCGACAGCGCGGGCGCCGCGCTCACCTACAGCGCGAGCGGCCTGCCCGCCGGGCTCTCCGTGAACGCCTCGACCGGCCTGGTCTCCGGCACCCCGACCACCGCCGGCACCTACCAGACCACCGTCACCGCCTCCGACTCCACCGGCGCCTCCGGCTCGGCCTCCTTCGGCTGGACGATCGCGCCGGCCGGCGGCGGCACCTGCACGGCCGGCCAGCTGCTGGCCAACCCCGGCTTCGAGTCGGGCGCCACCGGCTGGACCGCCTCCAGCGGTGTCGTCACCAACGACTCCGGTGAGGCCGCGCACAGCGGCTCGTACAAGGCCTGGCTGGACGGCTACGGCTCCACGCACACCGACACGCTCTCCCAGTCGGTGACCGTCCCGGCCGGCTGCAAGGCGACCCTCACCTTCTGGCTGCACATCGACACCGCCGAGACCACCACGACCTCGGCCTACGACAAGCTCACCGTCACGGCCGGGTCCACCACCCTGGCCACGTACTCCAACCTCAACAAGGCCACGGGGTACGCCCAGAAGAGCTTCGACCTGTCCTCCTTCGCCGGTTCCACCGTCACCCTGAAGTTCAGCGGCACCGAGGACTCCTCCCTGCAGACGAGTTTCGTGGTCGACGACACCGCCCTGACCACGGGCTGAGCCCCTTCCTCCGCGTGTGGGGTCCCGGTCGCCGCGAGGCGGCCGGGACCCTTTTACGTCCGGGACACGTCACAGAGAAAAGGAGGCTCTCCCATGTACCGATCGCACCGACCGCACCGACCGCATCTGCCGCACCCCCGACCGACAGCCGCCGTCGCGGCGGCCGTCGCGGCGCTCGTGCTCACCGCCTGCGGCGGCGGCGCCGAGCCGGGCGACGGCCCGGCCACCGGCGTGAAGCCGTGCCCCACCCGGCTCGACCTCACCGCCGCCGACAGCGGCCGCACGCTCTGCGTGGGCACCGGCGCCACGGTCCGCGTCGCGCTCGACGGCAGCCCCGACCGCCCCTGGTCCCCCGTCACGCTCGAGGGCGGCGCCCTGCGGGCCGACAACGCCGGCATCGGCGCCCCCCGCGGCGACACAATCGCCGCCTACCGCGCCACCGCCCCCGGCACGGCCCGCCTCACCGCCACCCGTCCCCTGTGCGCCCAGCCGACCTCCCCGGACGGGGTAGCCTGCCTGGGACTGCGCGAGTGGACCGTCACCGTGCGGGTCGCACAGGGCTGAACACCAGTGCCCGCGAAAAGGTTGTACGGATCCCGGCATCGATTCGGGCACGGATCGGTCAGCGACCGACGAAGTCGTGGTAACGGATCGACATGGGCGATCAATGCAGTAGCCCGCTGTCATAGGCATGACGTAGCGTTTCCCCTTGCCGCCGACGAAGGCGCGCCGGAGCACCTTCACGGGCGCCCGCGCCCCTCGGCGCACCCACACCTCACCGGAAGACTTCCGGACTCCACGCCTGCCTGGGGGGAACCAGCTTGCGCACCCGCCACATCGCGAGCGGGACGGCTCTGTCCGTCCTGCTCGCCACCGCATCCCTGCTCGGTGTCACGGCCACGCCGGCTGCCGCCACCGACAGCGGGACCACCGTCCCGCCGGTGACCTCGTTCAGCCTGGAGGACCCGGCCCTCGCCGCCACCACCCTCACGGTGAACGCCCCGGCCGGCGCCCTTCCCGGCACCGAGGTCACCATCACCGGCACCCTCGGCTCCACGGTGCCCTTCGCGGACGGCACCACGGTCTCCGTGAG